>JAUREX010000012.1 GCA_030834485.1 Gemmobacter sp.
TCAAGTTCTTCGGCCCCGACGGCTTCAAGCTCTCGGACGCGGCCGAGGCCGAGATCGAGGGCTATGCGGCGGCCGATCCCGTCCTCGTGCCCCCGGCCGAGATCGGGCGCGCGCGGCGCATCGACGACGCCCGCGGCCGCTATGTCGAATACGCCAAGACGACGTTTTCGGGCCGCGGGCCGCTCGCGGGCCTCAAGGTCGTGATCGATTGCGCCAATGGCGCGGCCTATCGCACCGCACCCGAGGTGCTGTGGGAGCTTGGCGCCGAGGTCGTGCCGGTGGGCGTCGCGCCGGACGGGACGAACATCAACCGCGGCTGCGGGTCGACCGACACGCGCGCGGCGGCCGAGGCGGTCGTGGTGCATGGCGCGGATGTGGGCATCGCGCTCGATGGCGACGCCGACCGGGTGATGATCCTCGATGAGACCGGCCATGTCGCGGATGGCGACCAGATCATGGCGATGATCGCAGCGCGCTGGGCGGCCGAGGGGCGGCTGAGGGGTGGGGCGCTGGTGGCGACGGTGATGTCGAACCTCGGGCTCGAACGCTTCCTTGCCGCCCGCGGTGTCGGGCTGGAGCGCACCGCGGTCGGCGATCGCTATGTGGTCGAGCGGATGCGCGAGGGGGACTTCAACCTCGGCGGCGAGCAGTCGGGCCATATCGTGATGACCGATTACGTCACCACGGGCGACGGGCTGGTGGCGGCCCTCCAGGTCCTCTCGGAGATGCAGCGCAGCGGGCGCGGCGCGGCCGAGACGCTGCGCCAGTTCGAGCCCGTGCCCCAGATGCTGCGCAACATCCGCTATGCCCCGGGGCGCGACCCGCTGGCGGCGGATGCGGTGCGCCGCGCCATCGCGTCGGCCGAGGCGCGTCTGGGCGCGGCGGGGCGGCTTCTGATCCGCCGCTCGGGCACCGAGCCGCTGATCCGCGTCATGGCCGAATGCGCGGATGAGGGGCTGCTGGCCGAGGTCGTGGGCAGCCTTGCCGAGACGATCGCGGCAGAGGCCGGCTGATGGCGGACCTCGCGCCCCTTCTGGCCCATCCCCAGCCGATCCCGGCGCATGCGCTCCTTGCGCTCGGCGCGCTGGCCGCGGGCGGGCTTCAGCTTGTGCTGCCCAAGGGGCGGGGCGCGCATCGCGCGCTCGGCTGGCTTTACGTGATGCTCATGGGGGCGGTGGCGGTCTCGGGCCTCTTCATCGCCGAATTGCGCTGGATCGGCCCCTTCAGCCCGATCCATCTGCTCTCGCTCGTGACGCTCTGGACGCTCTTTCGCGCGGTCGATGCCGCCTATCGCGGCGACATCGCGACCCACAGCCGCGCGATGGTCTGGCTCTATGGCCTCGGCCTCGTGCTGACAGGGGCGTTCACGCTCCTGCCCGGGCGGGCGATGCACGGGGTGCTGTTCGGCGGATAGGGCGGCGGGCAGGGCCGGGGATCGCCCGGCCCTGCCAAAATCGCATCGGGCGGTTCAGTTCCGCGCCTTGTCCACCATGCGGCCCTTGGTGATCCAGGGCATCATCGCACGCAGCTTCGCGCCGACCTCTTCGATCTGGTGGGCGTCGTTGTTGCGCCGGATCGCCTTGAAGCTCGGCTGGCCGACGGCGCATTCCGTCATCCAGTCGCGCACGAAGCGGCCCTGCTGGATGTCCTCGAGCACGGCCTTCATGCGCGCCTTCGTCTCGGCATAGGGCAGGATGCGCGGGCCCGAGACATATTCGCCGAATTCGGCGGTGTTCGAGATCGAGTAGTTCATGTTGGCGATGCCGCCCTCATAGATGAGGTCGACGATCAGCTTCACCTCGTGGAGGCATTCGAAATAGGCCATCTCGGGGGCATAGCCCGCCTCGACCAGCGTCTCGAAGCCCATGCGGATCAACTCGACGAGGCCGCCGCAGAGCACCGCCTGCTCGCCGAAGAGGTCGGTTTCGCATTCTTCCTTGAAGTCGGTCTCGATGATGCCCGACCGCCCGCCGCCGATGGCCGAGCAATAGGACAGCCCGATCTCGAGCGCGCGGCCCGAGGCGTCGTTGTGCACCGCCACAAGGCAGGGCACGCCGCCGCCCTTGAGGTATTCGCCGCGCACCGTGTGGCCGGGGCCCTTGGGCGCCATCATGATGACATCGACGCCCTTCTTGGGCTCGATCAGGCCGAAATGGACGTTGAGGCCATGGGCAAAGGCGATCGCGGCGCCCTCGCGCAGGTTGTCGTGGACATGCTTGCGATAGGTCTCGGCCTGAAGCTCGTCGGGCATGGTGAACATGATGAGGTCGCACCACGCCGCCGCGGCGGCGATGTCCATGACCTTGAGGCCCTCGGCTTCGGCCTTCTTCGCGCTGGGCGAGCCCGGGCGGAGTGCGACGACGATGTTGCGCGCCCCCGAATCGCGCAGGTTCAGCGCATGCGCGTGGCCCTGGCTGCCATAGCCGAGGATCGCCACCTTCTTGTCCTTGATGAGGTTGATGTCGCAGTCGCGGTCGTAGTAGACGCGCATGGTCTTTCTCCTTGCAGATATGCGGCGCGCACCATAGGCGCCAGGGCGCGACGGCGGGCGCATTGTTTGACATTATCCGCGGTTTCGTGAAACGCTCATTCTCAGATAAAGCCTCTGGCGGAATATTCATGCTGATCGACGAGACCGACCGGCGGATCCTGCGCCACCACCTCGCCGACCCCGATCTGGCGGGGGCCGAGCTTGCGCGCCGTGCGGGCGTCACCGCCGCGACCGCCTGGCGGCGGATCGAGCGGATGCGCGCGGCCGGCATCCTCGGCCCGGTGCGCGCCGTGATCGACTGGCGCGCGCTCGGCTGGGAGGTCGAGGTCTCGTTGCGCTTCACCCTCGACAAGACCCATCCGCGCGCCTTCGACGATTTCATCGCCGCCGCCCGCGAGGTGCCCGAGGTCACCTCGATCGAGACCTTCCTCGGCCGGGTCGATGTGCGCCTGACCGTGATCGCGCGCGACATGGCGCACTACGCGCAGGTCTATCGCGACCGCATCCTGCGGCTCCCGCACATCGCCGACACCGAGGCGTTGATGCTTGTCGCCACCATCCGCGACGAAGGCGCGCTGCCGCTGTGATCGAGATCGACGACACCGACCGGGCGATCCTGCGCGCGATGGCCGAGGATGCGGGCCGAGGCGCAGGCGCGATCGGGCGGGCGCTGGGGCTGTCGCAGCCGGCCGCCTGGCGGCGGATCCGCCGGCTCGAGGAGGCGGGCGTGATCGCGGGTCGGCGGGTCGTGGCGGATCGCGCCGCACTCGGCTTTGGCGTCACGGTCTTTCTGGGCGTCAAGCTCGCGACCAAGGGGCGGCCGAGCCTCGAGGATTTCGAGCGCGCGGCGCAGGCCATCCCCGAGGTGCAGGTGGTGCAGCATGTGCTGGGGCTCTTCGACTATCGCCTGCGCGTCGTCGCCCGCGACATCGCCGATTTCGAGCGCATCCTGCGCCGGCGCATCATGACCCTGCCCGGGGTGGGGCAGGTCGAGGCCAATGTGCTTTTGAGCGAGGAGGCCCGGCCGGGCCCCCTCGGTCTTGGATGACGCCCCTCAGGCGGCGACGCGGCCCGCGAGGACACGCGCCATCGTCTCGCCCATCGCCGAGGGCGTGGGCGAGATGGTGATGCCCGCGGCCGAGAGGATCTCGACCTTTTCCTGCGCGCTCTCGCCGAAGGCCGAGATGATCGCGCCCGCATGCCCCATCTTGCGGCCCTTGGGCGCCGACAGGCCGGCGATATAGGCCACCACGGGCTTTTTCATCCGGGTGCGGACATATTCTGCCGCCTCGGCCTCTTGCGGGCCGCCGATCTCGCCGATCATCATCACCGCATCCGTGCCGGGGTCGGCCTCGAAAAGCTCGAGGATGTCGCGGAAGGATGAGCCGTTGATCGGGTCGCCGCCGATCCCGACCGAGGTCGACACCCCGATCCCGAGGTCGTTCATCTGGGCCGCGGCCTCGTAGCCGAGCGTGCCCGAACGTCCGACGATGCCGATGCGGCCGGGCATGTAGATGTGCGGCGGCATGATGCCCATGAACGACTTGCCCGGCGAGATGACGCCCGCGCAATTCGGCCCGATCAGGCGCATCTTGCGCTCGGCCGGATAGCGCTTGAGGAAGCGCTTGATGCGCATCATGTCCTGCGCGGGGATGCCGTCGGTCACGCAGACGGCGGTGCGGATGCCCGCATCGGCCGCCTCCATGATCGCGTCGGCCGCAAAGGGCGGGGGCACGAAGACGAGGCTCGCCTCGGCGCCCGTGGCCTCGACAGCCTCGCGCACGGTGTTGAAGAGCGGCCGGTCGAGGAGCGTCTCGCCGCCCTTGCCGGGCGTCACGCCGCCCACGACGCGGGTGCCGTGGCGGATCATGTCGGCGGCGTGGAACTGGCCGATCCGGCCCGACATGCCCTGCACGATGATGGGGGTGTTCTCGTCGATGAGGATGGTCATGGCGGTTCCCTTTCAGGCGGCGATGCGGTTGCGGGCGGCGACCGCCTTGGCGGCGGCGTCGGCGAGCGTATCGGCAGAGATGAGCGGCAGGCCCGAGGTGTCGACGATGCGCCGGCCCTCCTCTACGTTGGTGCCGGCGAGGCGCACGACCACCGGCAGCGTCAGGCCCAGTTCGCGATAGGCCTGCACCACACCCTCGGCCACCCAGTCGCAGCGGTTGATGCCCGCGAAGATGTTGACGAGGATGACAAGCACGTTGCGGTCCGCGAGCACGGTGCGGAAGGCGCGCACGACGCGCTCGGGGCTTGCGCCGCCGCCGATGTCGAGAAAGTTCGCAGGCTCTCCGCCGGCGAGCTTGATCATGTCCATCGACGCCATCGCAAGGCCCGCGCCGTTGATGATGCAGCCGATGTCGCCATCGAGCCCGACGTAGGAGAGGCCATGATCGCCCGCCGCACTTTCGCGCGGGTCCTCCTGGCTGCGGTCACGCAATTCGGCGATCTCTGGCCGGCGGAACAGCGCGTTGGTGTCGAAGCTCATCTTGGCATCAAGCGCCACGAGATCGCCCTTGCCGGTGATGACAAGCGGGTTGATCTCGACCATCGTCGCGTCGAGGTCGCGATAGGCGCGGTAGCAAGCGCGCAGGATCGTGACCATCTGCGCGATCTGCCCGCCGCGCAGGCCGAGCGCGAAGGCAAGCTCGCGCGCCTGATATTCGGCAAGGCCCACGGCCGGATCGACGACCATGCGCCGCAGGCTGGCCGGGTCGCTGACCGCGAGATCCTCGATCTCCATCCCGCCATGCGCCGAGGCGACGATCATGATGCGCTCGGATTTGCGGTCGAGCACGAAGCCCAGATAGAGCTCCTGCGCGATGTCCGACGCGCCCTCGACCCAGATGCGATAGACGCCCTTGCCGTTCGCGTCGGTCTGCTTGGTGACAAGCTGGCGCCCGAAGAGGGTGGCGGCAAAGTCGCGCACCTCTTCGTCGGTGCGGCAGAGCTTCACGCCGCCGGCCGCGCCGCGCCCGCCCGAATGGATCTGCGCCTTGACGACCCAGGCCGAGCCGCCCAGTTCGCGCGCGCGATAGCCCGCCTGCTCGGGGCTGTAGGCGAGGCCGCCGCGCGGCACCGGCACGCCGAAGCGGGAAAGGATTTCCTTGGCCTGATATTCGTGGATGTCCATGATGTCCTCCTGCGGTCGGGGATCAGTTGCTGCGCGCGGCGATGGCGTCGGCGAGCACGAGAACGTTGCGCGCCATCTTTTCGGACGCCGCGTCGATCATCTTGCCGTCAAGGGCGGCGGCGCCGCGGCCCTCGGCCTCGGCCTTGCGCAACTCCTCGATGATGCGGCGCGCGCGCGTCACCTCGGCCTCGGGCGGGCTGAAGACCTCGTTGGCAAGCGCGACCTGCGAGGGGTGGATCGCCCATTTCCCCTCGCAGCCGAGTGCGGCGGCCCGGCGCGCGCCGTCCTTGTAGCCCTCGGGGTCCGAGAAATCGCCAAAGGGGCCGTCGATCGCGCGCAGCCCATAGGCGCGGCACGCCACCACCATGCGCGAGATCGCGGCATGCCACTGATCGCCCGGATAGTTGGGGTTGAGGCCGCCGATGTTGACCGTCCGCGCCCGCATCGAGGCGGCGTAATCCGCGACCCCGAAGTGCAGCGCCTCGAGCCTGCCGCCGAAACGGGCGATATCCTCGACATTGGCCATGCCGAGCGCGGTCTCGATCAGCGCCTCGAGGCCGACGCGGGTCGAAAGCCCCTTGGCCTGCTCGATCTGGTTGACCATCGCCTCGACCATGTAGAGGTCGGCCGGAACCCCGACCTTGGGGACAAGGAGCGTGTGCACCCGCCCGCCCGCCTGCTCCATCACGTCGACGACGTCGCGATACATGTAATGCGTATCGAGCCCGTTGATGCGCACCGACACCGTCTTGCCATTCGCGGCCCAGTCGATGTCATTGAGCGCCTGGATCGCGTTCTTGCGCGCCTGCTCCTTTTCGGGGGGCGCGACCGCATCCTCGAGATCGAGAAAGATGTAATCGGCGGGGCCGGTCGCGGCCTTGTCGATCATGGTCGGGTTCGAGGCCGGGACGGCGAGTTCCGACCGCTGGAGGCGCTGGCGGCGGAGCGGGTGGAGGGTATGGCTCATGACGTGATTCCTGTGCGACGATACAGATGCGACATGACACCGCAGGGCCGAAAGGCAAAGCGAAAGCGGGTTCTGCTGTGAATGCTCGGATTTACACACGGCAAGTTTTGTAATACTGTAAACTTGACAAGAGGGTGACAGGATGCGCAAGACCTTCATTGGCCCGCAGCTTCGCCGGCTCCGGCTCGAGCGGTCCGAGACGCAGGCCCAGATGGCGCGCGCCCTCGGGATCAGCGCCTCCTATGTCAACCTGCTCGAGAACAACGAGCGATCGGTCTCGGTGCCCGTGATGCTGCGCCTCTTCGAGGTCTATGGCGTCGACTGGCGCGACATCGCCGAAGAGGATTCGACACGTCAGCTGTCGGACCTGCGCGTGGTGATGCAGGATCCGCTGCTTGCCGATGCGCGGGTCGATCTGGCGCAGTTGCGGGCCGCGATCGTCCATGCCCCGGGCGTCGCCGAGGCGCTGATCCGCCTCCACCGCGCCCATCAGGCCCAGACCGACCAGCTCCTTGCGCTGAGCGAGACCGCCGAACCCCTCGGCATCGCGCCCTCGCCCGAGGCGGCGGTGCATGACGTCTTTCGCCGCAACCGCAACCATTTCCGCGAGATCGAGGAAGCCGCCGAACACTTCTGGACCGACGAGGGCCGCCCCGACCCCGATGAGACCTATGGCGCGCTCAAGCGCCGTCTGCTCGCGCATCAGGGGGCGCGCGTGCGGCTCATGCGCGTCGACGAGATGCCGGGCACGCTGCGCCGCTATGACGAATTGCGCCGCGAGATCCAGCTTTCGGAGGCGCTCGACCATTCGAACCGCATCTTTCAGCTCGCGCATATGGCGGGGCTGCTCGAACGGCGCCAGCTGCTCGACGCGATCGTGGCGCGCTCGGGCGTGGGGGATGCGCACGGAACCGCGCGGCTGCGGGTCGAGCTTGCGAATTACTTCGCGGCCGCACTCCTCATGCCCTATGGCGCGTTTCTGGCCGAGGCGCAGGCGTCGCGCTATGATTTCGACCACCTCGCCACGCGCTTTGGCGTCAGCTTCGAGCAGGCCTGCCACCGCGTCACGACGCTCCAGCGCGAAGGGGCGCTCGGGGTGCCCTTCTTCTTTCTGCGCATCGATCGCAGCGGGAACGTCACCAAGCGCTTCAACGCGACGGATTTTCACCTCGCGGAATACGGCGGCGCCTGCCCGCGACTTGATGTCAACCTCGCCTTTCGCACGCCGGGGCGGATCGTGCCGCAATTCGTCGAGATGCCCGACCGCAGCCAGTATTTCGTGCTCGCCCGCACCGTCGGCCGCCCGACCTGGCGCCACCAGAACGAGGATAACAGCCTTGCCGTCGCGATGGGCTGCGCGATCGAGCACGTCGACCAGATCGGCTATGCCAGGCCCTTCGCGCTTTCGGGCGCGCAGATGACCCCGATAGGGATCAACTGCCGCGTCTGCCCCCGCACGGGCTGCGAGCAGCGCGCCCATCAGGCCGTGGTCGCGACCCGCCCGGTCGACGAGAACCGCCGCGGCGCGACCCGCTACGAGGCCTGATCAGCCGAGCCCCTCGGCGCGAAAGAGGGCGCGCAGATCCGCCTCGGGCCGCGCGCCGACATGGCCGATCACCTCGGCCGCCGCGATGCAGCCCATCCGCCCCGCCACCGCAAGCGGCGCGCCCGTCGCGCGGCCATAGAGGAACCCCGCCGCGAACTGATCGCCCGCGCCCGTCGCATCGACCGGCTGGACGCGGTGGACCGGCACCTCGACCCGCCCCTCGGCCGCGCCGATCAGCACCACATCCGCCCCCGAGCGGGTGCAGACGATGAGTGGACATTCCGCCGCCGCCTGCGCCAGCGCCGCATCGAGGTCGGCGGTCTGATAGAGGGCCTGCCATTCGTGCTCGTTGCCCAGCACGAAGCCGAGCCCGCCCGCGATCAGGGCGCGGAAATCCGCCCGGTGGCGGTTGACGCAGAAAGGGTCCGAGAGCGTGATCCCCGCCTGCCCGCCCCCCGCCCGGCAGGCCGCGGCGGCGGCGCGAAAGGCGGCCTTGCCGGGGTCCTTGTCGAAAAGATACCCCTCGAGGAACAGGAACCGCGCGGCGCCCGCGACGGCCGGATCGACATCGGCCGGCCCGACCTCGGCCGAGATGCCGAGATAGGTGTTCATCGACCGCTCGCCATCCTCGCCCACGAAGATCATGCTGCGCGAGGTGGGCAGCGCCGCCCCCGCGACGGGCGGGTTCGGGAAATCCGTCCCCTCGGCCGCGAGGGCCGCGACATAGAACCGCCCGAGCGCGTCATCCGCCACCCGCCCGATGAAGGCCGTCCGCAGCCCGAGGTTGCCCACGCCCGCGATCGTGTTCGCGACCGACCCGCCCGGGATCTCGCGCTGGTCCGACATCGCCGCATAAAGCGTCTCGGCGCGGTCGCGCTCGATCAGCTGCATGATCCCCTTCTCGATCCCCATCCGCGAGAGGAAGTCATCCCCCCCCGGCGCGATCACATCGACGACGGCATTGCCGATCCCGACAACATCATAACGGCTCATGCGGATTTTCCTTCAAATGGGCATAGCTCGGAAATGGGGCAGATGGCGCATTTCGGGGCGCGCGCGGTGCAGACATAGCGCCCGTGCAGGATCAGCCAGTGGTGCGCGTGGTGCTGGAACTCGGCCGGGACATGATCCTCGATCGCGCGCTCGACGGCCACCACATCGCGCCCCGGCGCGATGCCGGTGCGGTTGCCGACGCGGAAGATGTGGGTATCGACCGCCTGCGCCGGCATCCCGAACCACATGTTGAGGACGACATTCGCCGTCTTGCGCCCCACCCCCGGCAGCGCCTGAAGTGCGGCGCGCGACGAGGGCACCTCGCCGCCATGCTCCTCGACGAGGATGCGCGAGAGCTTCATGACATTGCGCGCCTTGGTGCGGAAAAGCCCGATCGTGCGGATCGCCTCGGTCAGCGCCTCCTCGCCCAGATCGAGCATCTCCTGCGGGGTGCGCACGCGCTCAAAGAGGGGGCGCGTCGCGCGGTTCACGCCCGCATCCGTCGCCTGCGCCGAGAGGGCGACCGCCACGAGCAGCGTGAAGGCGTTCACATGGTGCAATTCGCCCCGGGGCTCCGGGTTCGCCTCCCGGAACCGGGAAAACACCTCCCGCAGGCCCCTGTAATCCATCTGCGCCGTCATGGCGCCTGATTGCACGGTTGCGCGCGCCTCGGCAACGGGCGAATGCGCAGCTTTCGGGTCGCGCGCGGGGCGGCCGCGCGCTAACGAAAGGCGGGGGGTCCGACCATGGAAGACGCAGGCGCGAGCTATCATTACAACGTCATCCGCCGCGCGCTCGGGATCATCGACGCGGCCGGGCCGGGGCTGACGCTCGGGGCGCTCGCGGGCGCGCTCGGCATGTCCGAGGCGCATTTCCAGCGCCTCTTCTCGGCCTGGGTCGGGGTGTCGCCCAAGCGCTACCAGCAATATCTGGCACTCGGGATCGCGCGCGAGATGCTCGCGCGCCGGGCGGGCGTGCTCGAGGCCGCAGAGGCGGCGGGGCTGTCGGGGTCGGGGCGGCTCCATGATCTGACGCTGCGGTGGGAGGCGATGCGCCCCGGCGAGATCGCGCGCCGGGGCGAGGGGGTGACGCTGCGCTGGGGCGCCTTCCCCTCGCCCTTCGGGCCGATGGTGGCCTGCGTGACCGAGCATGGCATCGCGGGGCTCGCGTTCGCGGCCGAGACGGGGGTCGAGGCGGCGCTCGCGGACCTCTGTGCGCGCTGGCCGGCGGCGCGGGTGGTTGCCGATCCGGGCGCGGCCGCGCCCTTCGTGCAGGACATCTTCGCCCCCCGGCCGCGCGCGGCGCTCCACCTCATCGGGGCGCCCTTCCAGATCAAGGTGTGGGAGGCGCTGCTCGCGATCCCCTCGGCCGAGGTCACGACCTATGGCGCGATCGCGGCCCGCATCGGCGCGCCGCGCGCCGTGCGCGCGGTCGGCACCGCGGTCGGGCGCAATCCGGTGTCGTTCCTGATCCCCTGCCACCGCGCGCTGCGGGGGACGGGCGCGCTCGGGGGCTATCACTGGGGGCTGCCGGTCAAGCGCGCGATGCTCGGGTGGGAGGCCGCGCGCGCCGACGCCCTCGCACAAGGGTGATGGGGCGCTTGCGCGTTGTCCTGTTTCCTTCGCGCGCGCATGCGGTATCATGGCGCCGAACATTGCCCGAGGATCCTCCATGACCAGACCCTTCGCCCTTTGCGCCACCCTTGCCGCGACGCTTGCCCTCGGGGCCTGCACGCCCGCCGACTACAGCGACCCGACGCGCGATCGCACGCGCGAGGGGGCGATCGGCGGGGCGCTGGTGGGTGGCCTCATCGGATTTGCGCGCGGCGATGACGACAACCGCCTCGCGAGCACGATCATCGGTGCGGGCGTCGGCGCGGTTGCTGGGGGCGCGGTCGGCGCGGCGCTCGACCGGCAGGCGGCCGATCTGCGCGCCTCGCTCGGCAATCCGAATGTCGGGATCGTCAACACCGGCTCGGCGCTTGTGGTGACGATGCCGCAGGACATCCTCTTTGATGTCGACAGCACCGCGATCCGCCCCGCGCTCGGCGCCGATCTGCTGACCGTCGCGCGGCATCTGCAACTCTATCCCGACAGCATGGTGAGCGTCGTTGGCCACACCGACAGCACGGGCAGCGCGCTCTACAACCAGACCCTGTCAGAGCGGCGCGCGCTGGCGGTGATGACGGTGCTGCGCGACGGCGGCGTGCCCTCGGGGCGGCTGGTGGCGATCGGCCGGGGCGAGGATGAGCCGGTCGCGAGCAACCTCAGCGATGCGGGGCGCGCGCTGAACCGCCGGGTCGAGATCGTGATCCGCCCCAACGGCGCCTGAGGGCGCCGGCATGGAAAAGCCCGCCGCGGGGGCGGCGGGCCATTCGTCCTGGTCGCGGGCGCGTCAGTTCAGACGCGCGCCAACTTCGGCAATCGCCTCGTCGATGAGGGCGGCCGAGGAGGCCGTCGTCATCTGGCGCGCCAGCACCTCGCCCGCGGCGCCGATGGCGACCGCGATCGCCTGCTCGCGCACGGCGCGGATGGCCGAAGCCTCGGCCTGCGCGATCTGGTCCTCGGCGGCGGCAACGCGGCGGGTCACGCTGCGCTGGATCTCGGCCTTGGCGGCCTCGGCGGCAGCGAGCGCATCAGCGCGGGCGGCGGCGACGATCCGCTCGGCCTGGTCCTTCACTTCGCGGCTCTTGCGCTCATAGCTCGCGAGCAGGCTGTTGGCCTCCTCGCGCAGCGCGCGCGCGGCCTCGAGTTCGGCCCGGATCGTCTCGGCGCGCTTGTCGAGCATGCCGCCGAGCATCCCCGGCACCTTGGCATAGAGGAGCACGCCCACGAAGGCGATGAAGGCCAGAAGCACCACGAAGTTCGAGTTGCCGAGCGAGAAGAAAGGCCCCGACGCCGCGAGCGCCGGCCCCGCCCCGAGGAGGGTCGCAAGAACTGCGTGGCGGATCATGACGGCTGCCCCTTCATCCTGGCGCCGACGGCCGCCTCGAGCGCTGCGGCATCCGCGCTGCCCCCGAGAACGGCCACAAGCTCGGCCGCCGTGTCCCGCGCGACCTCGGCCACGCTCTGCATCGCGCTGGCGCGGATCTCGGCGATCCGACGCTCGGATTCGGCGGCGCGCGCCGAGATGTCGGCGTCCGCCTCGGCAAGCGCACGCGCGAGATCGGCCTGGATCTCGGCCTTGGCCTCGGCGATGATGCGCGCCGCTTCGGCGCGGGCATCCGCCAGCGCCTTCTGATAGGCCGCCTCGGCCGCGGATGCGCGTTCCTTCAGATCCTCTGCCGCGGCGAGGTCGTTCGCGACCGTCCCCTTGCGCTCGGCCAGAACCGCCCCGATCCGGGGCAGCGCGATCCGCGTGAGCAAGAGGTAGATCGCGACGAGCGCGACGACGAGCCAGAAGATCTGGTTGCCGTAGGTCGTGAAGTCGAGTTGCGGCATGCCCACGCTCTGGGCCGCGCCCCCTGCTTCGGTCGCCATGGTCGCCTCCGTGATCGAAAGGGCCCCGGGGGCGCGACGGGCGCGCACCCCAGCAAGCGGTGTCCGATCAGACGGCGAACATCAGCAGAAGCGCGATGAGGAACGAGAAGATCCCCAGCGCTTCGGCGAATGCGATGCCGACGAAGAGCGTCGCGGTCTGGCCGGCGGCCGCCGAGGGGTTGCGCAGCGCACCCGCGAGGAAGTTGCCGGCGACATGGCCCACGCCGATGCCCGCGCCGCCAAGCCCGATCGTGGCAAGGCCGGCACCGATGTATTTGCCCATGAGAGCGAGTTCGCCTTCCATGTCGTGTCTCCTGTTGGTTGGAATGGCTGGATGTGAAGACCCTAGTGGTGGGCGTCGCCCACCGCGTCCTTGAGGTAGACGCAGGTCAGGATGGTGAAGACATAGGCCTGGATGACCGAGACCAGAAGCTCGAGCGCATAGATCGCCGTCATCGCCCCGATGGCGACGGGCGAGACGAGCGCGACCGAGGCAAAGCCCGCGAACACCTTGAGCACCGCGTGGCCCGCCATGAGGTTGCCGGCCAGTCGGATCGAGTGGCTGACGGGGCGCACGAAATAGGAGATGAGCTCGATCACCGCGAGGATCGGGCGCAGCGCGAGCGGCGCCGACGACACCCAGAACATCGCAAGGAACCCGACGCCCTTGCGCGCCAGACCCAGAAGCGTGACGCCAAGGAACACCGCGAGCGCGAGCGTCGCCGTCACGGCCACATGGCTCGTCGTGGTGAAGCTCATCGGGATGAGGCCGAGGAGGTTCGCAAACAGGACGAAGAGGAAGAGCGTCATCACATAGGGGAAGTATTTCACCCCGTCGTGGCCGGCGACATCCTCGACCATGTTGTGGATGAAGCCGTAGATCAGCTCGGCGACCGACTGGCTGCGCGAGGGCACGACCGCCCGGCGGCGCGTGCCGACGACCATCAGAAGCCCGATCGCGACGACCGCGAGCATCAGCCACAGCGTCACGTTGGTGGGGGTGTACCAGTGCACCGCCCCCTCGCCGAAGAGGGGCTTCACGATGAACTGATCCATCGGATGGATCTGCAATCCGCCGCCTTCTGCCGCCACGTTCCGCCCCCTCTGCGCCGGTCGGTGCCCGCGGGCACTGCCGTCCTCAGTCCGCCTCGTCCGCCTTCCGCTCGGCCGCCTGCGCGATCTGGCGCGCGGTCCCGAGCATCACCCGCACCCCGGCCGCAAAGCCCAGAAGCGCGAAAACGATCATCAGGGCCGGCCGCGTTCCGAAGAGCGCGTCGAGCCCGTATCCGATGCCGAGCCCGACCGCCATGCCGGTCGCAAGCTCGATCACCATCCGCCACGCCGCCTCGCCCTGCGAGAGGCCGCGCACGATCCCGGGACGCTTCCCCGGAGCCTTGCGGGCCTCCGAGAGGCGCCGCTCAAGTGCGCGCATCCTCTCGGCATCTTCGTCATCGGACATTTGTGGCGCCATGACTTGTCCAAAGCATGTAGCCGCCCCGGCGGGTCAGAGTCAACCCGGGCAAGTCTGGCGTCAAGCGTCTGGCATGAATAGGTTTTTTCATCTGGCCCGATCCGCGCGCGAGGGCCAGCGCAGGCCCTGCATCTTCAACCGCGCGGTTGAACATCCGCGGCCCCGACGCTATGGTCGCGCGATGGAGGACCCGCTCGACCGCGTTTTCGCCGCGCTCGCCGACCCGACGCGGCGGCGCATCCTCGGGATGCTGCTCGAGGATGACATGGCCGTCACCGATGTCGCGGCCCCCTTCGCGATGTCGCTCGCGGCGGTCTCGAAGCATCTGGGCGTGCTGGTGGCGGCGGGCCTCATCATGCAGGAGCGTCGGGGCCGGGTGGTGTGGTGCAAGCTCGACCCCGACGCGCTGCGCCCCGCCTCGGTCTGGATGCAGGGCTTCGGGCAGTTCGATCCGGTCGATCTCGACGCGCTCGAGACGCTCCTGGCCGCGACCCTCGCCGAGGCGCCAGACACCGACGCCGAGGCCGAGGCGCCCTGACGCCCTCAGCGCGCCCTTTCGTCGTCGCGCAGCAGGATAAGGAGCGCGAGCGCCGTCAGCGCGACCCCGACCGCCACCAGCCCCGGCGGGGCGGGGCGGCCAAGCGCGACCTCCCAGCCGATCACCCAGCTCGGGGTGAGGTAGGTGTAGGCCATGACCTTGGCCGAGGGCAGCCGCATCGACGCATACTGGAGCAGGAAGAACGACCCCGCCGTGGCAAAGACCGCCAGATAGAGCATGACCCACCACACCCGCGCCGGCAGCCCCGCCCAGTCGGTCGCGGCGATCTCGCCCGCCCCCGCGACGCCCAGAAGCACGACCGCCCCGCCCATCATCAGCGCGGTGGTGACGGTCGCCGCCTCGCCGCGGTTGAGGCGCCGGATCATCGGCGCAAGTGCGGCATGCGCGACGCAGCCCCAGAAATAGATCGCCTCGCCCCGGCCGATGTCGAAGGCGAAAAGTGCCGCCGCATCGCCCCTGAAGATGACCCAGAGCGCGCCCGCCCCCCCGATCGCGAGCGCAAGCGCCATGCGCGGCGTCGTCACCTGCGCAAGCAGCCACCACCCGAAGAGCGCCGCCATCGCCGGCGTCAGGGTGAACACGGCCGAGGCCGGGACGGGTGCCGCGGTCTTCAGCCCCTCGAACATCAGCACGAAATAGGCGGCATAGAGCCCGCCGAGCACGAGATAGCGCCAGGGCGCCACCACATCGCGCCGCCTGATCCCCGGGCCGAAGGCAAAGGCCATCGCCGTCATCAGCGCGCCCGCAATGAGGCAGCGCGGCGCCGTCAGCGCCATCGGCGAGATGTCGTTGGCGATGGTGACGCCAAGGCTGAAACTGCCCGCGACCAGCGCCGAGAACCCCGCCATCGCGAGGTGCCCGGCAAGTGCCGCGCGCCGGTGCGGTTCCAGCGCGGCGATGCGCCCCTGCCCTAGCCGCGCGCCCATGCCGCCCCCGCGTCGCGCAGAAGCTGCACCAGCGCCTGCACCTTGGGCGTGCGGTGCAGATCGACATGCGTCACGAGCCAGAGCGGCGCGGCCCAGTCGGGGCGCGAGGGCATCGCCTGCACGAGGTCGTCGCAGCGCGCCGCGACCGGATCGGCGACAAAGCCGAGCCCGACCCCCGCCCGCACCGCCGCGAGCACCGCGGCCGGGTCCGAGGCGCGAAAGACGACTGCCTCGGGCGGCACGCTTGCGGCCAGCCAGCGCTGATGCGGCGCGCGCTCGACCTCGCCCTCGAAGCCCACGAAGCGGTGGCGCCCGAGATCGCCCTCATCGCCGGGCAGCCCGTGGGCCTCGGCATAGGCGCGCGCCGCCCACAGGCCTGTGGGCATCGCCGCGAGCGGCAGGACCACATTGTCGGGCGCCTCGGGCCGGGCCCCGGCGCGGATCGCGACATGCGCCTCGCCATATTCGAGCCGATAGAGCCGCGCATCCGTCAGGAGCCGGATCCGCACCCGAGGATGGGCCGCGCGAAACCGCGCGAGCGAGGGCACGATATCCTCGGCGATCCCCGCGATGGTGGTGACAACCAGATCGCCCGAAAGCTCCGATCCGATGTCGCGCAGCCGCGCCGCAAGCTGGGCGAACTGGTCGGCCGCGCGGTCCGCGACCGCGAGCAGGTCGCGCCCGGCCTCGGTCGGGGTATAGCCCTTGGCGTGGCGCTGAAAGAGGCGCGTGCCGATGCGTCGCTCGAGCGCGTCGATGTGGCGGATCACGGTCGCGTGGTGGACGCCCAGCACCTCGGCGGCGGCCGAGACGGTCCCGAGCCGCGCGACCTGCCAGGCGGTGCGCACCTCGTCCCAGTTCTCGAGTCCTTGCGTGGCCGTGGCAGACATGGGCGCGACAGTCGCGCTTTTCCCCGCCGCCCGCAAGCGCGCGCTCAGCCCTCGGGGCGCAGGGCGGCGGGTTTGGGGCCGCCGCTCGCCCAGTCGAGCAGTTCGACCGAATGCACGACCGGCACGCCGGCCTGTGCCCCGATCTGGATCATGCAGCCGATGTTGCCCGCCGCGATCACATCGGGCGCCTTCGCCATCAGGTTAGCGGCCTTGCGCGCGCCAAGTTCGGCCGCGATGGCGGGCTGGAGGATGTTGTAGGTCCCGGCCGAGCCGCAGCAGAGATGCGCCTCGGCGGGCTCGACCACCTCGAAGCCCGCGCGGCGCAAGAGGGTCTTGGGCGTCTCGCGGATCTGCTGGCCGTGCTGCATGGAACACGCCGCGTGGTAGGTCACGCGCAGCGATGTGGCGTCCTCGCACGCCGCGATATCGGGCGCGAGTTCGCTCAGGTATTCGCTGATGTCGCGCGTCAGCGCCGACACGCGTTTGGCCTTATCGGCATAGGCGCGGTCCTCACGGAACATGAAGCCGTAGTCCTTCACCTGGGTGCCGCAGCCCGAGGTGTTGATCACCACCGCATCAAGGCCGCGCGCGCGCTTTTCGGCCATGAAGGCGCGGATGTTGGCCGCCGCAAGCGCGTGCGACTCCTCGACCCGCCCCATGTGATGCACGATCGCCCCGCAGCAGCCCGCCCCCTCGACCACCACCACCTCGGCCCCGAGCCGGGTCAGGAGGCGGATCGTCGCGTCGTTGATGTCGGTGTTGAGCGCGCGCTGCGCGCAGCCCGTCATCAGCGCGACCCGCATGCGCGGCGCACCCCCTGCGGCGGCGAACACCTGCGGATCATCGTTGCGGCTGACGGGCGGCAGCCGCGCGGGCGCGAGCGCGAGCATCGCGCGCAGCCGCGCATCCGGCACGAGCCGCGCAAAGGGCCGCCCAAGCCGCGCCGCCGCCATGGCAAGGCGGAACCGCATCGGGTGCGGGATGATCCGCGCCAGCGCCCAGCGCAAGAGCCGCTCAACCGGCGGGCGGCGGTGCGTCGCCTCGATATGGGCGCGCGCGTGGTCCAGGAGATGCGCGTAATGCACCCCCGAGGGGCAGGTCGTCATGCAGGCAAGACAGCCGAGGCAGCGGTCGATGTGGCGCACCGTCGCCGGATCGGCGGGCCCGCCCGATTCGAGCATCTGCTTGATGAGATAGATCCGCCCGCGAGGGCTGTCGCGCTCATCCCCGAGGACCTGATAGGTCGGGCAGGTCGCGGTGCAAAAGCCGCAATGCACGCAGGTGCGCAGCACCTTGTTCGACCGCTGCATCAGCGGATCGGCAAGCTGGGCGTCGGTGAACTCGGTCTGCATCGCCCTAGCCCCCCGCCGGGTTGAAAAGCCCGCGCGGATCGAACCGCGCCCGAAGCCCCGCCGTCAGCGCCGCGAGCGCCGGCGCCTCGGTCGGGGCGTCGGCGATCCCGTCCGCGCCCCCGCCGCGCAGCCGCCGGGCATGGCCCTCGAACGGGCCGAGGCGCGCGCGCAGATCCGTCCCCGGCGCCATCAGGAGCCACATCAGCCCGCCCCCGCAATCAAGCAGCGCATCCTCGGCACCCGCGCGCGCCAGCACCCCGGGCGCGGCCGAGGGCTTGAGCGCCAGCCGCCAGACATCGCCCGGCCGCCCGGCGAAATCGGCGCCGTCGCGGATGCGCGCCCAGAGATCCGCGCCCCCCGCCTTTTCATCCGCGGGCGCCGCGCCCAGAAGCCGCCCGAGCAGCGCCGCGCGGTGGCGCAGCTGCACCTCGAGCCCCTCGAGCCGAAGCCACACCGGCCCGCCCGGCCGCCACGCGGCCCCCGTCACCTCGCAAGGCGTGCCCAGCGCGCGCGCCATCGCCGCCACCGCCGCCCCTGCATCCGCCGCCTCGACCCGCAGCGTCAGGACCTGCTCGGGCACCGGCAGCACCTTGAAGGCGACCTCGGTGAGCACGCCGAGCCGCCCCCGCGCCCCCGCCATCAGCCGCGCGAGGTCGAGCCCGGTGACATTCTTCATCACCCGCCCGCCCGACTTCACCACCGCGCCCGTGCCATCGACAAAGCGCGCCCCGATCAGCGCATCGCGACAGGCCCCCGCCTGCACCCGCCGCGGGCCCGAGGCGTTGCTCGCGACCACCCCCCCGATCGTCGAGGCGCCCCGCAGACCCAGAAGCGGCCCGAGGTCGGGCGGCTCGAACGCAAGCCGCTGGCCCGCCGCCGCCAGCACCGCCTCGACCTCGGCGAGCGGCGTGCCCGCGCCTGCAACCAGCGTCAGCGCCCCGGGCTCGTGCAGGCGCACGCCCGCGAGCGCCCCGGTCTCGAGCACCTCGGCGCCAACCCCTCCGCCGCGCGTGCCGCCGCCCCGGATCGCGACCGGGGCGTTGCGCCCGGCGATCAGCTCGGCGAGGTCGGCCTCATCGCGAGGGCAGAGATGTGCGGCCCTCATGCCGCCCGCCGCGCCCGGCTCGCCTCGAGCGGGAAGACCTTCGCCGCATTGAGCCGCCAGCCCGGGTCGAAGACATCCTTGACGCGCATCTGCGCCTCGAGGTCGGCGGGCGCGAACTGCACCCCCATCAGGTCGCGCTTCTCGATGCCGACGCCATGCTCGCCCGTCAGGCACCCGCCGACCTCGACGCAAAGCCGCAGGATCGCCGCCCCGAACGCCTCGCAGGTCTCCAGATCGCCCGGCTTGTTGGCATCATAGAGGATGAGCGGGTGCATGTTGCCGTCGCCCGCGTGAAAGACATTCGCCACCTGCAGCCCGTATTCCTGCGACAGCTCGCCGATGCGGCGCAGCACCTCGGGCAGGCTCGAGACCGGGATCGTCCCGTCGAGGCACATGTAGTCGGCGATGTAGCCCATCGCCCCGAAGGCCGATTTGCGGCCGAGCCAGATCTTTTTCGATTCCGCCTCCGAGCGGCTCTCGCGCAGCTCGACCGGGGAATGGGTGCGCGCGATCTCGCTGATGCGGGCGAGCTGGGCGTCGATCTCGGCCGGGCTGCCCTCGACCTCGACGATCAGCAGCGCCTCGCAATCGGGATAGCCGGCATGGGCGAAGGCCTCGGTGGCGCGGATGCACGGGCGGTCCATGAACTCGATCGCGACGGGCAGGATGCCCGCCTTGATGATGTCGGCGACACAGGCGCCCGCGACCTCGTTCGAGGCAAAGCCGATCAGAACGGGGCGCGCGCCCTCGGGCTTGGGCAGGATGCGCAGCGTCGCCTCGGTGACGATGCCAAGCTGCCCCTCGGCCCCGCAGACGACCGACAGAAGGTCGATCCCCGCCGCCTCGCCCTCGGGCCCGCCGAGCGTCACCACCGTGCCATCGGCAAGCACGAGCGTGACGCCGAGGAGGTTGTTCGTCGTCACGCCATATTTGAGGCAATGCGCCCCGCCCGAGTTCATCGCGATGTTGCCGCCGATCGCGCAGGCAAGCTGGCTCGAGGGGTCGGGGGCATAGAAGAACCCCGCCTCCTCGACCGCCGCCGAGACGGCGAGGTTCGTGCGCCCCGCCTCGACCCGGATGAAGCGGTTGGCGGTGTCGATCTCGAGCACCGCCGTCATCCGCGCGAGCCCCACGAGGACGCAATCGGCCGTGGGCAGCGACCCGCCCGCAAGGCTCGTGCCTGCCCCGCGCGGCACGACGGGGGCGCCTTCCTCGTGGCAGATGCGCATCACCGCCGCGACCTCGGCCGTGGTGCGCGGCAGGACCGCGAGCATCGGCGGGCAGCGATAGGCCGTCAGCGCGTCGCATTCATAGGCCGCAAGCGCGACCGGATCGGAAATGAGGCCATCCTCGGGCAGGACAGCCGCCAGTCGGGCGGCGATGCGGTCCTTGCGGGCGATCACCGCGGCATCGGGAAGCGGCATGTCCATCGGAAAACCCCCCTCGAACGAAGCTTCAGTCGATATCAGCGCGGCGCAAAACGCAAGCGCGGTCAGACCAGTGCGCCCGACGCATCGATCCGCCCCTTGCCGCCGAGCCAGGGCCGCAGCGCCTCGGGCAGGGTGATCGAGCCGTCCTCCTCCTGCCCGTTCTCGAGCACGGCGATGAGGGTGCGCCCGACCGCAAGGCCCGAGCCATTGAGCGTGTGGACGAATTCGGGCTTGCCGCCGCCCGCGGGGCGAAAGCGCGCATTCATCCGCCGCGCCTGGAAATCGCCGCAGGTCGAGACCGAGCTGATCTCGCGATAGCGGCCCTGGCCGGGCAGCCAGACCTCGATGTCATGGGTGCGCTCGGCGCCAAAGCCCATGTCGCCGGTGCAGAGCACGACCGTGCGATAGGGCAGGCCCAGCCCCTCGAGCACCGCCTCGGCGCAGCGCGTCATCCGCTCATGCTCGGCGCGCGACTGGTCGGGGGCGCAGATCGTCACCATCTCGACCTTCTCGAACTGGTGCTGGCGCAGCATGCCCGTGGTGTCCTTGCCCGCGCTGCCGGCCTCGGAGCGGAAGCATTGGGTGTGCGCCGTCATCCGCAGGGGCAGCGCGGCCCCCTCGAGGATCTCGCCCGCGACGAGGTTGGTGAGCGTGACCTCCGACGTCGGCACGAGCCACCAGCCGTTCGTCGTCTGATAGCTGTCCTCGGCGAATTTCGGGAGTTGCCCTGTCCCCTCCATCGCCTCGGAACGCACGAGGACGGGGGTCCACATCTCGGTCAGGCCATGGGCGCCCGTGTGCAGATCGAGCATGTATTGCGCAAGCGCGCGCTGCAGCCGCGCCAGCGCCCCGCGCAACACGACGAAGCGCGCGCCCGAAAGCTTCGCGGCCGCCGGAAAATCGAAGCCCGGGCGCGCGCCGGGGATGTCGAAATGCTCGCGCGCGGCAAAGCCCAGCGTGCGCGGCGTGCCCCAGTGGCGGATCTCGAGATTGCCGCCCTCGTCGGCGCCGTCGGGGACATCGGCGCGCGGCAGGTTGGGGATGGTCATCAGTTCGGCGCGCAGCCCCGCATCCTCGGCCTCGGCCTCGGCGGTGAGGCGCGCGATCTCGGCCTTCTTCTCGGCCACGAGCGTGCGCAGCGCCTCGAAGGCGGCTGTGTCGCCCGCGGCCTTCGCGGCGCCTGCCTCGCGGCTGGCGCGGTTCTGGTCGGCCTGCGCGGTCTCTGCCGCGAGGATGCGCGCGCGCCGCGCGGCGTCGCGGGCCAGAAGGCCGGCCGCAAGCGGCGCGATCCCGCGCCGGGCGAGGGCGGCATCGAAGGCGTCGGGGTTGTCGCGGATGGTGCGGATGTCGTGCATGGCATGATCCCCGGGCGGACCGGCGCGGGTCGGGCCCGGGGCGCGCGCCCTGCGCGCCCCGGACCGCCCTGCCGGCGGCCCCTACTGGTCGAGGAAGCTGCGCAGCTTGCGCGAGCGGCTGGGGTGCTTGAGCTTGCGCAGCGCCTTGGCCTCGATCTGGCGGATGCGTTCGCGCGTGACCGAGAACTGCTGGCCCACTTCCTCGAGCGTGTGGTCGGTGTTCATCCCGATGCCGAAGCGCATGCGCAAGACGCGCTCCTCGCGCGGCGTCAGCGAGGCCAGAACCCGCGTCGTCGTTTCCTTGAGGTTTTCCTGGATGGCGCTGTCGAGCGGCAGGATCGCGTTCTTGTCCTCGATGAAATCGCCAAGCTGGCTGTCCTCCTCGTCGCCGATCGGCGTCTCGAGGCTGATCGGCTCCTTGGCGATCTTCATCACCTTGCGGACCTTCTCGAGCGGCATCTGCAGCTTTTCCGCCAGCTCCTCGGGCGTGGGTTCGCGCCCGATCTCATGGAGCATCTGCCGCCCGGTGCGCACGAGCTTGTTGATCGTCTCGATCATGTGGACCGGGATGCGGATCGTGCGCGCCTGATCGGCGATCGAGCGGGTGATCGCCTGGCGGATCCACCATGTCGCATAGGTCGAGAACTTGTAGCCGCGGCGGTATTCGAACTTGTCCACCGCCTTCATCAGGCCGATGTTGCCCTCCTGTATCAGGTCGAGGAATTGCAGCCCGCGGTTGGTGTATTTCTTGGCGATCGAGATCACGAGGCGCAGATTCGCCTCGACCATCTCCTTCTTGGCCTGGCGGGCTTCCTTCTCGCCCTTCTGGACCTGGTTCACGATGCGGCGGAATTCGGTGATGTCGACGCCGATCATCTGGCCGACATAGGCCATCTCCGAGCGCAGCTCCTCGATGCGATCGCGGCTCTTGTCGATCAGCGCGGCCCAACCGCGGCCGGGGCGCGCGGCCATCCGGTCGAGCCAGGTGGGATCAAGCTCGTGCCCCTGATAGGCGTCGATGAACTCGCGCCGGTTGATGCGCGCCTGATCGGCAAGCTTCACCATCGCCGAGCTGATCGTCATGATCTTGCGGTTGATGCCGTAAAGCTGGTCGATCAGCGTCTCGATGCGGTTGTTGTTGAGGTGCAGCTCATTGACGAGCGTGACAATCTCGGCGCGCGCCTTCTGATAGATGGCCTCGTCGGCGGCCGAAAAGACGACCGCCTCGGTCAGGGTCGCCTTCATGCGCCGGCCCTGCAGCGCCTCGAGGACGACATAGTGCTCGGCGATGCGCTCGAGCGTCTCGAGCGCCTTGGGCCGAAGTGCGGCCTCCATCGCGGCAAGCGACATGTTCGAGCCGTCGTCGTCCTCGTCGTCCTCGTCGGCACGCAGGATCGGGTTGCCGTCGGCATCGAGCTCAGGCTCGCCGCCGCTGGCGCCACCGCCGGCGGGGACGTCGATCCCCTCGAGGTCGGGGCCCTCGATCGCCTCTTCGCCCTCGACGTCGAGCGAGCGGCCGAAGGTGGCCTCGAGGTCGATGATCTCGCGCAGGAGCACGCCCTCGTTGAGGAGCTCCTCGCGCCAGACAGTGATCGCCTGAAAGGTCAGCGGGCTTTCGCACAGGCCCGCGATCATGGTGTTGCGGCCGGCCTCGATGCGCTTGGCGATCGCGATCTCGCCCTCGCGCGAGAGGAGTTCGACCGACCCCATCTCGCGCAGATACATCCGCACCGGATCGTCGGTGCGGTCGAGCGCCTCGGACTGCGTGCCGGCGACCACGACCTCGCGCGAGGTCGAGACCTCGGGCAGTTCGGCGGCGGGTTCGCCCTCTTCGGCCTCCTCCTCCTCGATGACGTTGATGCCCATCTCCGAGAGCATCGACATCACGTCCTCGATCTGCTCGGAAGAGACCTGATCGGGGGGCAGGGCGGCGTTGAGCTGGTCGTAGGTGATGTAGCCCCTTTCGCGCGCGTCGGCGATCATCCGCTTGATCGCCGTCTGGCTCATGTCGAGGCCGACATCCGTTTCGGTCTCGGTGCCGGGCACGTCGTCGGAATCCTTCGCGGCCATGGGCGCTCCTTGGTTGGCGAATCGCAACATCCGCGATTCGACTCCATAGCGCGAATCGCGCCAAGGGGAAGCCTCAGCTCCTGCGGCGTTTCCACACTTCGTCGTCGATCATGCGCTGGAGCCCGGCCGAAAGGGCGGCGCGGTCCTCGCCGAAATCGGGCTGATCGGCCTGCGTGGGCTGGTCGGCGCGGCGCAGCGCCTCGGCCGCGCGGGTCAGCCGCCAGGTCAGCCCCTCGCCGGCCTCGCCCGTCACATCGGCCATCGCTTCGGCGATCTCGGCCTCGGCGCTGCGCCGCGCCGCGAGGCGGGCGAGTTCTTCGGCGACCGACATGCGCGCGCGCTCCGAATCGCCCGGCGCGCGCAGCGCCGGGGCGATTCGCGCAAGCGGCGAGGCCATGATCTCGCGCAGCGCCGCGCCCGCCTCGGGGCCGAGTTCGGCGATCGCCTCGGCCTCGGGCAGCGTCTCGGCCGAGGGCGACCAGCCGATCAGCGCATCGCGCAGCCGCGCCTGCGCCGGATGCGGCGTCTCGAGCGTCTCGAGCGCGCCGAGAAACCCCGCGATCAGCCCCGGGTGCAGCGCAAAGGTCGCAAGCACGACCGAAACCCGCATCGCCTCGGCCGGATCGCTCCGCCCCGCGGCCGCGAGGGGCGAGGCGCGCGTCGCGGGCAGGGGCTGGGCCGGCACGCCCGACCCCGCCCCGCCGCCCGCCCGCCCCATGCGCCCGGGGCCGCGCATCCCGCCATCGCGCGGCGCCGGGCCGCGCCAGGGCCGCAGCGGCTGGGCGAGCGCGGCAAAAAGTTCGGCCCGAAGGCGGCGCACCTCGGCCTCGTAATGGCTGCGCAGGCCCGCGTCGCGGATCAGGGCGATGATGGCGCGCAGGCGCTTGTCGAGCGCGGCGCGCCGCTCGGGGCTGTCGAAGCTGCGTCCCTCGGTTTCGCGCTGCCAGATGAGCGCGATCATCGGCCGCGCGGCATCGAGCACCTGCTGCATCGCCGCCCGCCCGCCCGAGCGGATCAGATCGTCGGGGTCCATCCCCCCGGGCAGGAGGGCAAAGCGCAGGCCGAAACCCGCCTCGAGGAGCGGCAGCGCCAGATCGACCAGCCGCCCCGCGGCGCGGATGCCCGCCGCATCGCCATCGAGGGCGATGACGGGCTCGGGGTGGACCTGCCACATCAGGCGCAGCTGATCCTCGGTCACCGCCGTGCCGAGGGGGGCGACGGTCGCGCCGAAACCCGCCTCGGCAAGCGCGATTACATCCATGTAGCCCTCGGCGACGACCAGCTGCGCGCCCTTGCCGGCGGCCGTCCGCGCCGGGCCGATGTTGTAGAGGCTGCGCCCCTTGTCAAAGAGCGGCGTCTCTGGGCTGTTGAGGTATTTGGCCGGCGCGGCGGGATCCATCGCCCGCCCGCCGAGCCCGATGCAGCGGCCGCGCGCGTCGCGAATGGGAAAGATGACGCGGCCGCGAAAGCGGTCATAGGGCGCGCCGCCCCCCTCGGGCACGATGACAAGCCCCGCCTCGGCCATGGCGTCGACGGCGATGCCCTTCTGCCCGAGGCCCGCGACAAGGCCCTGCCGCTGGTCGGGCGCGAAGCCGAGATCGAAGCGCTCAATCGCGCCGTCGCCGAGGCCGCGCCGGCCGAGATAGGCGCGCGCCTCGGCGCCCGCGGCGGCGCGCAGCTGCAGGCGATAGTGCTGGACGGCCGCCTCCATCACCTCGGCCAGCCCCGCCCGGCGGTCGGAGCGGGCGCGCATCTCGGGGTCGGGATCGGGCAGGGTCATGCCCGCCTCGCGCGCGAGCACCTCGACCGCCTCGCGGAAACCCATGTTGTCGGCCTCGCGCAGGAAGGTCAGCGCGTCGCCCTTGGCGTGGCAGCCGAAGCAGTAATAGAACCCCTTGCGGTCATCGACGTGAAAGCTCGGGGTCTTTTCCTGGTGGAAGGGGCAGGGCGCCCAGAAATCGCCCTTGGCGGCGTTGGTCTTGCGCCGATCCCACGTCACCTTGCGCCCGACCACGCGCGAGAGCGGGACGCGGCTGCGCAGATCGTCGAGAAAGCCGGGCGGGAGACTCATGCCCCGAGTATCGGCCGCGGCGCGCCTTCCCGCAAGCGTCCGGGAGAGGATGGGGGGAAGCGGCCGGGCACCCCATTGAGGGCTGCCCGGCCGCGCGGGGCCGGCAAGGGCCGCCCCGCCGGCCGGCGCGTGCGGGGGGCGTGTGCGGGCGCCCTAGCGCCAGCGGGTCGTGAAATCGGGCGGGAGCAGCAAATTGTGGCGCCCGAGCGCGTGCACGTCACGCTCTCCACAAAGGGCCATGGTCATGTCGAGCTCGCGCCGGATGATCTCGAGCGCCTTCGCCACGCCCGCCTGCCCCATCGCGCCCAGGCCATAGACGAAGGCGCGCCCGACATAGGTGCCGCGCGCCCCGAGCGCGAGCGCCTTGAGGACGTCCTGGCCCGAGCGGATGCCGCCGTCGAGGTGGATCTCGACCCGCTCGCCCACCGCCTCGACGATCTGCGGCAGCATCCGGATCGACGACAGCGCGCCGTCGAGCTGCCGCCCGCCGTGGTTCGAGACGATGATCGCATCGACCCCGAGATCGGCCGCCCGGCGCGCATCTTCGGGGTCGAGGATGCCCTTGAGGATGAAACGGCCTTGCCATTTGTCGCGCAGCCGCGCGACCTTGCCCCAGTCGAGCTGCGGATCGAACTGCTCGGCCGTCCAGGAGGAGAGCGAAGACGCATCGCTCACGCCCTTCGCATGGCCGACGATGTTGCCGAAGAAGCGCCGCTGGGTCCCGAGCATCCCGAGCCCCCAGCGCCATTTGGTGGCGAGGTTTGCAACGGTCGCAGGGGTCAGCTTGGGGGGTGCCGAGAGGCCGTTCTTGAGGTCCTTGTGGCGCTGGCCGAGGATTTGCAGATCAAGCGTCAGCACCAGCGTCGAGCAGCCCGCCGCGGCGGCGCGCGCGATCAGCCGGTCGACGAAATCCTCGTCGCGCATGACATAAAGCTGAAACCAGAAGGGTTTC
>JAUREX010000130.1 GCA_030834485.1 Gemmobacter sp.
ACATACATGAGGTGGTCCGTTGTGTGATGGTTCACGGCGCACGATGCCGTCGCGAATTCCGCGCGCGCATCGCCACACGCCGCCGCGCCGCGCGCCCGTCCGCGCCGATCGCGGCGCCCGCGGTAAAGAGCGCCAGCCGATCGACCAGCCCCGCCCCGAGGAGGGCCGCCGCAAGCTGCCCGCCCCCCTCGCACAGCACCCGCCCGATGCCGCGCGCCCCGAGGGCGGCCAGCATCGCGCCCGGGTCGATCCCGCCCGCGACCTCGGCAACCTCGATCAGTTCCGCCCCCTGCCCGGCCCAGGCGGCGCGCGCCTCGGCGGGGGCCGAGGCCCCGTGCACGAGCCAGAGCGGCGCCCCCTGCGCCCGCCAGAGCACGCCGCCGCGCGGCAGGTCGAGCGCGCGCGACGCCACGATCCGCACCGGATGCGCCGCAACGCCGGGCAGCCGGACCGTGAGTGCGGGGTCATCCGCGCGCGCCGTCCCGCCACCGACAAGGATCGCATCCGACGCCGCGCGCATGAGCTGCACCCGAAGGCGCGCGGCCTCGGAAGTGATCCAGCGGCTTTCGCCCGAGGCGGTCGCGATGCGCCCGTCAAGCGTCGTGGCGAGCTTGAGGGTCAGCATCGGCCGCCCCTGCCGCACGCGGGTGAGGAACCCGCGCTGGTCGGCCGCCGCCTCGGCCGAAAGCACCCCGGTCGTGACCTCGATCCCCGCCGCGCGCAGCATCGCATGGCCCCGCCCCGAGACGCGGGGGTCGGGGTCCTCGATCGCGGTCACGACACGCGCGACGCCGGCCGCGATCAGCGCCTCGGCGCAGGGCGGCGTGCGGCCGTGATGGGCGCAAGGTTCGAGCGTGACATAGGCGGTCGCCCCCCGCGCGGCCGCGCCCGCCATCCGCAGCGCCTCGGTCTCGGCGTGGGGGCGCCCGCCCGGCGCGGTCGTGCCGCGCCCGACGATGCGCCCCGGGTCGCCCCCGCCCGCGACGATCACGCAGCCGACCGCCGGGTTGGGCCAGACGCGGCCAAGGCCCCGCCGGCCGAGCGCGAGCGCGAGGCGCATGAAGCGTTCGTCGGCCTGCGTGCTCAATCGTCGTCCCGCGCGGGGGGGCGAAGCTCGGCCACGAAGCGGTCGAAATCATCCGCCGCCTGAAAGTTGCGATAGACCGAGGCGAAGCGGACATAGGCCACGGTATCGATCCGCGCGAGCGCCTCCATCACGATCTCGCCGATGATCTTCGAGGGGATGTCGGTTTCGCCCATGCTCTCGAGCCGGCGCACGATGCCCGACACCATCTGGTCGATCCGCTCGGGCTCGACGGGCCGCTTCTGCAGCGCGATGCGCACCGAGCGTTCGAGCTTCGAGCGGTCGAAATCCTCGCGCCTGCCGGTCGACTTGATGACGACGAGATCGCGCAGCTGCACGCGCTCATAGGTGGTGAAGCGCCCGCCGCAGGCCGGGCAGAAGCGGCGCCGGCGGATCGAGACGTGATCCTCGGCGGGGCGGCTGTCCTTCACCTGGGTGTCGGTGTTGCCGCAGAAGGGGCAGCGCATGGCGTTTCCTTGGGTCTGATTGACGCTCGACCCCGAGGAGTATAGGCAAAGGACCACAAGCTGGGTAGAGGGAATTCCGGACCACAAGATGAAGCCGCCCCCCGACCAGCCCGAGCCTCTGCATCCGCGCGTGTTCGACGGGCACAATGATGTGCTCCTGCATCTGTGGCAGGCGGGCGACAGCCGGGGCGAGCGGTTCTTTGCAGGCCGCGCGGGGCACATGGACCTCGCGCGTTGCCGTGCGGGCGGGTTGAGCGGCGGTTTCTTCGCCGTCTGGGTGCCCGGCGAACCCGGGCTCGATCCGCGCCCCGACGATCCCGCGCCGGTCCACCTCGCGCTCGGACCCGACAGGGCGCGGCGCGTGACCTTCGAGATGGCGGCGATCCTGCTGCGGATGGCGCAGGACCGGCCCGACGCGCTGCACCTCTGCCGCAGCGCGGCCGAGATCGCGGCGTCCGAGGACGCGGGCGCGATCGCGGCGGTTCTGCACCTCGAGGGGTGCGACGGGGTCGGGCCTGAACTCGACGAGGTTGAGGTCCTCCATGCGGCGGGGCTGCGCTCGCTCGGGCCGGTGTGGTCGCGCGACACGATCTTCGGCCATGGCGTGCCCTTTCGGCACGGCATCTCGCCCGACACCGGCCCCGGCCTGACCGAGGCGGGCAAGCGCCTCGTCGATCTGTGCAGCGCGCGCGGCATCATCCTCGATCTGTCGCATTTGAACGAGGCGGGGTTCTGGGATGTGGCGCGGCGCAGCACGCGCCCGCTGGTGGCGACGCATTCGAATGTGCACGCGCTCTGCCCCGCGACGCGCAACCTGACCGCGCGGCAGTTGCGCGCCATCGCCGAGTCGGGCGGGGTGGTCGGCCTCAACTATGCGGTGCAGTTCCTGCGCCCCGACGGCCGGCGCGACCCCGACACGCCGCCCGAGGTTCTGGTGCGCCACCTCGGCGCGATGGTCGAGGCGCTGGGCGAGGGCGGCGTCGCGCTCGGCTCGGATTTCGACGGCGCGGTGATCCCCGCCGCGATCGGGGGCGCGCAGGGGCTCGGCGTCCTCATCGACGCGATGCGCCGGGCGGGCTTTGGCGAGGCGCTGATCGCGCGCATCTGCCGGCAGAACTGGATCGACCTGATCGGGCGCGTCTGCGGCTGACCCCTAGAAGAGCAGCGCGAAATGCGCGGCCGCCGCCTGCCCCTCGGCCGGGCCGAGGGGGACGGGCGCAAAGCCGACCCAATCGGCATAATCGGCCGCGCCCCAGTCGGGCGCCCCGCCCGCCTCGAAGGCAAAGAGCGCGAGATCGCGGTGCGGCGGGTCGGGCAGCCTCGGCCCCGGCACGGTCGGGATCCAGCCCGACGGCCCGCCGGGCTCAAACACGGGGGGCGCGTCGGCGGGGAAATAGGGCAGGTGCAGCCCCTCGACGATGTCGCCATCGCCCAGAAGCGCCGGATCGAGCGGCCCCCCATGCGCCGTCATCAGATCAAGCCACGCCCCCCCCACGCGCAGCCGCGCGCCGCCCGCGGTCGGGGTGATCTCGACCCCGCCCAGGCCATAGACGAGCGGAAAGCCCGACAGGTCGAGCCGGTCGATCCCGACCTCGAAATCCGCGATGGTGCCCAGAAACCCGCCCGCATCCGCCGCCCCCGGGCCAAGGACGAAGAGGTCGGCCCCTGCCCCGCCGCTCAGGTGCCGCGCCTCGGGGCGCGAGATCAGGATGTCGTCCAGCGCACTCCCGCGCAGGGTCTCGGCCATGAGCGTGCCGCCCACAAGGCCAAGCGGCGCCAGATCGACCTCGAGCGTCAGCACCTCGGCGCCGCCCTGCCGCGCGGCGTGCACCCGAAGCCCCCCAGCCGTCGCCGTCACCTCGAGGTCGGCGAGCGTGCCGAAATCGGCGCCGGGGGCGGCATCCGTCGTCGCAAGATGATAGAGCCGCGCATCGGGGCCGAGCGCAAAGAGGCTCAGCCCCGCCTCGGCCCCGCCCGCGAGCACGAAGCCCGTCCCCCCGACCTCGAGCGCGCGCACCGCGCTGACGCCGCCGAGGCGCAACTCGCGCGTGTCCATGACCTGGTCGCGCACGCGCATCGTGCCATCTGACGCGATCTCGAACACGGAGAGCGTCGCACTCTCCTGCCCCGCCACGATCGCGAGCGTCGCGCCGGGCCGCGCGAGCAGCGCGACATCGGACGGGTCGGCAAGCGTCGCGCCTTCGATCGCGCCGATCTGGCCCACGGGCGCAAAGGAGCCGTCCGGCCCGAGGTCATAGGCCACGATCCGGTCCGACCCGCCCACTGCCGCAACGAGGCGCGCGGCACCCCCGGGGCCGGCTTCGGCCCCGAGGGCCGTCACCCCGCGCGCGCCATCGCCCTGCCAGTCGGCGTGGGCGGTCTCGGCCAGCACGGGCAGCAGCGCCTGCACGCCCGCGAGCGGATCGACGATCGCGACCTCGCCCGCCAGCGTCGCGACCGCGAGGCGCCCGTCCGAAAGCGCCGCCACCGGCCCCGCAACGCGCGCACCGCCGAGATCGAGCACCCGCGGCACCCCGCCCCCCGGCCCGAGGATCATGAGGTGATCAGCACCCCGCTGCGCGAGCGCGACCCCCTCGCCCAGCGCCGCCAGCGCGGGTGGCCCCGACACCATGCCGGGGGCCATGACCTCGGGCGCGGCCCCCGGGACCAGCCGCCCGATCTGCCGGCCATCGGCCGAGGCGACCATGACCGCACCCGCCGCGTCGAGGGCGATCCCGCCCACCCCCCCGCTCGTGGCGGTAAAGCCTGCATCCTGCGCCGTCGCCTTGCCGAACCCCACCATCGCCCGCCCCCATGCCTTCCGCCGGAGGATCGCGAAGGCGGGCAAACCGGACCCTTACGCCCAAGCCGAAACTGCGCATCATTCGTCCTGATTTTTCGAGGTATTGGGATCAATTTAGGCGCAACGGCGCGGATGGCGTTTGCATGTGCAGAAAAGCGCGGTAAATTGCCGCATGTCCTGCGCGCGCCGCCCATGCGCCCGCCAAAGCCCCCGGAGGCCCCATGCGCGATTTCCGCAAGATCCTGATTGCCAACCGCGGCGAGATCGCGATCCGCGTCATGCGGGCGGCGAACGAGCTGGGCAAGCGCACGGTCGCGGTCTTTGCCGAGGAGGACAAGCTCGGCCTGCACCGCTTCAAGGCCGATGAGGCCTATCGGATCGGCGAGGGGCTCTCGCCCGTGGGCGCCTATCTCTCGATCCCCGAGATCATCCGGGTCGCGCGCGAATCGGGGGCGGATGCGATCCATCCGGGCTATGGGCTGCTGTCGGAGAACCCCGCGCTGGTCGATGCGTGCAATGCCGCCGGCATCGCCTTCATCGGGCCGACGGCGGACACGATGCGCGCGCTCGGCGACAAGGCGAGCGCGCGGCGCGTCGCCATCGCCGCCGGCGTGCCGGTCATCCCCGCGACCGAGGTTCTGGGCGACGACATGGCCGAGGTCGCCCGACAGGCGGCCGAGGTCGGCTATCCGATGATGCTCAAGGCCTCATGGGGCGGCGGCGGGCGGGGCATGCGCCCGATCCGTTCGCCCGAGGAACTCGAGGCCAAGGTGCGCGAGGGTCGGCGCGAGGCCGAGGCCGCCTTTGGCAATGGCGAGGGTTACCTCGAGAAGATGATCACCCGCGCGCGCCATGTCGAGGTGCAGCTTCTGGGCGATCTGCACGGCGGGCTCTATCATCTGTGGGAGCGCGACTGCTCGGTCCAGCGGCGCAACCAGAAGGTCGTCGAACGCGCCCCCGCCCCCTATCTGACCGAGGCGCAGCGGGCCGAGGTCTGCGGGCTCGCGCTCAAGATCGGCCAGGCGGTCGGATACCAGAACGCCGGCACCGTCGAGTTCCTGATGGACATGGAGACGGGCGCCTTCTACTTCATCGAGGTCAATCCCCGCATCCAGGTCGAACACACCGTCACCGAAGAGGTCACGGGCATCGACATCGTGCGCGCGCAGATCCTGATCGCCGAGGGCGCGACGCTTGCCGCCGCGACCGGCGCGCCGACCCAGGGCGATGTGCGCCTTTCGGGCCATGCGCTGCAATGCCGGATCACGACCGAGGATCCGCAGAACAATTTCATCCCAGATTACGGCCGCATCACCGCCTATCGCGAGGCGACGGGGATGGGCATCCGGCTTGATGGCGGGACTGCCTATTCGGGCGGCGTCATCACGCGCCACTATGACAGCCTGCTCGTCAAGATCACGGCCTGGGCGCAGACGCCCGACCAGGCGATCGCGCGGATGGACCGGGCGCTGCGCGAATACCGCATCCGGGGCGTTTCGACCAACATCGCATTTGTCGAGAATCTGCTGAAACATCCGACGTTTCTGAACAATACCTACACCACGACCTTCATCGACACCACGCCCGACCTCTTCACCTTCAGCCGGCGCAAGGATCGCGCGACGCGGATCCTGACCTATATCGCCGACATCACCGTGAACGGCCACCCCGAGACGGCCGGCCGCGCCAAGCCCGCCGCGCGCGCGCGTGCGCCGCGCCCGCCGCAGGTGCCGCCGGGTGCCCGCCCGCCGCGCGGCGCGCGCGACCTGCTGCTCGAGAAGGGCCCGCAGGCAGTCGCGGACTGGATGGCTGCCGAAAAGCGCGTCCTCATCACCGACACGACGATGCGCGACGGTCACCAGTCGCTGCTGGCCACGCGGATGCGCTCGGCCGACATGGTGCGGGTGGCGCCGGCCTATGCCCATCTGCTGCCGGGTCTCTTCAGCGTCGAATGCTGGGGGGGTGCTACCTTCGATGTCGCCTATCGATTCCTGCAGGAATGCCCCTGGGCGCGGCTGCGCGACCTGCGCGCGGCGATGCCGAACCTGCTCACGCAGATGCTGCTGCGGGGCGCGAACGGGGTTGGCTACACGACCTATGCCGACAATGTGGTGCGCGCCTTTGTCCATCGGGCGGCGGCGTCGGGGGTCGATGTGTTCCGCGTCTTCGACAGCCTCAACTGGGTCGAGAACATGCGCGTCTCGATGGATGCGGTGCTCGAGTCGGGCAAGATCCTCGAGGGGACGATCTGCTACACGGGCGATCTGCTCGATCCGGCGCGGTCGAAGTATGACCTCGCCTATTACCTCTCGATGGCGCGCGAGATGCGCGCGGCAGGTGCCCATGTGCTGGGCCTCAAGGACATGGCGGGGCTGATGAAGCCCGCCTCGGCGCGCGTCCTCGTGCGCGCGCTCAAGGAGGAGGTCGGCCTCCCGGTCCATTTCCACACGCATGACACCTCGGGCCTCGGCTCGGCGACGATCCTTGCGGCCGCCGAGGCCGGCGTCGATGCGGTCGATTGCGCGATGGATGCGCTCTCGGGCAACACGAGCCAGCCGACGCTCGGCTCGGTCGTCGAGGCGCTCAAGGGCGATGCGCGCGACACAGGCCTCGATATCGGCGCGATCCGGGCGATCTCGAATTACTGGGAAGGGGTGCGGGGCGCCTATGCGGCCTTCGAATCGGGGCTGCAATCGCCCGCGTCAGAGGTCTATCTGCACGAGATGCCGGGCGGGCAGTTCACGAACCTGCTCGAGCAGGCCAAGGCCCTCGGGCTCGGCGATCGCTGGGAGG
>JAUREX010000131.1 GCA_030834485.1 Gemmobacter sp.
CGCCGGCCGAGGAAGAGGTCGCGGCCGAGGGTGAGGCGGGCGCCGAGGGCGAGGGGGGCCCGCAGCTCAACGTCAAGGAAGTGCCCGAGGTCGAGGTCTTCGTGACCTCCTACTACGAATTCCCCGGTACCTTCACGACGAACCTGCGCAATTCGCGCAAGTTCCTCCAGGTCGGCATCGGGGTTTCGACCCAGTATGACCAGACGGTGATCTCGAACGTCGACAGCCACCAGCTGTCGCTGCGCTCCGAGATCCTCGGCACCATCGGCGAGTTCACCGAAGAGGAAATCCAGGGCAAGGCCGGGCGCGACGCCCTCGCGGTGCGCATCCAGGCCGCGATCAACGCCCGGCTCGAGGTGCTCGAGGGCTTCGGCGGGGTCGAGACCGTCTTCTTCACATCCTTCATCCTTCAATAGGCGGGAAGGCGCGCCAAGATGCCATCGTCGCGCAGACTGACGACCGAAGAGGTCGATGCCCTGATCGAGGGCCTCGGCGGCGGGGCGGAGCCCGCCGGCCCGTCCATCATCTCGGCCGGCGCCGAGGTGCGCGCCTTCCAGTTCGGCGCGGACGAGCTGTCGCTGCTCGGCGACTACTACGCGCTGAGGATGATCAACGAACGCTTCTGCCGCTATGCGCGCTCGGTCTTCCTGCCGATGCTGCGGGTGCAGCCGCGCATGTCGTCGTTCCCGCCCGAGGTGAAGACCTTCGACGAATATGCCCATGGCGTCGACAGCTTCGTGAGCCTCACGAACAGCCGGATGGAAGAGCTGCGCGGCGCGCAGCTGACCGTCCTGCCGCCGCATTTCATCGCGCTCCTGACCAATTCCTATTACGGCGGCTCGGTCACGGCGATGAAACGCAAGTCGGGCGAGTTCACCGCGACCGAGCAGCGCGTGATCGAGATCGTGACCGAGGGCCTCAACGAGGCGCTGTTCATGGCCTGGCGCGACCTGATGCCCGTGCATTTCACCGTGCAGGGCCGCGAGGAGAACATCCAGTTCGCCTCATTCGTCGACGGCGGCGATACGGTGATCGTGTGCACCTTCCTCGTGCAGCTTCCCAAGGGCGACCCGGTCAGCTTCGACATCATCTATCCGCTCCAGACCCTCAAGCCGATCGCCTCGCAGCTGCGCTCGCGCGTGCAGTCGGACAAGTCGGGCGACAACCTCTCGTGGCGCCAGAAGCTCGAACGCGCGATCCTCAACATCCCGCTCACGGTCACGGCGCGGCTCGCGCAGCCGACCGTGTCGATGCGCAGCCTGATCCAGATGCAGGAGGGCCATGTCTTTCCCATCCAGCTTGTCGGCAAGATCGACGTGCTGGTCGAGGGGCGCCCGATGTTCGAGGGCGATCTGGGCGAGATCAACGGGCAGGCGGCACTCAACCTGCGCAAGCGCATCAAGAAGCCGGCCGACTGAGGCCAAGCAAGGAGATCGGCGATGGCCGGGTCGAACGACGACATGATGGGTGGCGATGCCGAGGGCGGCGCGCGGCGGCCCGACCGGGCCGCGGTCGAGAACCTGCGCGTGCTCGAGAGCATCGAGGTCGAACTGACCGTCGAGGTCGGGCGGGCCGAGATCACGATCCGCGATCTGCTGCGCCTCAACGAAGGGTCGGTGATCGAACTCGACCGCCTCGCGGGCGATCCGCTCGACATCCGCATCAATGGCACGATGGTCGCCAAGGGCGAGGTCGTGATGGTGGGCGAACGCTTCGGCGTGCGCGTGGGCGAGATCGTCGAGCCCGAAAAGCGGATGGAGAGCATCTGACGGCGCGCCGACACCCCGCCCGTCGGCGGGCCGTCGCATTGTGCCCGGATCGCCTTCAAAACCCCCTGTCTGACGCCCCTGCGCGCAGTTGGCGCGAAACTTGCCTTTCTCCCCCAGGGCCGGACAGGGCGGGGTGGATCGATGGCAGGGGTCGAGGCATCGCAGATCGTGATCGTGGTGGCGTTTCTGGCGCTGCTCGTGGGCGTGCAGGTCTGGGTGCGGCGCAATCGCGAGGGCCTCGGGGCAAGGCTGCGCCCGGGCCGCGAGGTCGAGATCCTCGAGACGGTCGCGCTTGCGCCGCATGAACGCCTGACGCTCGTGCGGATCGGCGCCGAGCGTGTCCTTGTGCTGAGTGCGCGCGGGGCGGGCGCGCAGATGCTGCCGCTCGGCCCCGCACCTGCCGCCCCCCGCATCGAAGGGGGCGCGGCATGAGCGCGGCGCGTCCTGTCTTGCTCATCGCGCTCGCGCTTCTGGCGGGTGGCATCGCGCTGCCGGCGGCGGCGCAAGTGGCGCTTGGGGATGCGATCGCGGGCCTGCCGGCGCTGACCTCCGAGCCGGGCGAGGATGGCGCGACGACCTATTCGCTCTCGCTCCAGATCCTCGCGCTGATGACGGCGCTGACGGTGCTGCCCTCGATCGTGCTCGGGGCCACCTCCTTCACGCGCATCATCATCGTGCTCTCGATCCTGCGCCAGGCGCTCGGCACCCAGCAGACGCCGCCCAACCAGGTGCTGATCGCGATCGCGCTCTTTCTGACCTTCTTCATCATGGCCCCGACCTTCGGGGTCATCTATGACGATGCGATCACCCCCTTTCTCGAGGAACGCATCACCGCCGAGCAGGCGATCGTGATCGCGAGCGCCGTGATGAAGCAGTTCATGGTGCTGAACACGCATGAGGATTCGCTTTTGCTCTTTGCCGAGATGGCGGGCGACGGCCCTTATGAGAGCACCGCCGACATCCCCTTTTCGACGCTGCTGCCGGCCTTCATCACCTCGGAACTCAAGATGGCGTTCCAGATCGGGTTCCTTCTGTTCCTGCCGTTTCTGGTCATCGACATGGTGATCGCCTCGATCCTCATGTCGCTCGGGATGATGATGCTCTCGCCGATGCTCATCTCGCTCCCGTTCAAGCTGTTGTTGTTCGTGCTCGTCGACGGCTGGTCGATGACCGTGGGTTCGCTCGCCGCGACCTTCGTGCAGGGTTGAGAGGACAGAATGGATTTCGACAGCAACGTGGAATACCTCCGCCTCGCCTATTGGCAGATCGTCATCATGGCGGGGCCGATCCTCGGGGTGGCGCTGGCGGTCGGTCTGGCAATCGGCCTCGTGCAGGCGGCGACCTCGATCAACGAGATGACGCTGAGCTTCGTGCCCAAGCTCGTGATCGTGGTGATGACGATGGCGCTGCTGTCGGGCTTCACGCTGACGCAGATGACGGACTACTTCGCCTTCATCTTCGACGAAATCGTGCACCTGCGCTGAGATGCTGCCCGTCGTCCCCCTCGATTTCGGCGCGCTGCCCGGGACCGGGATGCAGGGTCTGCTCGACCTGCTGTTGCAGGGGTTCGTGCTGACGCTGCGGATCGGGGCCTTTCTGCTGGCCGCGCCCTTCTTCGGCTCGCGCATGGTGCCGCTGCCGGTCAGGATCGTCTTTGGCGTCGCCATCGCGGCCTTCGTCTTTGCCGAGACCGCTGTGCCGCCGGTCGAGGTTCTGACAAGCCTCAGGATCGTGCCGATCGTGGCGCAGGAGCTTGCGATCGGGCTGACGGCGGGGCTGGTGCTGACGATCATCTTCTCGGCGGCGGCGGTTGCGGGCGACAAGATCGCCTCGACCGCGGGGCTGTCGTTTGCCGCGCAGGTCGATCCGTGCGGCTCGGGCCAGACCCCGGTCGTGAGCCAGATCTTCATGCTCTTCCTGATCGTGATCTTCCTTGCGCTGAACGGGCATCTGGTCGCGATCGGGATGATCCTCGAGAGCTATCGCACGATCCCCGTCGGGGCGTCGGTCGCGCTCTGGCCGCTCGCGCAGGTCGGGGTCGATGCGATGGGCACGATGTTTGCGCTCGCGGCCTCGATCATGCTGCCGGTGGCGGCGGTCTTGTTCCTGCTCAACCTCGTGATCGGGGTGGTGACGAAATCGGCGCCGCAGCTCAACCTCTTTTCCTTCGGGTTTCCGATCACGCTGATGGCGGCGTTCCTGTTGCTCTTCATTTCGGTGGGCGGGCTCGCGCAGGCGTTCAGCGACCTGATCCGCGACGCGCTCGCGATCCTCGACACCATCTTCGGAGGGCTCGCGGATGGCTGAGAACGACGACGACTCTCAGGAAAAGAGCGAAGAGCCGTCCCAACGGCGCCTCGAGAAGGCGATCGAGGACGGCCAGATCCTGACCTCGAAAGAGGTGATGGTCTTTGCGAGCACCTTTTCGGGGCTGATGATCGTCGCGGCCTCGGCGCTCCTCGTGCCGCAGATTCTCGACGGCTGGCGCGGCTGGTTCCAGCTCAACCCCGCCGAATCGCTCCTCGATCAGATCGGGGCGCGGGTTTCCGAGGCGACGACGGTGTTCATCCTCGCCTCGCTCGTCTTCGGGCTGCCGCTCCTGATCGTCACGCTCATCACCCAAGGGTTCGTGGGGGGGCTGCACTTCGCCTCGAAGGCCATGGCCTTCAAGGGCTCGCGCATCAATCCGATCGCGGGGCTCGGCCGGATCTTCTCGATCAAGGGGCTGATGGAGCTTGTGAAATCGGTCCTCAAGGTCGGGCTGCTCGGGGCGGCGTCGGCCTTTGTGCTCTGGCAGCTTCTGCCCTCGATGCTCGTTCTATCGTCGGCGGGGCTTGCGAGCGCGTCGGCGCAGCTCTTTCGCAACCTCCTCCTTCTGCTCGCGGCGGCGGCGGTCGTGCTCGCGATGATCGCGGCGCTCGACTTCTTCTGGTCGCGCCACCAGCACCTCGAGAAGCTGCGCATGAGCCGCAAGGACATGCGCGACGAGCACAAGGAGACCGAGGGCTCACCCGAGATCAAGTCGCGCATCCGACGCCTCCAGATCGAGGCGACGCGGCGCGCGGCGCAATCGGCGCAGGCGCTCGAGAAGGTCGCCGAGGCGCGCGTCATCGTCACGAACCCGACGCACTTCGCGGTCGCGCTGAAATACGACGCGGGCGATGCGGGCGCGCCGGTGGTGCTGGCGATGGGTCGCGGGCGCATGGCCGAGATGATCATCGCGCGCGGCGAGGCGGCGGGCGTCACGGTGCTGCGCAGCCCGCTCCTGGCGCGCGCGCTCTTCTTCACGAGCGAGATGGGGCAGGAGATCTCGGAAAAGCTCTATACGGCGGTGGCGGCGGTGCTGGCCTATGTCTATCGCATCGACCGGGGCGAGGATCTCGAACAGCCCGAGATCGACCTGCCGCCGGAACTGCGCTTTGCCGAGGATGGCCGCCCGCTCGGGGAAGGGGCGTAAGCCATGCGGATCCGCAAGCGCGAGCGATCCCTCGGCGACATGATCTCGACGGCGGTATTCGCCGGCATGGGCCTGTGGCTTGGCGGCGAGGCGCTGCTTGCGGCCGAGGCCGGGGTGATGTGGAAGGCCGTCGTCGTCGGCATCTGCGCGGGGCTGAGCGTGCTCGCCGCGCTGCGCCATGTGATCGCATCGCTCTGGCTTGCGCTTTTCGGAGACGGAAGATGACCAGACCACCTCAGGAGGTGCGCTGCGGCACCTGCAGGCACTTCTTCGTCACCTATGAGCCGCAGCACCCCTGGGGGTGCCGGTCGTTCGGGTTCAAGTCGGCCAATCTGCCTTCGCAGGAGGTGCTGGTCGCAACTGGCACGGTTTGTGCTCGGTTCGAACAAAGACCGACCGTCGCGCGCGGTCCGCAGAGCGTCAGGAGATCGCGATGAGCGAGGACACCAAGGCCATCGAGGAAAGCATCAAGATCGCCCTCGATGCCGCCGACGCGGCCACGAATGTGACGGCCGAATTCGAGACGATCCGCAAGCAGAACGAGGCAACCGCACGCGAGGTGAAGAAGGTGTATCGCTATGCCATTGCTGTCTTCGCCAGCTCGATGATCGGGGCGGCGGCGGTGCTCGTGCTCGCCGCGCTCATGTATTACCGCACGCTGAGCGAGATGCAGACCGCCAACAATACCTCGCTCGAGGCGCTGGTGATCTTTGCCGAGAACGTCGACAAGCTTGTGGGCGCGGTGGGCGGCGTCGAGTCGCTCGACGACGGGCAGGCCGAGATCGCGGCCGCGGTCGGGGCCGGCACCGAGGTCCTCGCGCGGATCGAGACGGCGCTTGCCGCCCAGCCGCAGGCGGTCGCCGATGCGCTGACCGGGCCCGACGCCGAGAACCCCGGCCCGCTCGGGCGGATGTCGGCCGATCTTGGCGGCGCGATCGAGGCAGGCTTTGCCGCGCAGGCCGAGGCGCTCGGGCGCATCATCGACGACCTCGGCCGCGAGATGGCGGCGGCGGCCGGAGCGGGTGCTGCGGTCGAGGGCGAGGCGGATGCGCTGGCCGCCCCCGATCCGACCCAGACCGCGCTGACCGAGATCCTCGCCAAGCTCGAGGCGATGACGCTGCTCCAGCAGGAGATCTCGGCCAAGATCACGGCCGTGCAGAATCGCCCCGCCCCGGCCGCCGCAGCCCCGGCGCCGCGGCCGCGCACGCCCGCCGCCCCCGCCCCCGGCGGCGACATCATCAAGTTCCCCTGAGCGCGGGCCGATGGCCGGGAACGATCAGGCCACGGCGCGCGGCCCGGCGGGGGCCGCCGGCGCGACGCTCGAGGGCGTCGCGACCGTTCCGACCCTCTTGCGGATCGAGAAGAACGGCCTCTCGCGCCTTGGCAAGTCGATGCGGCTGCGCGAGGGCGACGTGCTGGTGGCGATCGACGGCAAGCCCTTTTCGGGCGATGTCGACGCGCTCCAGAAGTTCTTCGAGGATGCCGATGCCGCCGCCGACGAAGCTGATATCGACCCGGTGTGGCTGCTGACCTTCTGGCGCAACGGGGTCTTTTTCCACCAGAGCTATGCGAGCCCGCTGCGCGGCGGGTTCGACCATGCCCCACCCGAGGTCGCGCTCGAGATCATGGGCGCGTTCCGCTCGGTCTCGTTCGGGTCGCTGCCGAGCTACGAGAATTTCGAGGTCTTCCGCGAGATCAAGGCCAAGGTCGCGGGCATCCATTCGACCCGGCCCGACCCGCTCGCCACGACGATGCCGGCGCTCTGGATGCTCAACCACAGGCTCTATTTCCCGATGGTGGGCGCGCTTGTGGCCTATGGGGTGACGCTGCTCACGCATTGGTCGTTC
>JAUREX010000132.1 GCA_030834485.1 Gemmobacter sp.
AGACGACGAAGCGCGCCGTCTCGATCAGGGTTGCGGCGCGCGCGCCATAGGGGGCAAGTGCCGCCTCGGCCTCGGCCACGAGGTCGCGGGCGCGGGTGCGCGCCCCCTCGAGCCCGAGGAGCGAGACGAAGGTCGCCTTGCCGGCGGCCGCATCCTTGCGCAGCCGCTTGCCGGCCAGGCCCGCGTCGCCCTCGACATCGAGGATGTCGTCGGCGATCTGGAAGGCAAGCCCGAGTGCGCGGGCATATGCCGCAAGCGGCGCGGGGTCGGCACCCGCAAGGATCGCCCCCGCCGTCGCCGACCAGCCGATCAGCGCGCCGGTCTTGCCCGCCTGCAGGGCCGTGATCTCGGTCAGCGTCAGGGGCGCGGGCGCGGTTTCGGCGGCGATGTCCATCGCCTGCCCGCCGACCATCCCTTGGGTGCCCGCCGCCGCCGCAAGGCCCGCGACCAGCGCGATGCGCCCCTCGGCCGGGCCGAGCGCCGGGCGCGCGAGCAGTTCGAACGCCAGCGCCTGCAGCGCATCGCCCGCAAGGATCGCGGTCGCCTCGTCCCATTTCACATGGACCGTGGGCTCGCCGCGGCGCAGGTCGTCGTCGTCCATCGCGGGCAGATCGTCATGCACCAGCGAATAGGCATGCATCGCCTCGATCGCCGCGGCCGCATCGATGCTGCCCGCCGCCTCAATGGCATGCAGCGCCGCGGATTCGAGCACGAGAAACCCCCTCAGCCGCTTGCCGCCCCGCAGCGCGTGGCGCATCGCCTGCACCACGGGCGCATCGCCCCGGGCCGCGAGGGCGGCATCGAGATGCGCGCCGATCTGCGCGGCGGCGCGGGCGCGGGCCTCGGCGCTCATGCGGGTCAGAACCCCTCGGCCGGGGTGGTGCCGGTGGCGCGGCCCTCGGCGGCGCGGATCATCTCGATGCGCTCTTCGGCGGCGCGCAGCCGCGCGTCGCAATGCGCGCGCAGCGCCGCGCCCCGTTCATAGAGCGCGATCGATTCCTCGAGCGCGACCTGCCCGCCCTCGAGCTTGCGCACGACGGCCTCAAGCTCGGCCATCGCCGCCTCGAAGCTCAGCCCCTCGATTGCCTCCGTCATCCCGCGCCCCCCGCGATCAGTTCCGCCGCATGCGCCGCGACCGAAGCCCCGAGCGACGGCAGATCATAGCCCCCTTCGAGGACCGAGACCACCCGCCCCGCGCAGACATCGCGCGCGACCGCGCAGATCGCCCGCGTGAGCCAGGCGAAATCCCCCTCATCCCAGCGCAGCCCGGCGAGGGGGTCGGCGTGATGTGCATCGAACCCCGCCGAGACGATGATCAGATCGGGCGCGAAGGCGCGCAACCGCGGCAGGACGTGCGCTGCATAAAGCGCGCGCATCGCCGCCCCGTCCGAGCCCGGCGCAAGCGGCAGGTTCACGATCTGCCCGTGCGCGCCCTGCTCCGACGCCTCGCCCGTGCCCGGCCAGAGCGGCATCTGGTGGGATGAGAAGAAGAGCGCGCGCCGCTCGTGCCAGAGCACATCCTGCGTGCCGTTGCCGTGGTGGACGTCGAAATCCACGACCGCGACCCGCCCCGCCCCGTGATGGTCGAGCGCATGCAGCGCCCCGATCGCGGCGTTGGCATAAAGGCAAAACCCCATCGCGCGCGCGCGCTCGGCATGGTGGCCCGGCGGGCGGACGGCGCAAAAGGCGTTGGCCGCTCCCCCGCCCATCACCAGATCGACCGCCGCCGTCACCGCGCCCGCCGCGCGGCGCGCCGCGCCAAGCGCGCCCGGCCCCACATGCGTGTCGGCATCGAGCGCGCGCAGCCCCCGCGCCGGGATCGCGGCCGCGAGCGCGTCGAGATAGGCGCGATCATGCGCGCGCCCGAGTGCTGCCTCGGCGACCTCGGGCGCCTCGAGGCGCAAAAGCCCCGCAAAGCCCGGCGCATTGAGGGCGCCCTCGATCGCGCGGAGCCGGTCGGGACATTCGGGGTGGCCCGCGGGCACCTCATGGCCCACGCAGGCGGGGTGCGAGTAAAGCGCGGTCGTCATCGCGTCACGGCGCCCGGGAAGGGGCAGGGGCTGGGGCAGGGGCAGGGGCGCGCGCGCACCCCTAGCCCTTCATCCCGTCCCAAAAGCCGCGCACCTTGGAAAAGAAGCTCTGGCTTTCGGGGTTGTTGTGCTCGCTCTCGCGCTCGAACTCGCGCAAGAGGTCCTTCTGGCGGGGGCTGAGGTTCACCGGCGTCTCGACCGCAAACTCGATCAACATGTCGCCCGCCGTGCCGCCGCGCAAGGCCGGCATCCCCTTGCCGCGCAGGCGCATCTGCTTGCCGCTCTGGCTGCCCGCGGGCACCTTGACGCGTGAACGCCCCCCGTCGATCGTCGGCACCTCGACCTCACCGCCGAGTGCCGCCGTCGTCATGCTGACCGGGACGCGGCAGAAGAGCGTCGTGCCGTCGCGCTGAAAGATGCCGTGCTCGCGCACCTCCATGAAGATGTAGAGATCGCCCGACGGCCCCCCGCGCAGCCCCGCCTCGCCCTCGCCCGCCAGACGGATGCGCGTGCCCGTCTCGACGCCCGCGGGGATGTTGACCGAGAGCGCGCGCTCCTTCTCGACCCGGCCGGCGCCGCCGCAGGCGCGGCAGGGGTTCTTGACGATGCGCCCCGAGCCCGCGCAGGTCGGGCAGGTGCGCTCGATCGTGAAGAAGCCCTGCTGGGCGCGCACCTTGCCCATCCCCGAACAGGTCGGGCAGGTGACGGGTTCGGCGCCGCCCTCGGCGCCCGTGCCCGAGCAGACCTCGCAGGTCTGCGCGGTCGGCAGGGTGATCGTCTTTTGCGCGCCGCGAAAGGCTTCATCGAGGGTGATGCGCATGTTGTAGCGCAGGTCCGAGCCGCGCTGCGCGCGCTGCTGCCCGCCGCCGCGTCCGCCGCGCCCGCCCATGAAATCGCCGAAGATGTCCTCGAACACATCCGAAAAGCTCGAGGCGAAATCCGGTCCGCCCGGCCGTCCGCCCGGCCGCCCGCCGCCGCCCATGCTGCCGTCAAATGCCGCATGCCCGAAGCGGTCGTAGGCGGCCTTGCGGTCGCCGTCCTTCAGCACGTCATAGGCCTCGTTCACTTCCTTGAAGCGGGCCTCGGCGTCGGGGTTGTCGGCGTTGCGGTCGGGGTGGAGTTCCTTGGCCTTCTGCCGATAGCCCTTCTTGATCTCGTCGGCCGAGGCGCCGCGGGCAACGCCCAGAACCTCGTAATAGTCGCGTTTTGCCATCGCGGGACCCCCGGCACGCCGGACCGCGCGTCACGCGCGATCCGGCCCTGTTGCGATGCCTCAGCGGCGGCCCTTGCGGTCGAGATCCTCGAAGTCGGCATCGACGATGTCATCGTCGACCGGGCGCGGATCATCGCCCGGCGCGCCGCCCTGGCCCGCGGCCTCGGCCTCGGCGGTCTGAGCCTTGTAGATCGCCTCGCCGAGCTTCATCGAGGCCTCGGTCAGGTTCTGCACCGCGCCGCGGATCTTGCCCGCATCCTCGCCCTTCGCGGCCTCCTCGAGCGCGCCGATCGCGAACTCGATCGCCTCGACCGTGGCCGGGTCGACCTTGTCGCCATGCTCGGCGATCGACTTCCTCGTCGAATGCAGCAGGCTCTCGGCGTGGTTGCGCGCCTCGACCAGATCGCGCCGCTTGCGGTCGGCCTCGGCGTTGGCCTCGGCGTCGCGCACCATCTTCTCGATCTCGTCGTCCGACAGCCCGCCCGAAGCCTGGATCGTGATCTTCTGCTCCTTGCCGGTGCCCTTGTCCTTGGCCGAGACCGACACGATGCCGTTGGCGTCGATGTCGAAGGTCACCTCGATCTGCGGCACGCCGCGCGGGGCGGGGGGGATGTTCTCGAGGTTGAACATGCCGAGGATCTTGTTGTCGGCCGCCATCTCGCGCTCACCCTGAAAGACGCGGATGGTGACGGCGTTCTGGTTGTCCTCGGCGGTCGAGAAGATCTGGCTCTTCTTGGTCGGGATCGTCGTGTTGCGGTCGATCAGGCGCGTGAACACGCCGCCGAGCGTCTCGATCCCGAGCGAAAGGGGTGTGACGTCAAGCAGCACGACATCCTTGACGTCGCCCTGCAGCACGCCTGCCTGGATCGCGGCGCCCATCGCCACCACCTCATCGGGGTTCACGCCCCGGTGGGGTTCCTTGCCGAAGAAGGCGGTCACCTCCTCGATGACCTTGGGCATGCGCGTCATGCCGCCGACAAGCACGACCTCGTCGATCTCGGTCTTCGAGACGCCCGCATCCTTCAGCGCCGCCGCGCAGGGCTTGAGGGATGCCTTGATGAGGTCGCCCACGAGGCTCTCGAGCTTGGCGCGGGTCAGCTTGACGACCATGTGCAGCGGCTGGCCGGTGTTGCGGTCCATCGAGATGAACGGCTGGTTGATCTCGGTCTGCTGGCTCGAGGACAGCTCGATCTTGGCCTTCTCGGCCGCTTCCTTGAGGCGCTGGAGCGCCATCTTGTCGAGGGTGAGGTCGACGCCATGCTCCTTCTTGAACTCCTCGGCGAGGAAGTTCACGATCCGCATGTCGAAGTCTTCGCCGCCGAGGAAGGTGTCGCCATTGGTCGACTTGACCTCAAAGAGGCCGTCGTCGATCTCGAGGATGGTGATGTCGAAGGTGCCGCCGCCGAGGTCATAGACCGCGATCGTCTTGGTTTCCTTCTTGTCGAGCCCATAGGCCAGCGCCGCCGCCGTCGGCTCGTTGATGATGCGCAGGACCTCGAGCCCCGCGATCTTGCCCGCGTCCTTGGTGGCCTGGCGCTGGGCGTCGTTGAAATAGGCCGGCACCGTGATGACGGCCTGCGTCACCGTCTCGCCGAGATAGGCCTCGGCGGTCTCCTTCATCTTCTGGAGGATGACGGCGGAAATCTGCGCCGGGCTGTAGCGGGTGCCGCGCGCCTCGACCCAGGCATCACCATTGCCGCCATCGACCACCGCATAGGGCAGGTTCTTGCGGTCCTTGGCGATCATCGGATCGTTCGTGCGCCGGCCGATCAGCCGCTTGACGGCAAAGATCGTGTTGGTGGCATTCGTCACCGCCTGCCGCTTGGCCGGCTGGCCGACGAGCCGCTCGTTCTCGGTGAAGGCGACGATCGAGGGCGTCGTGCGCGCCCCTTCGGAGTTCTCGATCACGCGCGGCTTGGCGCCATCCATGATGGCGACGCAGCTGTTCGTGGTTCCAAGGTCGATGCCGATGACTTTGGCCATGTTCTTCGGTCCTCTGGGTTGCGGCGACCACGGGGGGCCCGGTTCCGGCACCCGCCTCGGTCCCATGAGCGTTTCTGGACAAGCCTCGTGCGCGAAGGGCCGCGCCTCGGCGATGGAGGCTATATAGGAAGGCCGTTTTGCCGCCGCAAGGCATCGCGCCCCTACTGCCCGAGGCCGCGCGCATTCCAGCTGAGAGAGACGCGCTTGCGCGTGTAGAACTCGCCCAGCAGCCCGATCGCGAGGCACACGAGCGCGATGCGCAGCGGATAGCCCGTCGAGGTGAAATGCGGGCTGTAGTTGATGAAGGCAAAACCCCGCGTCTGGTCGACGATGTGAAAGAGCGGGTGCCAGTCAAAGAGCGCGCGCATCTGCCCGGGCAGCATGTTGGCCACGAACATCTTGCCCGAGGCGATCATGCTGATGCGCACATAGCCCTTGTTGAAAAGACCGATCAGCGTTGGCGCCCAGGGCTTGAAGGCCATGAACACCATCCCGATCGCCGCCCCCGTGAACCACGCGAGCAGGAGCATCCCGAAGGTCGCGACCGGCTGGTCGATCACGAGCGGGTGGACGAGCGCGTGATAGAAAAAGAGCATCACCGCCACCGCCAGCACCTGCTGATAAAGCGCCGAGAGCGCGGCCGCGCAGATCGAGATCGTGGTGTTCATGGGCGAATGCTTCATGATCGCCGACACCGCCCCCTCGGCGCCCGCCACCGCCCCCACCGTCTTGACGTGGGTCATGAAGACGAAGATCCCCGAGAGGATGTAGATGATGTAATCCCCCCGGATCTTCAGGCCGCGCAGGCCCATCACCTCGAAGATGACATAGAAGATCGCGACGAGGGCGGCCGATTGCGCGATGGTCGTGACCATGCCGACGATCGCGTTGCCCTGACCCTTGCGGACGTTGTGGACGGTCGCGTGAAAGATCAGCTCGAGGATGACGAAGGCATCCCGGGCGGGCGTCTTGCGCGAGGGGGCCGAGAACTTCAACGGGCGATACCTTGTTGCCGGGCGGCGGAAATGCTAGCGCGCAAGGGATTTGTCGCAGGTTAACGCAGACCCTAGCATGTCCGCGCCACGCGGCAAGACCGGAGGCAGCATGGACCCCGCAGCACTCGAGCGCACGCTGCGCGAGCTCGCCCTCGCCGCCGGGGCCGAGATCATGGCGCAGCGCGCCGCCGGCTTTTCGGTCGAGCGGAAATCGGACCGCAGCCCCGTGACCGAGGCCGACCGCGCGGCGGATGCGCTGATCTCGGCCGGGCTCGCGCGCGCCTTTCCCGACATCCCCTGCGTTACCGAAGAGGCCGCCGAGACCCATGCGACGCGGGCCGAGCGGTTCTTCATCGTCGACCCGCTCGACGGCACGCGCGAATTCGTCCGGGGGGATGGCGATTTCACCGTCAACATCGCGCTGATCGATCGCGGCGTGCCGCGGGCCGGCGTGATCTTCGCCCCCGTCAGGCGGCGCCTCTTCTATACCACCGCCGCGGGTGGGGCGGTCGAAGAGGGGCCCGCCCCGGATGGCGGCTGGCCGGGGCCGCGCCGCGGCCTGCACGTCGCGCGCCCCGACCCGGCGGGGCTGCGCGTCGTCGCCTCGCGCTCGCGTCGCGCCGTCGCCATCGCGTCCGCGCGCGTCGCGTCGCGCGCTCGCGTCGTCGTCGTCGCCGCGCGCGATGTCAACAGTTCGCGCGGGAAAACGCTCG
>JAUREX010000133.1 GCA_030834485.1 Gemmobacter sp.
TCAGGTTTGGTCTGCAGCGCGCGCTCGTAACACGCGGCAATACCGGGCTGCGCCGACTTCAATTTTTCGTCGATGACCGCCTTCGGCAGCGTGCCGCGCGTCGGGGCGCCCGCCGGGACCGAGCTGCGCCTGCGCATCCTCGCGCAGGATGTGCTGATCGCGCGCGCCCCGCCCGAGGGGATCTCGGCGCTCAACATCCTCGCCGCGCGCATCGAGGAGATCAGGACGGGCGAGGGGCCCGGCGCGATGGTGCGCCTCTCGGTCGGCGAGGAGCATCTGCTTGCGCGGATCACGCGCCGCTCGGCCCATGCGCTCGGGCTTGCGCCCGGAATGCAGGTCTGGGCGGTGGTGAAATCCGTGGCCGTCGCGCCCGTCTCGATCGGCGAGGGCTGAGGGGTCGGGCCCGTCATGTGGCCGTCACCTTTGCGTGCGACACCCTGATTCTTGCCCTGAAGACTTTGGCCGGACGCCCAGTCGTCCGGCCCTTTTTCATCCCCGCCACCTCTCGCCTTGGGACTTGGCGGGGGCGAGGCATCATGTATTCTGCGCCATCTGTCGCGGCCCGGCTGGCGGGCCCTGGGGGCAAGCGGATGCTGAACTCGTTCTTTCTGAACCGCAGCCGGATGGCCTATGCGTGGGGGTTCCTCGCGCTGCTGCTGACCATCTCGTGGTACAACGTCGAGCTGTCGTCGATCTTCACGCGCTTCAACCGCGACCTCTACAATGCGCTGCAGAACGTGGACGGGCCGACCTTCTGGGGCCTGTTTCTGGGCTATGACTTCGACAACGTCATCCTGATGCTCACGCTCGACGACAAGGTGGTGCCGACCTTCATCGAATATGTCTCGGTGATCCTGCCGATCTCGGCCTATGCGTTCTGGCAGACGCGGCGCTATACCTTCGCCTGGCGCGAGGCCAACACGCGCTATTACCTCGGCCTGTGGGAGGGGACATCGGCCCAGCTCGAAGGCGCGTCCCAGCGGATGCAGGAGGATCTCAAGGCCTTCGGCACCACGCTCTATTCGCTCTTCACCGGCTTTTTCAGCGCGACCTGGACGCTGATCATCTTCCTGCCGCAGCTGTGGGAGGTGTCGGAATATGTCCCGGTCGAGACCTTCGCCTGGTGGCCCCGGATCGGCGGCGAGCCGATGGGCGGCTTCCTCGTCTGGGTGGCGCTCGGCCTCACCATCGCGGGGATGCTCATCACGCTGCTGGTGGGCTGGCGGCTGCCGCGGCTCGAGTATCAGAACGAAAAGGTCGAGGCGCATTTCCGCAAGGAACTCGTGCTGTCGGAGGATACGCTCTCGAAGCGCATCGAATCCGAGCTCTTCCCGATCTTCGTGACCGTGCGGCGCAACTACTATCGGCTCTTCAACTGGTCGATGGGGATGGATGTGTGGCAGACGCTCTTCGGGCTTCTGGCGGGCAATGTCGCGCTCTTCTTCCTCGCCAACGCCTATTTCGAGGCGCCCGAGGTCTTTGCGCTCGGGATGCTGACGCAGTCGCTCCAGTTCTTTGCCCGGGTCGAGGGGTCGATGACCTATTTCATCGACCGCTGGCCCATGCTCGTGGGCTTCATCGCGGTGGTGATCCGCCTGATCGAGTTCGAGCGTTCGGTCGGGGTCGAGGCGCTCGCGGCCCGCGCGCGAGCGGCGCGTCAGGCCGGAGAGTGACGCCCGGCGCGCCCCCCGCGCCGGCGCGGGGGGTCGGCGCGCCGCGACAGCCCCTCGCGCAGGACCGCCGTCATCGGGTGGTCGGGTTCGGCCGCGTGGCGCTCGAGCAGCGCCGCAAGGGCGGCATCCGTATCGGTGCCGGCGGGCAGGCTCAGCGCCCAGTCGATGAAGATCGAGCGGCATTCGGCCGGCCCGATCCCCTCGATGCGATAGGCCTCGCGCACGAGACCCTTGGGATCATCCGGATCGCTCTGCATCATGCCGCCCCCCTGTTGCGCCGCCAAGGCACGTGTCGATCAGCGCCGCGGCCGGCGCAGAGGCCGCCGCAATGCGCGCCCCGAGGTCGGCCGGATCTGCCGCCCCGCTTTCGCGCAGCATGAAGGCGCGCGCGCCCTCGCCGAGCGTTGCGGGGTCGGCCACGCCCTCGCCCAGAAGGCGCGCGGCCGCGTGGAGCGGCCACAAGAGGCGCAAGGCCGCGCCCAGCGCCTCGCCTGCCGCCGCGCTCAGCACGCCCGCCTTGACGCCGGCGCGGATCTGCTGCTCGGGCCGGCGCGCGGGCGAGCCTGCGCGGAGTGCCGCCGTCTCGGCGATGAGGTCGATGTCCATCAGCCGCCCGCGTCCGGCCTTGAAATCCCACGCCGAACCCGGCCGGGCCGCGGCGAGGCGCGCGCGCATCTCGGCCACGTCGCGCAGGATGGGGGCATGGTCGGCCTGCGCGCGCCCCGCGATCAGCCCGCGGCGGAACGCCTCGACCGCGGCGCAGACCCCGGGCGCGCCCGCGACGGGGCGCGCGCGCGTCAGCGCCAGATGCTCCCACGTCCAGGCCTCAGACTCCTGATAGCTGCGAAACGCCGCAAGCGAGGTCGCCACCGGCCCCTGCCGCCCCGAGGGGCGCAGACGCATGTCGACCTCATAGAGCCGCCCCGCCGGCATGGGTGCCGCAAGCGCCGTCACCAGCGCCTGCGTCAGGCGTGCGTAATAGGTCCGCACCGGCAGCGGGCGGCGCCCTTCGGACGCCTCGGCGCCCTCGGCGTCATAGATCACGATGAGGTCGAGATCCGAACCCGCGTTGAGCCGCCCGGCCCCGAGGCTGCCCATCCCCACCACCGCCGCGCCCGCGCCGGGCGGCGGGCCGTGGCGGGCGGCGAAATCCGCAACCACCCGCGGCCAGAGCGCGCCGACCACCGCCTCCGCCAGATCGGCATAATGCACCGCCGCCTCGAAGGCGTCGATCAAGCCGCGCAGATGGTGCACGCCCACGCGGAAATGCCATTCCTTCGCCCAGACGCGCGCGGCGTCGAGCGCGCGTTCGTAATCCGCGACCGCCTCGAGGCGCTCGGCTAGGTCGGCGCGCAGCCCCGCCATTCCCGGCCAGGGCGCGAAGAAGCTGCCCCCGATCACCGCATCGAGCACGCCCGAATGTCGCGACAGATGCCGCGCGAGCGCCGGCGCCGTCGCCGCGATGTCGACGATCAGATCGACAAGCTGGGGGTTCGCCTCGAAGAGCGAGAAGAGCTGCACCCCGGCGGGCAGCCCCGACAGGAACCCGTCGAAGGCAATGAGCGCCTCGTCGGGGTTCGCCGCCGCCATCAGCCGGGCAAGCAGACCGGGTCGCACGCGCTTGAAGATCTCGACCGCGCGGGCCGAGCGCAGCGCGGGATAGTTCCGCCAGCCCTCGACGATCTCGGCCATGCGGGGCGAGAGGTCGGGGAGCGGCGCGGCCGTCGTCGGCGCGAAGAACACCTCGGTCAGGGCATGCACACGCTCGCAGCGCGCGATCAGGGCGTGGCCAAAGGCGCCCGCATCACCCTCGCCCATGAACCGGGCGATGCGCGCGATCGCCTCGGGCGCGGTCGGCATCGTCTGGGTCTGGGCGTCCTGCACCATCTGGAGGCGGTGCTCGAGCTCGCGATGCGCGCGGTAATGATCCGAAAGCTCCTCGGCGACCGCCTGCGGGATCCAGCCCTTTCCCGCGAGCGCACCCAGCGCCTCGAGCGTGCGGGGCGAGCGCAGGTCGGGGTCGCGCCCGCCCGCGATCAGCTGGCGCGTCTGGGTGAAGAACTCGATCTCGCGGATGCCGCCCCGGCCGAGCTTGACGTTGTGCCCCGCGACCTGCAGCGGCCCGGCCAGCCCCTTGTGGTCGCGGATGCGCAGCCGCATGTCATGGGCGTCCTGGATCGCCGCGAAATCGAGGTGCCGGCGCCAGACAAAGGGCCCGAGCGTGCGCAAAAAGCGCGCGCCCGCCCCGAGATCGCCCGCACAGGGCCGCGCCTTGATATAGGCCGCGCGCTCCCACGTCCGGCCCATGCTCTCGTAATAGGTCTCGGCCGCCGAGATCGGCAGGCAGACGGGCGTCACCGCCGCATCGGGCCGCAGCCGCAGGTCGGTACGAAAGACATAGCCCTCTTCCGTGATGTCGGAGACGAGCGCCACCATCCGCCGCGTGACCTTGACGAAGGCCGCGCGCGCCTCGGCGATGTCGGCGGGATCGAAGCGCGCATCGTCGAAAAGGCACACGAGGTCGATGTCGGAGGAATAATTGAGCTCTCCCGCCCCCATCTTGCCCATGGCGATGACGACCATCCCCGCCGCGGTCGCGGCATCGGCCTCTGTCGCGCCGGGGATGCGGCCGCGGCGGATCTCGTCGGCGACAAGGGCGCAGAGCGCGCTGTCGCAGGCGGCATCTGCCAGCGCCGTCAGCGCGCCCGTCACCGTCTCGAGCGGCCAGACCCCGCCCAGATCGGCAAGTGCCGCATAAAGCGCGACGCGGCGCTTGGCGACGCGCAGCGCGGGGCCAAGCTCGGACAGATCGAGGCCGGGCAGGGGCGCGAGCACGCCCCCCACGACGCTTTCGGGCGGGGCAGAGAGGGCCGCGCGCAGCCATGCCCCTTCGCGCGACATCAGCCCCGCGAGATAGGGGCTGCACCCCGCCGCCGCGCCGATCAGCGCGGCGAGATCGGCCCCGAGATCGGCGAATGCCGCCGCCGCCTCGGCCCCGGCGTCAGGGTCGTGGGCGATGGGGCTGCGGCGGAGGCGGGCGGCGAAATCCATCGCCCGCTTCTCGCGCGACGGCGCGGCGCGGTCAACCGCACCCCTTGCGGCCGCCGGGCCGCGCGCCGATAGTCCGGCCCGCATCCGATCCGCGGGAGAGACCGATGAGCAAGAGCCTTGAGCGCGTGCGTGGCGCCCTCGCCGCCGCGGGGCTCGATCTGCGCGTGATCGAGATGTCCGAGAGCACCCGCACCGCCGCCGAGGCCGCCGCCGCCGCGGGCTGCGAGATCGACCAGATCGCGAAATCGATCCTCTTTCGCGGCGAGACCTCGGGCGCGCTGCGCCTCTTCATCACCGCGGGCGGCAACCGCGTCGACCCCGCCCGCGCCGCCGCCCTTGCCGGTGAGCCGCTCGGCAAGGCCGATGCGGCAGAGGTGCGCGCCGTCACCGGCTTTGCGATCGGGGGGGTGGCGCCCGTCGGATCGCTCGTGCCGCTGCGGTCATGGATCGACCTGCGGCTGATGGAATTCGGCCATGTCTGGGCCGCGGCCGGCACGCCCAACCACATCTTCCGCATCGCGCCGGACGACCTCGTGCGGGTGACGGGCGCCGAGCCCGCGGCCTTCGTCGCCTGATGCGGTAAACTGCGCGTCAACCTGCGCCCGCGCGCAGCTTGGCTGTTGGCTTCGGCGCGCAATTCCGCTAGATTCCGCCCAAAGCCGCACAGACGGCGCGAGCAATGAGCAGACCCATGGACACCGGAGCCCTTGCGGCCGCGCAAGAGATCGATTTTTCGCTGCTTGCGCTCTTTGCGCGGGCGACGCTCACGGTGCAGGCCGTGATGCTCATGCTCTTGTTCGCCTCGGTCTGGTCCTGGGCCATCATCATCCACAAGCACATCGCCTTTCGCGCCGCGCGGGCCGGATCGGAGATGTTCGTGCGCGCCTTCTGGTCGGGCGGCCCGCTCGATGATCTCTATGCCCGCGTCGGCCCCACGCCGCGCAGCGCGGTCGAGCGTGTCTTTGTCGCCGGCATGGAGGAGTGGGAGCGCAGCCACCGCAACGACGGTGTGCTGATCGCCGGCGCCGACATCCGCATCGACCGGGCGATGAACGCCCAGATCGCCAAGGAGGCGGATGCGCTCAACCGCCATCTGCCCTTCCTCGCGACGGTCGGGTCGACCGCGCCCTTCGTCGGCCTCTTCGGCACGGTCTGGGGCATCAAGCATTCGTTCGAGCAGATCGCGATCTCGCAGAACACGAACCTCGCCGTCGTCGCGCCGGGGATCGCCGAGGCGCTGCTCGCGACCGGGATCGGCCTTGTCGCGGCCATCCCGGCGGTCATCTTCTACAACAAGCTCTCGGCCGACAGCGACCGCATCCTCGGCGATTACGAGGCCTTTGCGGACGGGTTCGCGGGCATCGTCTCGCGCCAGCTGGACCGCTAGGAGATGGGCGCCGGGGTCATGCCCAAGGCCGCGGGCAGCCGCAGCCGCGGCCGTCGGCGCAAGGCCGCGCCGATGTCCGAGATCAACGTCACCCCCTTCGTCGACGTGATGCTCGTGCTCCTCATCATCTTCATGGTGGCGGCGCCGCTTCTGACCGTGGGGGTGCCGGTCGAGCTGCCGCGCACCGCCGCCGGCGCGCTGCCGGGCGAGCAGGAAGAGCCGCTGTCGATCACGCTGACGGCCGACGGCCGGCTTCTGGTGCAGACGACCGAGATCGCGCCCGCCGAATTGCTCGCGCGCCTCAGCGCCATCGCGGCCGAGCGCGAGAGCGAGACGATCTATCTGCGCGCCGATGCCGAGGTGCCCTATGCCCGGGTCGCCGAGGTGATGGGGGCCCTCAATGCGGGCGGGTTCACGCGCATCGGCTTTGTCACCGACACCGACGGCCCGCGGATGGACGGGTCTGGCAACTAGCCCGGAGGGCATGCGGCGCATGCGGGCCGGACTGATCATCTCGGGATGCGCGCACCTCGCGCTGGTGCTCTGGCTCGTGATCGGGGGCATCTTCTTTCCGCGCGAGCCGCTGCGCGTCGTGCCGGTGACGCAGGCCACGATCATCTCGGCGGCCGAGTTCGCGGCGATGACGGCATCGCCGAACCCGCCCTCGGCGGGGACGAGCGCGCCCGCGGCCAAGGCCCCGCCCGCGCCCGAGCCCGCGCCCGAGATCGCGCCCGCCGCCGCCGCGCCCGCCCCGCCGCCGCCGCCCGAGCGGCCGGCGCCTGCGCCCGAGCCCGA
>JAUREX010000134.1 GCA_030834485.1 Gemmobacter sp.
AGCGGCCCGCCCTCGTCATCGACGATCAGGTCGCCCGGCCATGTCGGGAAGCCCAGCGGGGAGCCGGCCAGCGGCGCGCCCGCCTTGACCTCGCCGTCCTTGCCGGCGGGCTTGAGCCCCGGCGGGCAGGGCCGCGGGAAAGGCGGCTTGTAGCGGAAGGCGCCGGGGCAATCGATGGCGCCCAGAAGCATCTGAAGGACATGAATGGCGCGGCAGGTGTGAAAGCCGTTCGAATGGGCCGAGATGCCGCGCATGGCGTGAAAGCTGACCGGGCGGCCGGTCATGGTCGCGTGGCGCTCGCCGCGGAAATCGGTCCAGGGCTGGTCGAGCACGATCGCCTCTTCGAAGGCGACGCGCGCGATCTCGGCTGCGATGGCGCGGATGCGCGCGGCCGGGATGCCGCAGCGCTCGGCCACCGCCTCGGGGGCGTGCTCGGGGGCAAGATAGCGCTCGGCCAGGTGCAAAAACACCGGGCGATGCGTGATGCCTGCCGCATCGGTCCACCCCTGCGCGAGGTCGGCCTCGACCCCGGCCTCGTCCCAGGCGCGCAGCGTGCCCGTCTTGCGGTCGCGCACCACGGGCTTGCCGTTGGCGTCGCGCAGAAAGAGCCCCGCGCCCGCGCCCGGCGTCGCATCGAGCAGATAGGGCGCATTCGTCCAGCGCCGCAGATAGTCGAGATCGACCTTGCCGGCCTTGAGCAGGCAGTGGATGAGCGCGAGGATGAAAAGCCCGTCGGTGCCCGGCGTGATCCCCACCCAATCATCCGCGACCGCCGAATAGCCCGTCCGCACGGGGTTGACCGACATCACGCGCGCGCCCCGCGCCTTGAGCTGCCCAAGCCCGATCTTGATCGGGTTCGAATCATGGTCCTCCGCCACCCCGAAGATGAGGAAGAGCTTCGTGCGCTCCCAATCGGGCTGGCCGAACTCCCAGAACGCGCCGCCGAAGGTATAGATCCCCCCCGCCGCCATGTTGACCGAGCAGAACCCGCCATGGGCGGCATAATTCGGCGTGCCGAACATCTGCGCCCACCAGCCGGTGAAGCTCTGCGACTGGTCGCGCCCGGTGAAGAAGGCGAGTTTCTCGGGCGCGCTCTCGCGGATGGGCTTGAGCCAGCCGACCGCGGTCTGCAGCGCCTCCTCCCAGCTGATCTCGCGGAACTCGCCCGATCCGCGCGGCCCCGTGCGCAGCAGGGGCGCGCGCAGCCGGGCGGGCGAGAGGTGCTGCATTACCCCCGCCGAGCCCTTGGCGCAGAGCACGCCGCGGTTCACGGGATGGGCGCGGTTGCCCTCGATGTGGCGGACCTTGCCGTCCTTGAGGTGCACCTCGATGCCGCAGCGGCAGGCGCACATGTAGCAGGTCGTGCGCCGCACCTCGTCCGAGATGCGCGGGCTTAGGTCCAGATGTGGGTCGTCCATGCTGCCTCCGCTTCGGATGCAGAAAATCCGATATGAAAGGGGAAGGCAAGAGAGGGCGTCAGCCGCCCGTGTGGCTCATGTGGCGCGAGACCTGACCCTCGACCTTCTGGCGCGAATAGTCGAAGTCATGCCCCTTGGGCTTGCGCGCGATGGCGCCGCGGATCGCCTGTTCGAGGGCCGAATCGTCGCCGCCCGAGCGCAGCGCCGCGCGCAGGTCGGCCTTGTCCTCCTGCCCGAGGCACATGAACAGCTCGCCCGTGCAGGTCAGCCGCACGCGGTTGCAGCTTTCGCAGAAATTGTGGCTGAGCGGGGTGATGAAGCCAAGCTTCTGCCCCGTCTCCTCGAGGCGGACATAGCGCGCGGGGCCGCCCGTGCGCTCATCAAGGTCGGTCAGCGTGTAGCGCTCGGCAAGGCGCGCGCGCACGTCGCGCAGCGACCAGTATTGGCCGATCCGGTCCTCACCGCCGAGGTCGCCCATCGGCATCACCTCGATGAAGGTCAGCGTATGGCCCTCGGCCGCGCACCATTCGGCAAGGGTGAACACCTCATCCTCGTTGAAGCCCTTGAGCGCGACGGTGTTGATCTTGATCTTCATGCCCGCCGCCTTCGCGGCCGCGATCCCCTCCATCACCTGCGGCAGGCGCCCCCAGCGGGTGACGCGCGCAAAGCGGTCGGGGTCGAGCGTATCGAGCGAGACGTTGATGCGCCGCACGCCGCAGGCCGCGAGTTCCTCGGCATGGCGCGCAAGCTGCGAGCCGTTGGTGGTCAGCGTCAGCTCGCGCAGCGCGCCGGTGTCGAGGTGGCGGCGCATCGCGCGGAAGAACTGCATGATGCCCTTGCGCACCAGAGGCTCGCCCCCGGTGATGCGCAGCTTCTGCACGCCGAGCCGCACGAAGGCCGAGCAGAGCCGGTCGAGCTCCTCGAGCGTCAGAAGCTCGGCCTTGGGCAGGAAGGTCATCTGCTCGGCCATGCAATAGACGCAGCGGAAATCGCAGCGGTCGGTGACCGAGACGCGCAGATAGCTGATCGCGCGGGCGAAGGGGTCGATGAGGGGCTGGACCGATGGCGCGTTCATGCGCCAAACCCTAGCGAAAGCATCGGTCTTTGCAACCCCCGGCGCGCGGCGCGAAGGTCGCACCCCGCGCGCGTTGCCAAATCGCGCGCCTGCGCTTATGTGCGAGCCATTCCCGACCGGAGGCGAGCGCGTGCGCGATCTGACCATTCCCGGCGAGCGCCACCCCGAAAAGGCGCACCGCCCCGACAATCCGCAGCCGAAAAAGCCCGCCTGGATCCGCGTCAAGGCCCCGACGAGCGCGGGCTACAAGGCCACCCGCGACATCATCCGGGCGCAAAAGCTTACCACCGTCTGCGAAGAGGCGGGCTGCCCCAATGTCGGCGAATGCTGGAGCCAGGGCCACGCCACCATGATGATCATGGGCGAGATCTGCACGCGCGGCTGCACCTTTTGCAATGTGGCGACGGGCCGGCCGCAGACGCTCGACGCGTTCGAGCCGGGCCGCGTCGCCCATGCGGTGGCCGAGCTTGGCCTTGCCCATGTCGTCATCACGAGCGTCGATCGCGACGATCTCGACGATGGCGGGGCCGAGCATTTCGCCCAGACGATCCGCGCGATCCGCCACCAGAGCCCCGCGACCACGATCGAGGTGCTGACGCCCGATTTCCTGCGCTGCCCGCCCGCGGCCCTCGAGACCGTGATCGCGGCGCGCCCCGATGTCTTCAACCACAACCTCGAGACCGTGCCCGGCCTCTATCCCGAGGTGCGGCCCGGCGCGCGCTATTTCCATTCGCTGCGCCTCCTCCAGCGCGCCAAGGAGCTCGACCCCGCGATCTTCACCAAATCCGGGATCATGGTCGGCCTTGGCGAGGATCGTCAGGCGGTCTTGCAGGTGATGGACGACCTGCGCGCGGCGGATGTCGATTTCCTCACGATCGGGCAGTATCTCCAGCCGACGCCCAAGCATCACGCCGTCGCCCGCTTCATCCCGCCCGAGGAGTTCGAGGGCTATGCGCAGGCCGCGACCGGCAAGGGGTTCCTGATGGTGTCGGCAACGCCGCTCACGCGGTCGTCCTATCACGCGGGCGAGGATTTCGCGCGGCTGCGGGCGGCGCGCGCCGCGCGGCTCGGGCGCGGCTGAGCCAGCCTGCCTTAGCCGCCTGCGCGCGCGTCGGCCACGATCTCGGCCATCGCATCGCGCGGCAGGAAGCCGCGCAGCACCACATCGCCGATCACGAAGCTCGGCGTGCCCGAGATGCCGAGGCGCGTGGCAAGCGCGCGGTTGCGCTCGATCGTCGCCGTGACCTCGGGGGCGTCCATCGCCGTCAGGATCGTGCCCGGATCGAGGCCGAGTTCGACCGCGAGGGCGGAAAGCACCTCGGGCGTCGCGGGCGGCTTCAGCGCGATCAGCGCGGCATTTGCGCGCCCGTAGGCCTCGGGGCCGGCGGTGTTGAGGACCGCGATCGCAAAGCGGCTCGAGGCGACCGAATCGGGGCCGAGGATCGGGAATTCCTTGACGATCACGCGGATGTTGCGGTCATCGTCGATGAGGGCCGCCATCTCGGGGTGTGCGCGGCGGCAATAGCCGCAGCGATAGTCGATGAATTCGACGATGGTGACATCGCCCGCGGGGTTGCCGCCGACCCAGCTTGCCGGATCGTCGAAAAGTGCGCCGGCCTCGGCCGCGATGCGGCTTGCGTCATCGAGCGCCTCGGCGGCGGCGCGGCGGGCGTCGAGTTCGGCGAAGACCTCGACCATCACCTCGGGGTTCTCGAGCAGATAGGCGCGGATCTCGGCGCGCAGCGCCGCGCGCTCGGCCGGCGTCATCGCCGCCGGGTCGAAGGCGGCGGCCACCGCCGGGATCAGGAGCGCGGCAAGAACGGGCGTTACGGCACGAAGGAAACGCATGCGGGCCTCGGGCAGGGCGATGGCCCGGCGGGATTGACGCCGCGGGGCGGGCTTGGGATGAACGCGGGCGGCAGCATGGGGCAGGGTGATGCGGGTTTCAAGACGGGGCGATGTCGATCCCTTCATCGTGATGGATGTGATGGAGGCCGCGCGGCGCGCCGAGGCCGCGGGGCGCCACATCATCCACATGGAGGTGGGCCAGCCCGGCACGCCCGCGCCCGCCCATGCCCGCGCCGCGGTCGCGCGCGCGCTCGAGGCCGGGGCGATGGGCTACACGGTCGCGCTTGGCCTGCCCGAGTTGCGCGCGGCCATCGCGGGGCTCTATGCGCGCCGGCACGGCCTCTCGATCGATCCCGCGCGCATCGTGGTGACGACGGGATCGTCGGGGGCGTTCCTGCTCGCGTTCAGCGCGCTTTTCGATGCGGGCGAGCGGGTGGGGCTGGGGCTGCCGGGCTATCCGTCCTATCGGCAGATCCTGCGCGCGCTCTCGCTCGGGCCCGTGGGGATCCCGACCGCGCCCGAGGCGCGCCACCAGCCCACGCCCGACGACATCGCGCGCACGCCCGATCTGGCGGGCCTCATCGTCGCCTCGCCCGCGAATCCGACGGGCACGATGCTCGGGCGGGCCGAACTCGGCGCGCTGATCGGGGCCTGCGCCGCGCGCGGCATCGCCTTCGTCTCGGACGAGATCTATCACGGCCTCGACTACGGCACCCCGGCAGTCAGCGCGCTCGAGATCAGCGACGATGTGGTGGTGATCAACTCCTTCTCCAAGTATTTCTCGATGACGGGCTGGCGCGTGGGCTGGATGGTCGTGCCCGAGGCGCTGGTGCGCCGGGTCGAGCGGATCGCGCAGAACATGTTCATCTGCCCGCCCCATGTCGCCCAGATCGCGGCCCTCGCGGCCCTCGCACCCGAGGCCGAGCCCGAGCTGAAGGCCAATATCGCCGTCTATGCCGAGAACCGCCGCCTCATGCTCGCGGGGTTGCCGGGGGCGGGGTTTGGCCACATCGCGCCGCCCGACGGGGCGTTCTACATCTATGCCGATGTCTCGGACCTGACCGCCGACAGCCGCGCGCTCGCGGCGCAGATCCTTGAACGCGCGGGCGTCGCGGTGACGCCGGGCCTCGATTTCGATCCGGGCCGCGGGGCGGGCACCTTGCGCTTTTCCTACGCCCGCTCGAGCGCCGACATCGCGCTCGGCCTCGAACGTCTGCGTGATCTGGGGCCCTGGCGGGACGGCGGCTTTTGACCCGGGCGCACGGCGGCGCTATGAAGGGGGCGGCTGATCCCTCGGAGGGGTTGTGATCCGGTTCGTCCTGTCGTTTCTCGGCGCGCTCTTCACGCTTGCGACGCTCGGGGCGCTCTTTGGCGCGCTCGGGCTCGGGGGGCTGATCTGGTTCTATGCCCGCGACCTGCCGGGGCACGAGAGCCTCGCGCAATACAGCCCCCCCATCATCAGCCGCGTCTATTCGGTCGAGGGGCGCATCGTCGATGAATTCGCGCGCGAGCGGCGCCTCTTCACCCCGATCGAGGACATCCCCGAGCTGGTGCAAAGCGCCTTCGTCTCGGCCGAGGACAAGAATTTCTGGACCCATTCGGGCTATGACGCGATGGGGATCGTGGCGGTCGCGGTCGAGGCGGTGCGCAGCCGCGGGCAGAACCTGCGCGGGGCCTCGACCATCACGCAGCAGGTGATGAAGAACTTCCTCTTGTCGGGGGACCGGACGGCCGAGCGCAAGATCAAGGAGATCGTCCTCGCGACGCGGATCGAGCGGGTGCTGACCAAGCCGCTGATCCTCGAGCTTTACCTCAACGAGATCTTTCTCGGCCAGAACAGCTATGGCGTTACCGCCGCCGCGCAGACATATTTCAACAAGACGCTGGCCGAGTTGAGCCTCGAGGAGGCCGCGACCCTTGCCGCACTGCCGACGCAGCCCTCGAACTTTCACCCGGTGCGCAACCGCGACCGGCTGGTGGCGCGGCGCGACTATGTGCTGGGGCAGATGTTCGAGAACGGCTACATCACCGCGGCCGAACGCGACGCGGCCGTCGCGCGCCCGCTTCTGAGCGTGCAGGCGGGCGATTACGACAGCTTTCGCTCGGCCCTGCCGCCGCGCGACTATTACACCGACGAGATCCGCCGCCAGCTCTCGGCCGATTTCGGCGAGGAGGAGTTCTTTACCGGCGGCCTCACCATCCGCGCGACCGTCGAGCCCGACATCCAGCGCGCCGCCGCCAAGGCGCTGCGCGACGGGCTCGAGCGTTACGACCGCCGCCTCGGCGTCTGGCGCGGCACGGGGTTGGCGCTCGACCCCGCGACGCTCGGGGATGAGGCCGGCTGGCGCGCGGCGCTCGGCGCGCTCGAGGTCGCGCGCGACATCGAGGGCTGGCGCGTCGGCGTCGTCCTCGCGCTCGAGGGCGGCGTCGCGCGCCTCGGGATCGAGGGCGAGCCGCTCCTGCGCGCAGACGGCAACCCCCATCGGACCGAGC
>JAUREX010000135.1 GCA_030834485.1 Gemmobacter sp.
AGGCTCTTCGCAGCGCAGGTGTGCCGCTCGTCGAGATCCACGAGGGGACACCCATCGAAGAGCTCGCGCTGCGCCTCAGCGATATACTCGAGAACCACAGGGTCAGAGCGCCGAGCATCTGACCGGTCGCCAAGGCAGGTGCCGTCCGTCCGCTTCGCGCAATAGCCCGCATGGACACCCGCCGCGCCGGCGCCTAGGATCGGGCCGTGTCGGAGGGGGTGATGGCGGCGGTTCCGGGGTCGATCGATGGGATGGTGGCGGCACTCGGGGCCGAGGGCTATGTCTGCGGCCGTCCGCTCGCGACGGTCGCCTTTCTTGCGCTGAGGCTCGGCAAGCCGCTCTTTCTCGAGGGCGAGGCCGGGGTCGGCAAGACCGAGATCGCCAAGGCCATCGCGCTGGCGCTCGGCCGGCGCCTCATCCGGCTGCAATGCTACGAGGGGCTCGATGCGGCGGCGGCGCTCTATGACTGGAACTTTGCCGCGCAGATGATCGCGATCCGCACCGCCGAGGCGGCGGGCGGGGCCGACCGGGGCGCGCTTCAGGCCGAGCTTTTCGGCCCCGACTTCCTGATCCGCCGCCCGCTCCTCGAGGCGATGGAGCCCCATCCCGAGGGGGCGCCGGTGCTCCTGATCGACGAGGTCGACCGCACGGATGAGCCGTTCGAGGCGTTCCTCCTCGAGGCGCTGTCGGATTTCCAAGTGACGATCCCCGAGATCGGCACGATCCGCGCGCCCGAGCCGCCGATCGTGATCCTGACCTCGAACCGCACGCGCGAGGTGCATGACGCGCTCAAGCGCCGCTGCCTCTATCACTGGGTCGACTATCCGACCTTCGAGCGCGAGATGGAGATCCTGCAGGCCCGCGTGCCCGAGGCGTCGGCGCGGCTCTCGGCCGAGGTGGTGGCCTTCGTGCAGGCGCTGCGGGCCGAGGACCTCTTCAAGACGCCCGGCGTCGCCGAGACGATCGACTGGGCGCGCTGCCTTGTGGCGCTCGATACCGTCGCGCTCAGCCCCGAGGTCATCGCCGACACGCTGGGCGCGGTCCTGAAATACCAGGACGACATCGCCCGCCTCGCCGGCTCCGAGGCGCAGCGGGTGCTGAACGAGGCGCGCGCGCGCCTCGGCCGCGCCGGCTGATGGCCGCACCCCGGCCGCTCTCGGGGACCGAGGGGCGGCTTCCCGCCAACATCGTCCATTTCGCGCGCGCACTGCGCCGGGCGGGGGTGCGGGTGGGGCCGGCGCAGGTGATATCGGCGATCGAGGCGGTCGCGGTCGCAGGCTTCGCGCGCAAGAGCGACTTCTACCACATCCTGCGCGCCACCATGCTTTGCCGGGCAGAGGATTTCGAGGCGTTCGACCAGGTCTTTGCCCTCTTCTGGCGCGATCCCGAGTTCATCGAGAAGATGATCCACCTCATGTCGCCGCTCTTGCGCAAGGAGGCCGAGGCGCGCCGGCCCGAGGCCGCCGCGCGCCGCGCGCGCGATGCGATGGGCGGCGCGCCCCCCGACCCCGGCCCCGAGACGCCCGTGCGCGAGCAGATCGAGCTCGATGCCCGCCAGAGCGCGACCTCGGCCGAGCGGCTGCGGGCGATGGATTTCGAGCAGATGACGGCCGCCGAACTCGCCGAGGCGGCGCGCGCGCTTCGCGATCTGCGCCTCGGGGTGCCGGCGGTGCTGACGCGGCGCGCGCGGCCCGCGCCGCAGGGTGCGCGCGCCGATGTGCGCGCGACGCTGCGCCGCGCGCTGCGCCGGGGCGGCGAGATCGACCGCATCCCCCGCCGCGCGCCCGAACGGCGCCCGCCCGATCTGGTCGCGATCTGCGACATCTCGGGGTCGATGACGGCCTATTCGCGGATGCTGATGCGCTTTCTGCACGCCCTGTCGTGGTCGCCGGGGCAGGAGGTCGGGCGGGTCCATGCCTTCACCTTCGGCACGCGGCTGACGAATGTGACGCGCGCGCTGCGCCGGCGCGACCCCGACGCGGCACTTGCCGCCGCCGGCCAGGCCGCCCGCGACTGGGAGGGGGGGACGCGAATCGGTGCGGCACTCCACGCCTTCAACCGCGACTGGTCGCGCCGGGTGCTGGGGCGGGGCGCGGTCGTTCTGCTCGTGACCGACGGGCTCGAGCGCGAATCGCCCGAGTTGCTCGCGGCCGAGGCCGAGCGGCTGCATCTGTCGTGCCGCGATCTCGTCTGGCTCAACCCGCTCTTGCGATGGGATGGATTTGCGCCCCGGGCGGGGGGGATCAGGGCGCTTCTGCCCCATGTGGACACGCTGCGCCCCTGCCATTCGCTGCAAAGCCTCGCCGATCTGGTCGCGGCACTCTCGGGGGCGGAACCGCGGACACGCCGTCGCGCCTGATCGGGCCCGAAAACAGTTGCGCCGCAAACGCGGCGGGCTAAGTTCGAAAGGTCACGCGGACCGACCCCGGAGGAGGGGGCGGTCCCCGCCGTCACGCCCTCGGGCGGCGGCGTCCACGACAATCCGCCGGCGCCGCCGGCATAGGGGAGATCGAGATGGCCCAGGTATCCATGACGGTGAACGGCAAGGCGGTGAAACGCAGCGTGCCTGACACCACCCTTCTGTCCGAGTTCCTGCGCGAGCATCTGCGCCTGACCGGCACCCATGTCGGCTGCGACACGAGCCAGTGCGGCGCCTGCGTCGTCCATGTCGACGGCCGCGCGGTCAAATCCTGCACGATGCTCGCGGCCGGCGCCGATGGCGCCTCGGTCGTCACGATCGAGGGCCTTGCCAAGGACGGCGCGCTGCACCCGATGCAGACGGCCTTCAACGACAACCACGGGCTTCAGTGCGGCTTCTGCACGCCCGGCATGATCATGTCGGGCGTCGACATGGTCGCCCGCTACAAGGCCGAGGGGCGCGAGCTGACCGAGGCCGCGATCCGCCACGAGCTCGAGGGCAACATCTGCCGCTGCACGGGCTATCACAACATCGTCAAGTCCATTCAGGACGCCGCCGCGCGCATGTGACGCGGGGCCAGAGCCAGGGGAGAGAGTTCATGAGCGAAGGCATCGGCGCGCGCGTCAAGCGCAAGGAAGACAAGCGGTTCATCACCGGCAAGGGCCGCTATACCGACGACATCCGGATGGAGAACCAGGCCTATGCGGCCTTTGTCCGCAGCCCGCACGCGCACGCCCGCGTCACCGGCATCGACCGCGCGGCGGCCGAGGCGATGGAGGGCGTGATCGCGGTTCTGACGGGGCCGGAACTCGTGGCCGACAAGATCGGCAACCTCATCTGCGGCTGGGCCATCACCTCGAAGGACGGCTCGGGCATGAAGATGGGCCCGTGGTCGGCGCTTGCGACCGACAAGGTGCGCTATGCGGGCGATGCGGTCGCCGTCGTCATCGCCGAGACGCCCGCCGCCGCGCGCCTCGCGGCCGAGGCGGTCGCGGTCGATTACGCCGAACTGCCGGCCGTCGTCTTTGCCGACCGCGCGCTCGATCCCGGCGCGCCGCAGGTCCATGACGTCGCCCCCGGCAACCTCATCTACGACTGGGAGATCGGCGACGCGGGCGCGACCGACGCCGCCATCGCGGGCGCGCATCACGTCACCCGGATGGAGATCACCAACAACCGCCTCTCGCCCAATCCGATGGAGCCGCGCTCGGCGGTCGCGACCTTCGACGAGGCCGAGGATCACTATACCCTCTACACCACCTCGCAGAACCCGCATGTGGCGCGCCTCGTGCTGTCGGCCTTCTACAACGTCGCGCCCGAGCACAAGCTGCGCGTCATCGCCCCCGACGTGGGCGGCGGCTTCGGCTCGAAGATCTACATCTACCCCGAAGAGATCGTCTGTCTCTGGGCGTCGATGAAGACCAAGCGCTCGGTCAAGTGGACGGCAGACCGCTCCGAGGCGTTCCTGACCGACGCGCATGGGCGCGACCATGTCTCGACCGCGACGATGGGCTTTGACAAATCGGGCCGCATCACCGGCTTCAAGGTCGAGACGATCGCGAACCTCGGCGCCTACATGTCGCTCTTCTCGTCCTGCGTGCCGACATACCTCTATGCCACGCTTCTGTCGGGCCAGTACGACATCGCCAACATCCACGCCAATGTGAAGGCGGTCTATACGAACACCGTGCCGGTCGATGCCTATCGCGGCGCCGGCCGCCCCGAGGCGTGCTATCTGATCGAGCGGATGATGGAGACGGCCGCGCGCGAGATGGGGATGAACCCCGCCGATCTGCGCCGCAAGAACTTCATCACCTCGTTCCCGCACCAGACGCCGGTCATCATGGCCTATGACGCGGGCGACTTCGACGGCAACCTCGACAAGGCGCTGAAGGCCGCCGACGTCGCGGGCTTCCCCGCCCGCAAGGCCGAGGCCGCGCGCCGCGGCAAGCTGCGGGGCATCGGCTATTCGTGCTATATCGAGGCCTGCGGCATCGCCCCCTCGGCCGCCGTCGGCAGCCTCGGCGCAGGCGTGGGCCTGTGGGAATCGGCCGAGGTGCGCGTCAACCCCGTCGGCACCATCGAGGTGCTGACCGGCAGCCACAGCCACGGCCAGGGCCACGAGACGACCTTTGCCCAGGTCGTCGCCGACCGCTTCGGCCTGCCCATCGGCAACGTCCAGATCGTCCATGGCGACACCGACAAGGTGCAGTTCGGCATGGGCACCTATGGCTCGCGCTCGGGCGCGGTCGGGATCTCGGCCATCGTCAAGGCGCTCGACAAGGTCGAGGCCAAGGTGCGCAAGATCGCGGCCCATGTGCTCGAGGCCGCCGAGGCCGACCTCGTGATCGAGGGCGGCGCGGTCAAGGTCGCGGGCACCGACCGCCAGATGGCCTGGCACGAGGTCGGGCTTGCGGCCTACACCGCCCACAACCTGCCCGCCGGCATGGAGCCCGGCCTGAAGGAGGGTGCCTTCTACGACCCGGTCAACTTCACCTTCCCCGCCGGCGCCTATATCGCCGAGGTCGAGGTCGACCCGGCGACGGGCGTGACCGAGGTGGTCCGCTTCACCGCCGCCGACGATTTCGGCACCATCATCAACCCGATGATCGTCGAGGGGCAGGTCCATGGCGGGGTCGCGCAGGGCATCGGGCAGGCGCTGCTCGAAGAGGTCGTCTATGCCGACGACGGGCAGCTCCTGACCGGCTCCTACATGGATTACGCCATGCCGCGCGCCGATGATGTGCCCTTCTACACGATCGAGCACAACACGACCGTCTGCCCCAACAACCCGCTCGGGCTCAAGGGCTGCGGCGAGGCGGGCGCGATCGGCGCGCCGCCGGCCGTCATCAACGCGATCACCGACGCCATCGGGACGAACGACCTCGCCATGCCCGCGACGCCCCAGCGCGTCTGGCGCGCGATCCAGGCCGCCCGCCCCGCAATCGCCGCCGAATAAGGGAAGGGAAGCATCATGTACGCAACCACCTATCACCGCCCCGGCTCGGTCGCCGAGGCCGCGACGCTCATCGGTGCCAACCCCGAGGCCAAGGTGCTCGCGGGCGGGCAGACGCTCCTCCCGACGATGAAGCAGCACCTCGCCGCGCCCTCGGATCTGGTCGACATCCGCCGCATCCCCGGCATGGCCGGGGTCAGCGCCGCGGGCGGGGTGCTGACGATCGGGGCGGCGACGGCGCATGCCGATGTCGCCCGCAACGCCGATGTGCTGCGCCACGCGCCCGCACTTGCCTGCCTCGCGGCCGGCATCGGCGATCCGGCCGTGCGCCACATGGGCACGATCGGCGGCTCGGTCGCCAACAACGACCCGGCCGCCGACTACCCCTCGGCGGTCCTCGCACTCAACGCGACCGTGGTGACGAACCGGCGCGAGATCGCGGCGGATGCCTATTTCAAGGGCATGTTCACGACCGCGCTCGAAGAAGGCGAGATCATCACCGCGATCCGCGTGACCCCGCCCAAGCGCGCAGGCTACGCCAAATTCGCCAACCCGGCCTCGCGCTATGCCCTCGTCGGCGTGTTCGTGGCCGAGACGGCCTCGGGCGTGCGCGTCGCCGTCACCGGGGCGGGTGCGAATGGCGTCTTTCGTCACAAGGGGCTCGAGGCCGCACTCGCGGCCTCGTTCACGCCCGAGGCGGTGGATGGCGTCAAGATCTCGGCCGAGGGGCTCTTGTCGGACATCCACGCCGCGGCCGACTATCGTGCGCATCTCATCGGCGTGATGGCGCGGCGCGCCGTCGCCGCCGCCTGAGCGTCGCGGGCGGGCGCCCCGCGGCGCCCGCCCCCAAACGCATCGCCCCCATGTCACTTGCCGATATCGAAGCCCGCATCGCGGCCGCCTGCCGCGCGCATGGTCGCGCGCGCGCCGACGTCACGCTGATCGCCGTCTCGAAGCTCCAGCCCGAGGACCGGGTCGTGGCCGTCATTGCCGCCGGCCAGCGCGTCTTCGGCGAGAACTACGTGCAGGAGGCCGAGACCCGCTGGGCGCACCGGCGCGGCACGCTCGACGGGCTCAGGGTCCACCTCGTCGGGCCGCTCCAGACCAACAAGGCGCGCAAGGCGGTCGAGCTTTTCGACGCGATCCACAGCCTCGATCGCCCCTCGCTCGCGCAGCGCCTCGCGGCGCTCGCGCAGGAACGCGGCGCCTGCCCCGACCTCTTCGTGCAGGTCAACACCGGGGCCGAGCCGCAAAAGGCGGGCGTGCTGCCGGCCGAGGCCGACGCCTTCATCGCCGAGGCCCGCCGGATGGACCTGCCGCTTGCAGGCCTCATGTGCATCCCGCCCGAGGCCGAGGACCCCGCGCCGCATTTCCGCGCGCTTGCCGCCATCGCGCGGCTGCGGGCGGGGC
>JAUREX010000136.1 GCA_030834485.1 Gemmobacter sp.
CGGCCCGCCATCCTGCTGCATGGTGCCGACCCGATGCGCGTCGCGCTCAAGCGGCAGGATCTGGTCGCGGCGCTGATCGGCCCCGATGGCGCGGCCGAGATGCGGCTCTCGCGTCTCTCGGCGGCCGAGGTCCGGCGCGATCCGGCGCTGCTTGCCGATGCGCTACGCACGCGCGGATTTTTCGGCGGGCAGCGCGTCGTGCTGCTCGAGGATGCGACCGATGCGACCGCGCCCGCCTGCGCGGCGGCGCTGGGCGACCGGGCCGAGGGCGATGCGGTGCTGGTCGTGGCGGCGGGCGCGCTCGGGTCAAAGTCGGCGCTGCGCAAGCTGTTCGAGGATCATGCCGCCGCCGCCTCGATCGCCGTCTACGACGACCCGCCCGCCGCGGATGAGGTCGCGGCCATGCTGCGCGCGGCCGGCATCGCCGAGGTCGCGCCCGCCGCCTCGGCCGAGGTGATGGCGCTTGCGGTCGCGCTCGACCCCGGCGATCTGCGCCAGACGATCGAGAAGATCGCGCTCTACAAGCTTGGCGATGGCAGCGCCCTTTCGGCCGCCGATGTCGCGGCCTGCGCGCCCGCCGCCCTTGGGGCTGATATCGACGCGGCGGTCGATTGCGTGGCCGACGCCCGCCCCGAGGATCTCGCGCGCGTGCTCGGGCGCTGCGCGGCGCAGGGGATCGGGCCGGTCGCGCTCTGTGGCGGCGTGACGCGGCATTTTCGCCTGCTCCACGCGGCCGCGAGCGATCCGGGCGGGCCCGAGGCCGGGGTAGGCCGGATGCGCCCGCCCCTCTTTGGCGCGCGGCGCGACCGCATCCTGCGCCAGGCGCGCGCCTGGGGGGGGGCGCGCCTCGAGGAGGCGCTCGGGATGCTCGCCGATACCGAGCTCGCGCTGCGCTCGAGCACGCGCGCGCCGACGCAGGCGAGCCTTGAGCGGACGCTGCTGCGCCTTGCCATGCTGACCCGACGATAGGAGATGACGATGCCCGACCCCGCCTACACGATCATCGGCCCGACCCGCAGCCGCACCGCCCGCGTGCTCTGGACGCTCGAGGAACTTGGGCTGGCCTATGAGCATCTGCCCTCGCTGCCGCAGGCCGAGGATGTGCGCGCGCTGAACCCCTCGGGCAAGGTGCCCGTGCTCGTGGCCGATGGCGTGCCGATCACCGATTCGGTCGCGATCATGCAGTTCCTCGCCGACCGCCACGGCGGGCTGACCCATCCGGCCGGCAGCATCGACCGCGCGCATCAGGACGGGCTGTCGCACCTCATCCTCGATGAGATGGATGCGCTCTTGTGGACGGCGGCGCGCCACAGCTTCATCCTGCCGCCCGAGATGCGCCTGCCCGCGATCAAGCCGAGCCTCATGTGGGAATACGCCCGCAACCTCGAGCGGATCGCGGCGCGCCTCGGCAAGGGTCCGTGGCTGATGGGCGAGGCGTTCACCATCCCCGACATGCTGCTTGCGCATTGCGTCGGCTGGGCGCGCGCGGCGAAATTCCCCGACCCGCCCGCCGCCATCGCCGAGCATCACGCGCGCGCGACCGCGCGGCCCGCCTGGGCGCGCGCGATGCGGGGCTGACCCCCTCGCAGCGCGGCGGCGGGCGCCCTATATCCCGAACGGATCGGGCGGGGCGGAGGGCGCGGTGGACGGGGACGGTTGGGCAAGGCTGGCGTATCTGGGCCTTCTCTTCGTGGCCGTCGCCGGCTGGTTCGTCGTCGAGCATCGCCGCCGCATGGGCAGGGCGCTGCGCATGGCGCTGGTCTGGGGGATGATCTTTCTGGGCGTCATCGCGGCGCGCGGCCTGTGGCAGGATGTGCGCGACGACATCGCGCCGCGTCAGGCGATCGTGGCCGATGGCGCGCGGATCGAGCTGCCGCGCGATCCCGACGGGCATTTCCACCTCACGCTCTCGGTCGGGGGCGTGCCGGTGCGCTTCATGGTCGACACGGGCGCGACCTCGGTCGTGCTGTCGAACCGCGACGCCGAGCGGCTGGGGATCGACCGGCGCGCGCTCGTCTATACCGGCAGCGCGCGGACCGCGAACGGCACCATCCGCACCGCGCGCGTCATCCTCGAGGATGTGACGCTCGGGGGCCGGCCAGAGCCGCGCATCCTCGCCTGGGTCGGCGACGGAGAGCTTGCTATGTCGCTTCTGGGGATGGATTTCCTCGACCGCTTCGCCTCGGTCGAGATCGCGGGCGACACGCTGTTGCTGCGCCGCTGAGGGCTCAGTAATCGCGCTCGAAGAAGAGGCCGAGGCCGGTCGATCCATCCGCGCCCGCCCGTCCGCGCGCCGTCAGGGCCGGGCTCAGATCGAGGTTCAGCGTCACCTCGCTGCGCCCCTCGGCGCCGATCAGGATGTCGGCATAGACGTTTTCGGACAGATACTTGCCCGCCCGGACCGCCGCTGCGCCATCGTCCTCGGTGATGAGGTCGAGGTCATCGAGCCCCGCCTCGCGGCGCAGGCGCGAGACGACGCCCTCGCCCGCCGCCCCGGCAAGCTGCGCGATCGCCGAGGCAAGCTGCGCCGTCTGGATGGGCGAGAGCGACGAGAGGTTGCGGCCAAAGAGAAGCTGCGCGAGGACCTCCTCCTCGGGCAGTTCCGGGCTCGAGCGGAAATGGACCTCGGGCTTGGCGGCCGATCCCGTCACCTCGACCCGCGCCTCGCCGGCGTTGGTGCGCGTCGCCGCCACGAGCGACAGGCGCGGCACGAACCGCCCCTCGAGCGAGAGGTTGCCCTCGGTCAGGTCGAACCGCTTGCCGAGCACCTCGATCCGGCCGCGAATGAGGTTGAAGCCCCCGCTCGGGATCACCGCCCGCGTGGTGCCCTGCAACCGCACCGCGCCGCCGAGTTCGGCATCGAGCCCCCGGCCGCGCAGGAATACGCGCTGCGGCGCCTCGATCGTCAGATCGACGCGCATGAAGCGCCCGTTGCCGTTCGGGTCGGGGCCCGCGATGCCGTCCATGCCGGCACGCGCGCGCGTCGCGCGCGCCGCCGCACTCTCGCCGACATGGGCGAGCGCGGGCAGGAGCGTGTCGCTCGTGGCTGCCCCGCCGCGCGCAAGGCGCAGCTCGCTCTCGGCAAGGACGAGCCGCCCGCCCAGCGTGCCGCCGCCAAAAAGCGGGCCGGTCAGCGACAGCGAGCCCGAGGCGCGCGTCTGATAGCGGTTCGGGTCGCGCAGCACCGCGCCTTCAAGCGCCATGCCGAGGTTCGCGATCCGGCTCGGGCCAAGCCCGAGGTTACCCGTCAGCGTCACCGACCCGCCACCCTCGGGCCGCCCCCGGAGGTCGAGCGCCGCCACCCCGTCATTGAGGGTGATGCGCCCCTCGACGCCCCCGACCGCGATTGCCGGATCGGGGTTGAGCGCGCGCACCCCGCGCAGCGAGATCTCGCCCCCCAGCGCCTCGACCGAGGGCGCGCCGCGCAGGTTCAGATCGAACGCGACCGGCCCCTGGAGCGAGACCGGCGCCACGAACACATTCGCAAGCGCCGCATTCGCCGTGCCGCGCAGCCCGAGGTTCGCGCGCCCCGTCGCGGCCACGACATCGCCCTGCAGCGTCGCATCGAGCCCTGCCGGCCCGCGGGCGAACAGGTTCACCGTCGCCGTGCCGTTCCATTCGTCGATTGCGCCGCGCAGGCTGACCGCGCCCGGGATGTCGGGCAGGATCACCCCGAGGTCGGCAAGCTCTGCCGTCATCTCGATGCGCGACAGCGCGCCCCTGCCGCGAGCCGCTCGCCTCGGCGGTGAACTGCGGCCCGGCAAGGCGCAGCGTTTCGAGCCTCAGCGCGCCCTCGTCGCGCTCCGCCCTCAGCGAAAGGGTGGTCGTTCCGCGCAGCAGCGGGTCGAGCGCGCTTGTCCCAAGCGCGATGTCGCGCGCCTCGCCCTCGAGCGTCAGCCGGTCGGTGCCCTCGGCGTTGGCGATCCGGGCGCTGAGCGTCAGCGCACCGCCGTAGCCCGGCCCGAGCGCCCCGAGGTCGGGCACATCGAAGCGCCCCGTGAAATCCGACCCCGCCCCGGTGATGCGCCCCGAGGCAACGGCGCTGAGGCTCGGCGTGGTGAGGTCGAAGCGCGCGATCTCGAGGCCCTCGGCGCTGCGCGTCGCCCCGAGCACGAGGTCGCTGTCGCCCGCCAGAAGCCCGTCGAGTTCCGCGCTGCGCCCGATCGAGACATCGCGCCCGGCGGCCGCCACATCGGCCGTCGCCACCCCATCGAGCAGGCGATAGGCGATGCGCGCCTCGGCGCTGCCGCCATAGCCGGGGCCGAGGCGGCCGAGGTCGGGCAGCCCGACGAAGGCATCGAGGTCTGCCGCCCCGGTCGCGAGCCTGCCCGCGACCGTCGCGGCGAGCGCATCGGATTCGAGCGCGAGCATCGAGATCTCGATGCCCTGATCGTCGCGGCGCAGCGTCCCCTCGAGCCGCGAGGGCCCGGCCATCAGCCCGTCGAATTCCGGCTGCCCGAGCGCGAGATCCTCCGCATCGACCCTGAGCGTCCCGTCGATGCCGCCGGTAAAGGGCGAGACCTGCCCGCCAAAGGCGATCCGCCCGCTGCCCCCGAGCGGCCGGCCGGCGATGCCCGAAAACCGCCCCAGATCGGCGACATCGGCCAGAACCGTCCCGCCGACCTCAAGCGTCGGGCCGCCCGTGTCGATCTCGACCGCGCCGCCAAGCGCGATGCCGGCGCCGCGCAGGTCGATCCGCGGCACCGACAGCGGCGCCCCCGCCCGCCAGGCCAGATCGACCTCGCCGCGCATCTCGGCGCCGAGCGCCTCGGCGAGGCCCGGGTCGGCCATCGCGATCCCTTCGGCGATCAGGACGACGCGGCCCTCGGCGGTGTTGCCGGCCCCGCTCGGCCGGTCGAGCGCGATGCGCCCGCCCCCCTCGAGGCGAAGCCGCCCGAGCGTGCCGGCCTCGTGGCGCAAGCCCTCGAGCGTGCCGCCGATCCGCCAGCCCTGATCGCGCGCGGCATCGAAGCCGAGATCGAGCCGCAGCGCCGCGACCTCGACCGCCCGCCCGGGCCCCGGCAGCCGCACGAGGGCGCCCTCGGGGTCCGCGAGATCGACGCGCAGCTCGATCCGCTCGGGCCAGCCGTCCGGCGCGATCTCGAGCGCGCCCGCGACCGAAAGCTGGCGCGAGGCAATGCGCAGGTGATCGAGGCCGATCCCCCCCGCGGCCGGCAGGCGCGCTCCAAGCGCGATCTCGGTCTCGGGGCCGAAGAAGGCGCGCTGCTCGGGCGGGATCAGCGGGCTCGGATCGCCCGCGACCGCAAGGGTCAGGACGCGCGCGCCCGTTCCCGCCTCGGTCCCGATGCCGAAGCCCCCCGTCAGCCGCGCCTCGCCCGCGCTCGAGAGGCTGAGGTCGGCGGAGAAATCCGCAATCGGCCCGGCGCCTTGCAGTTCCAGCGCGATCTCCGGCCGCTCGGGCACGCCCGCGAGCCCGGCCACAATGCCGCCCGCCCCCTCGCGCAGCGCGAGATCGAGCGTCAGCACCTGCGTTGCATTGTCAAATGAGATGGCGCCCTGCAGCACACCCTCGCGCCCGTCGATGCGGCGCAGCACGAGGTCGGCCTGCCCCTCGCCGTCCGCGAGGCGCGCGCGTGCCTGAAACTCGCCCTCGACCCGCTCACCCAGCACATCGGGCCCGAGCACGAGGCTGCGCGTCGTCACCTCGTCGATCGCGATCGCAAGCGGCAGTTCGGGCAGGGCGAAGGGCGCGCGCGCCTCGGGCGACGGCAGGCGGCCCGGATCGGGCAGGGGGCGGCGGTGCAGCTCGATCCGATCCGCCCGCAGATGCGAGATCTCGAGCGAGCGGCGCAGGAGCGCGCTGCGCGACCAGTCGATCTCGACCCCGCCGAGCGTCAGCCACACGCCCTCGGCGTCCGCGATGGTGATGAGGCGCGCGCGCGCCTGCGCCGACAACGCCCCCTCGAACCCCTCGATCCGCACGCTGCGGCCCTGGTCCGACAAGAGATCCTGCAGGAGTTCCGCGAGTGCGCCGGCATCATCCTGCGCGCGTGCCGGTCCGGTCAGGACAAGTCCGAGGCAGATCAGGGCCAGCGCGAGGGCTCGCCGCATCAGAATGCCTGACCGATCCCGATATAGAGCTGGCCGCCGTTGCCGGTGGCCCCGCCTGTCGGAAAGCCGAAGTCGAACCGCATCGGACCGATCCCCGTGTCATAGCGCAACCCGATCCCGGCACCTGCATGCCACAGCCCGGCGGGAATGTCGAAGCCCCGCGTGCCGATCCGGCCGTAATCGGCAAAGACCACCGCACCGAGCTTGCCGCGCAGGCGCGCGCGCAATTCGAACGATCCGGCGAGGAAATAGCGCCCGCCGACGCTGCACCCGCTGCCGGCGATGCCGAGGGCCGCGGTGCGGCAGATCGAGAGATCGAGCGAGCGATAGGGCTGTCCGCGCACCGTCCCCGCCCCGCCCGACCGGAAGAGGTATTCGCGCGGCGTCCGCGCGATGTCGGCCCCCTCGACCGCGCCTGCCTGGATCCGCGCCGCGAGCGTCACCCCCTCGCCAAGGGTGCGATAGCCGCGCGCATCGAGCGTCAGCCGCAGGCCGTCGTCGGTGCCGCCCACCCCGCGAAAGGGCATCGCCCCGAGATCGACCAGATAGCCCGAGCGCGGATCGAGCAGATCATCGCGCCGGTCCCACTCGGCCCCGAGCGGCACCGCGACCGAGCGGAAATAGCTGCGCGCGACGGGGGTTTCGTCGCGGTCGGTCGTTTCCTCGACCGAGATCTCGAGCCCGCCGCGCAGCGTCAGAA
>JAUREX010000137.1 GCA_030834485.1 Gemmobacter sp.
CGACGCGGGCGGGGTCGATGTGCTCATAGGTCGCGGGATCCTTGAGGATCGCGCTCGCGTGCAGCCCCGCCTTGTGGGCAAAGGCCGAGGCCCCGACATAGGGGGCCGAGCGCAGGGGCACCTGGTTGAGGATCTCGTCGAGCCGGCGCGAGATCCGCGTGAGGTCCTCGAGCGCCTCTCGCCGCACCCCCGTCTCGAAGCGCGTGGCGTAGGGCTCCTTGAGCAGAAGCGTCGGGATCAGCGTGGTGAGGTTGGCGTTCCCGCAGCGCTCGCCCAGACCATTGAGCGTGCCTTGCACCTGGCGTGCGCCGGCATCGATGGCGGCAAGCGTGCAGGCCACCGCATTGCCCGTATCGTCGTGGCAGTGGATACCGAGGCGCGCGCTGGGGATGCCTGCGTCGATGACGGCGCGGGTGATCCGCCCGACCTCGGCCGGCAGCGTGCCGCCGTTGGTGTCGCACAGCACGATCCAGCGCGCCCCGGCCTCGGCCGCCGCCTGCAGGCAGGCGAGCGCATAGGCCGGATCGGCGGCGAAGCCGTCGAAGAAATGCTCGGCATCGAAGATCGCCTCGCGCCCGAGCCCCACGAGATGGGCGACCGAGTCGCGGATGGTCGCGAGGTTCTCCGCGCCCGAGATGCCGAGTGCCGTCTCGACGTGAAAGGGGTGCGTCTTGCCGACAAGGCAGACGACCGGCGTGCCGGCGTTGACGACGGCTGCGAGCACATCGTCATTGGCGGCCGAGCGCCCCGCGCGCCGGGTCATGCCAAAGGCCGCAAGGCGGGCGCGGGCCGTGTGCGGGCGGGTCGCGAAGAAATCGCTGTCGGTCGGGTTGGCGCCCGGCCAGCCGCCCTCGATATAGTCGAGCCCGAGCGCGTCGAGCATGCCGAGCACGGCCGTCTTTTCGGCGGTCGAGAACTGGACGCCCTGCGTCTGCTGCCCGTCGCGCAGTGTGGTGTCGTAGAGCCAGAGGCGTTCGGTCATCTGCGGCCCCCTGCGCGAGCCCGGGCGGGGCCGGGGGGTGCGGCGGGCGCCCCCATCGAGGGGGCGCCCGCCGCCGGGGGGCGTGCCCCCTCGACCCCCGGCGCGATCCGCCCCACCCGCGCCCGCATCAGCCGATCCCCGCGAGGGCCGCCGGATCGAAGCCCGGGCCCGGCACGAGGGTGACGCCCTCGCGCGTCATGCGCACCTCGACGCCTGCGGCGACGAGGGCGGCCTTGAGTGCGTCTACCGGCGCGAAATCGCCGCTCTGGCGCGCCGCCGCGCGGGCGGCGTCGAGCATCGCCGCGAGGGGGGCGAGTGCCGCGTCGCCCGGCCCTTCGGCCCAGCCCCCGAGGTCGATCCCCATCAGCGCGGCCGAGGCGGCAAGCCCCGCGGCATCGCCCGCCGCATAGAGGGCGTGCAGCGCCGCGATCGCGCCCGGGGTGTTGAGGTCGTCTGCGAGCGCTGCCAGCACGCCGGGCGCGGGGCCCGGGGCGGGGTCGATCCCCGCCCCGGGCCCTTCCCCCCGCGCGCCCGCGGCATGCACGAGCGCGCCCCAGCGGCGCAGCGTCGCCTCGGCCTCCTGCCTTCTGCTCTCGGTCCAGTCCATCGGCTTGCGGTAATGGGTCGAGAGCAGGACGAACCGGATCACCGGGCCCGGCACGCCGCGGTCCAGCAGGTCGCGCACGGTGAAGAAATTGCCGAGGCTCTTCGACATCTTGCGCCCCTCGACGAGGAGCATCTCGTTGTGCATCCAGATCGAGGCGAAGCCCGCGCCGGGGCTTGCGCAGCAGCTTTGCGCGATCTCGTTCTCGTGGTGGGGGAACATGAGGTCGATGCCGCCGCCGTGGATGTCGAAAGCGGCCCCGAGCAGCCCTTCGGACATGGCCGAGCATTCGATGTGCCAGCCGGGCCTGCCGCGCCCCCAGGGCGAGGGCCAGCCCGGTTCGTCCTCGGCCGAGGGCTTCCAGAGGACGAAATCCATCGGGTCGCGTTTGAAGGGGGCGACCTCGACGCGCGCGCCCGCGACCATCTCGTCAAGGCTGCGGCCCGAGAAGCTTCCATAGTCGGGAAAGCTGCGGACATCGAAGAGGACATGGCCCTCGGCCGCATAGGCGTGGCCACGCGCAACAAGGGTCTCGATCATCGCCACCATCGCCCCGATCCAGTCGGTGGCGCGTGGCTCGAACGTCGGGCGCAGCGCGCCGAGCGCATCCATGTCGGCGTGATACCAGCCGATGGTGCGGTCGGTCAGGGCGCGGACGATGGCGTTGAGGGGGCGGGCGTCGCCCTCGGCAGCAAGTTCGCGGGCGCGCGCGTTGATCTTGTCGTCGACGTCGGTGAAATTGCGCGCATAGGTTACGTTCTCCGGCCCGTAGAGGTGGTTGAGCAGCCGAAAGAGCGTGTCGAACACGACGACGGGGCGGGCGTTGCCGAGGTGCGCGCGATCATAGACCGTCGGCCCACAGACATAGAGCGAGACCTTGCCCGGCACGACCGGCTCGAGACGGCGCTTGCGCCGGCTGCGGCTGTCATGGAGGTGGATCTGCTGCATCGCCGGCTGCGCCCCTTCTTCTGACTTCCTGCTAAAGCCAAATGCGCGCCGCGCCAAGAGCGGCGGCCGCCGATGCAACGCCCTGTTCACCTTTGCCTGCGATGAGGGGGCGATGCGCGGCCCTGCAGGGGTGCGCATGACGTCCTCCCTGTCAGACTGGCCGCGCCCCCCGGGGTGCGGCCGCCTTTTTTCCCGCGCCGTCGCGCGAGAGATTCCTGTTGACGCACGGGCAGGGCGCTTTTACCAATCTGTCAAATAGTCGGCCAGTCCGGCAGGGGGAAAAGGGAAAAGGGTCGTTTACGACCCTTTTTCTTTTCTCGGGCATGAGTGGTCGCAAGATTGCGTGGCCGGATATTTCAAGGGTGTCTCATGGGTCGAACGGGTGCGCGCGCGGCAAGGGCGCTGTCGGTTGCCCTTCTCCTGATCGCGGGCGGCGGTCCGGGACAGGCCGAGGGCGAAGGCGCCGGGGCGCCCGAGGCCGTCGCGACCACGCCCCAGTCCATGCCGCGCGGCACCGTCTATCCGGCCGGGCGCTTCGATGCGTGGGAGATGCTCTGCACCCGCTCGGACCATGACGCCGACCCGTGCGAGCTCTATCAGACGCTGCGCGACGAGGGCGGCGCGCCGGTGGCCGAGATCAACCTCATCAACCTCGAAGAGGCCAACCTCGCCGCCGCCGCGACCGTGCTGACCCCGCTCGGGACCTATCTGCCCGGGCAGGTGGGCCTCGTGGTGGACGGCACGCAGCTTGGGGCCTTTCCCTTCGTCTATTGCGCCTCGATCGGCTGTGTCGCGCAACTCTCGCTCAGCCGCGCAGATCTTGAGGCGCTGCGGCGCGGGCGCATGGGCGCGATCGTCATCTACGCCGTCGACGACCCCGAGCGCGCGCTGCGCCTGTCGATGCCGCTCGACGGCTTCACCGGCGGCTTCGCGGCGATCCTGCGCGCCAATGCGGCCGCCGATGCGGCAGCGGCGGGCGCGGCGGGCGGATCGGCGCCCGGCGCCGGCGGGAACTAGGGCGCCGACATCGCCTTGCCGAGGCGCGGCAGCCCCGCGCGGCGCAGGAATGCCCGCAGCGGCGCGGGGCCATCGGGCGGGGTCGCGGGCGGGGTCGCGGGCGGCAGCGCGATGCGCGCGGCGGCGACGGCGCGGGCCACGGGCCCGGGCTGCGCGCTCCAGAAGAGGTGCAGAAGCGAATCGGGCGATTCGCGCCGGATGCCGTGCGCACCCAGCACGCGCGCGGGGAAATCCGCGCGGTTGAGCGTGACGACCGCCTCGGCCCGCCCCGCGATGGCGGCGGCGAGGACGTGGCAATCGTCCGGGTCGGGCAGGTGCAGCGTCGCCTCGATCTCGGGCGCGGGCGGGACGGTCGCGGCCGGAAAGGCCGCCTGCATCGCCAGCCACGCCTCGGCCGCGCGCGTTGCCGCCTCGGGGCCACGGCGCGCCGCCGCGTGCTGCCATTCGCCGATGATGCGCGCCGACCAGAGCGGGGTGAAGAGGCCCTCGGCGGCCGCGTTCAGCAAGATGCGCCTCAGCGCATCGGGCACGAGCACGCAGGCGTCGAGGAGCGCCCTCATCCGTCGAGCCGGAACGCCAGCGCCTTGAGGTAGCCGGTCTCGGCCAGTTGCGGCAGAACCGGGTGGTCGGGTGCGGCAAAGCCTGTGTGGATGATCTGCCCGCGCCGCCCCGCCCGCCCGATCCCGCGCACCGAGGCGCTGCGAAAGGCCGCAAGGTCGGCCGCATGCGAGCAGGAGCAGAGCACGAGGAACCCCCCCGGCGCCACCAGCGGTGCCGCAAGGCGCGCGACACGCTCATAGGCGCGCAGCCCCGCCTCGAGCGCCGGGCGCGCGGGTGCGAAGGCGGGCGGGTCGCAGACGACGAGGCCGAAGCGCTCGCCCGCGGCGCCAAGCTCTGCCATCGCCTCGAAGGCGTCGCCCTGACGCGTGGCGAAGCGGTCCGCGACGCCCGACGCCTCGGCCCCCCGCCCGGCGAGCGCAAGCGCCGCGGCCGAGCCGTCGACCGCGACCGCCGAGGTCGCGCCGGCCGCGAGTGCCGCCAGCGAAAACCCCCCGACATGCGCAAAGACATCGAGCACCCGCGCCCCGCGCGCGAGGCGGGCGGCAAAGGCGTGGTTCTCGCGCTGGTCGTAATAGAGGCCCGTCTTCTGCCCGCCCTCGAGGTCGGCCATGTAGACCGCGCCGTTCATCGGCACCGCCACCGGGCCATCGAGCGCGCCGCAGAGCACGCCGCCTGCATCATCAAGACCCTCGGTCGCGCGCGTGCGCCCGGCGGCGTTCTTGACCACCGTCCGCACCCCCATCGCGCGCTGCAGCGCCGCGACGATCCCGGGCAGATGCGCCTCGGCCCAGGCGGCGTTGGGCTGGATCACGGCCGCATCGCCGAAGCGGTCGATCACGACGCCCGGCAGCCCGTCGGCCTCGGCGTGGACAAGACGGTAGAAGGGCGCGGGATAGAGCGCCGCGCGCAGCCGCGCGGCATGGGCGATGCGCGCCTCGAACCAGGCGGCATCGATCGTGGCGGCCGGGTCGGGGTCGAGCATCCGCGCCGCGATCTTCGAGCCCATGTTGACCGCAACAAGCCCCATCGGCCGCCTCTCGGCATCCTCGAGCACCGCAAGCGTGCCGGGGGCGAGGGCGCGGGTCCGCCGGTCGGCCACGACCTCATCGGCCCAGACCCAGGGCATGCCGAAGCGGATCGGGCGCGGATCGGCGCCGGGGCGCAGCCGCACAACGGGGCGGGGGGCAGGGGGGGTGTCCATGCGCGGGGCTTCTAGCGCCCCGGGGGCGCGGGCGAAAGGGCCCCCGCGCCAAGCCAGCAAGGGCATTGACGCAACGCCGCCGCCGCACGAAGCTTGGCTTGCGCGATCATGCGCGCCGCAAAGACGGGGGACGACATGTGTGATGCCTGCCTGATCGAGAACATCAAGTCCGCGATGCTGTCGCGGCGCAGCCTTTTCACCGGCGCGGCGGCGACGACAGCCGCCGTCGTCGCGAGCGGCCTGACCACCGCGCGGCCCGCGCTCGCGCAATCGGCCGGCCGGGTCGTCGATCTGACGCATGCCTATGACGGCGCGTTTCCGACCTTCGACGGCAACCCGGGCATCCTCTATGACCCGGCCGTGAAATTCGCGGAATCGGGCTATCAGCTCTGGAAGCTCACGATCCTCGAGCATACGGGCACGCATATCGATGCGCCGCTGCATTTCTCGGCCGACGGCACCTCGGTCGCCGATCTCGCGCCCGAGCGGCTGGTGTGCCCGCTCTGCGTCATCGACATCACCGCCAAGGCCACCGAGGACGCCAACGCCATGGTCGAGCCCGCCGACATCGAGGCCTGGGTGTCCGCCAATGGCGCCATTCCCGCAGGCGCCTGCGTCGCGATGCACTCGGGCTGGGCCGCCAAGGTCGGGAGCCCCGCGTATCGCAACACGCCCGAGGGCGCCTTTGCCTTTCCGGGCTTTTCCAAGGCCGCGACCGACATGCTCGCAGGGCTCGATGTGGCCTGCATCGGGGTCGACACCCTCTCGCTCGATCCGGGCAATTCGGCCGATTTCGCGGTGCATTTCAGCTGGCTGCCCGGCGGGCGCTTCGGGATCGAGAACCTCGCGGGTCTCGATGGCGTTCCGGCGAGTGGCGCCACGATCTTCATCGGCGCGCCCAAGCACAAGGGCGGCACCGGCGGGCCTGCGCGCGTGATGGCCGTCGTCTGATGGCGACCGTTCCGATCCTGACCGACGAGGCGGCGGGGCCCGAGGCCCGCGCCGTCTTCGACGACATCCGCGCCAGACGCGGCACGGATTACGTCAACGACTTCTGGCGCGCGCTCGCCAACGACCCCGCGCTTCTGCGCGCGACATGGGAGCGGCTCGGGCAGGTGATGGGGCCGGGCGCGCTCGATCCGCTGGTCAAGGAGATGATCTATATCGCCGTCTCGGTCACCAACGGGTGCTCCTACTGCGCCCACAGCCACACGGCGGCGGCGAAGGCGCGCGGCATGACGCCCGAGATGCACGGTGAGCTCATGGCCGTGATCGCGATGGCGGCGCAGACGAATGCGCTGGCGACGGCACTGCAGATCGACCCCGACGCGCGCTTCAGGGTCTGAGGGGGCCGGGCGGGGCGGTTGCGCCTGTTA
>JAUREX010000138.1 GCA_030834485.1 Gemmobacter sp.
CGCGGCCCGCGCGCGCCCCTGCCGCGCGTGGCACCCGGTCGCGGGGTCGGATGCCTCCGGCGGGGATATTTGGAAACGGAAGAAGATCACGGCTCAGAACCCGCCCCGGCCGTCGGCGGGATGGCCGTCGCGGTCGCGCGCGAGGTTGCCGAAGCGGGTGAAGCGGGCCTCGAAGGCAAGCTCGACCGTGCCGATGGGGCCGTGGCGCTGCTTGCCGATGATGACCTCGGCCTTGCCGTGGACGCGCGCCATGGCATCCTGCCATTTGAGGATCGCCTCGGTGTTGTCCTCGGAGGGCTTTTCGCGCTCGCGGTAGTATTCCTCGCGGAAGACGAACATCACCACATCGGCGTCCTGCTCGATCGAGCCCGATTCGCGCAGGTCCGAGAGCTGGGGGCGCTTGTCGTCGCGCTGCTCGACCTGGCGCGAGAGCTGCGAGAGCGCGACGACGGGGATGTTGAGTTCCTTGGCGATGGCCTTGAGGCCTTGGGTGATCTCGGAGACCTCGACCACGCGGTTCTCGCGCGCCGATGCCCCGCGCAGGAGCTGAAGATAGTCGACCACAAGGAGGTCGAGCCCATGCGTGCGCTTGAGCCGACGGGCGCGCGCCGCGACCTGGCTGATCGGCAGCGCGGGCGTGTCGTCGATATAGAGCGGGCAGGATTCGAGCGCCTTGGCGGCCTCGACGAAGCGGCGGAATTCGGCCTCGGTCATGTCGCCGCGGCGGATCTGCTCAGAAGGCACCTCGGCGGCTTCGGAGAGGATCCGCGCGGCAAGCTGCTCGGCCGACATCTCGAGGCTGAAGAAGCCGACGACGCCGCCCTCGACCGACCCCTCGGAGCCGTCGGGACGGCGCCCGCGGCGGTGGCTGCGGGCGATGTTGAAGGCGATGTTGGTGGCAAGCGACGTCTTGCCCATCGAGGGGCGCCCGGCGAGGATCAGGAGGTCCGAGGGATGGAGCCCGCCGAGTTTGCGGTCAAGATCGGCCAGCCCCGTCGCGAGCCCCGCGAGGCCGCCGTCGCGCTGATAGGCGGCGTTGGCCATGTGGACCGCATCGGTCGCGGCGCGCAGGAACGACTGGAAGCCGCGCTGGGCGGTCCCGCTCTCGGCCAGCTCATAGAGGCGCTGCTCGGCGGCGACGATCTGGTCGCGCGGTTCCTCGTCGGCCTCGGCGCGGCCGGCGCGCTCGGTGATGTCGCGGCCGAGCGCGATGAGTTCGCGCCGGACCGCAAGATCGTGGATCATCTGCGCATAGTCGCGCGCCGCGAAGGCCGAGATCGCCGCCCCGGCAAGGCGCACGAGATAGGCCGGCCCGCCCAGCTCGCCCAGCCCCGGATCGTCCTGCAGGAAGGGCTTGAGCGTCACCGGCGAGGCGAGCGCATTCTTCTGGATGCGCGCGATCGCGACCTCGTAGATGCGCCGATGGACGGGGTCGAAGAAATGCTCGGGCTTCACGATCGCGGCGATGCGGTCGTAGATCTCGTTGCTGGTCAGGATCGCGCCCAGAAGCTGCTGCTCGGCCTCGACATTATGGGGCAGCGCCTCGGTGGCGGCTTCGGGGTTGGGCGCTACGGCGCGCAGGGGGGCGATGTCGGGCATGCGCGGGTGGGGCCTGTCGGTCTGGAACGATCTCTTCGCGATTAGCGCGCGGCGGGGCGTGCGGTCAAATTGTATAAGCCTGTGGAAAGGGCGGGGCGGGGCGTGTTGAAAACCGGCCAGATGAACGATTAATCATTGCCTGCCAGACCATTGCGCGGCTGTCCTCAGGCGCCTCAGCCGCCGACATGGCGCAGGCCCTGCGTCACGTCGGCGCGCACCGCAAGGCGCAGCCCCGGCTCATCGCCCGCCCTGAGGGCGGCGAGGATCAGCGGGTGGTGGCGGGGCGGGTCATTGCGCTGGAGCCGGGCATAGAGCGCGGCCATCGTGGGCCCGAGCTGGAGCCACACCGTCTCGCAGAGCGCGAGCATCGCGGGGGCATGGGCGCGCAGATAGAGGGTGCGGTGAAAATCGAGGTTCGCGCGCACATAGCCCGGCGCGTCACGCCGAATCACCGCCTCGTTGATGAGGCCGTTGAGGATCGAGAGCCGGTCGATCAGCGCGAAATGCGCCCGCGGCAGGGCGCGCGCGGCAAGCTCGGGCTCGATCAGGGCGCGGATCGCGGCAAGCTCCTCGATCCGCTCGGGGCCAAGCTCGGGCGTCGCGATCCGCCCCGAGGCCGTGATCGTCAGCGCGCCTTCGGCGGCAAGGCGGTTCACCGCCTCGCGCACGGGCGTGGTCGAGAGCGCGAATTCCGCGCCGATGCCGCGCAGCGTCAGCACCCGCCCGGGCGGCAGCTCGCCATGCATGACGCGGGCGCGCAGCGCGCGATAGACCCGGTCATGGGCCGAGGGCGTGGCATCGCGGGGGCGGGCGCGCAGGACCATGGGCCGAGCCTTGCCGCCCCCCGCCGCGCCGGTCAATCCCCGAAGCGGAAGCGGTGCAGCCCCGCCCCCTCGGCCCTGAGCCAGGCGCGGTGGCGGGCGTGGTCGGGGCAGAGGTCGCGCACCACCGCCCAGAAGCGCGGCGAATGATCCATCCGCACGAGATGGGCGACCTCATGCGCCGCGACATAGTCGAGGACCTCGGGCGGGGCCATCGCGAGGCGCCAGGAAAAGCGCAGCATCCCGTCGGCGGCGCATGACCCCCAGCGCGCGCGCGTGTCGCGCAGCGCAAGCCCCGCATAGCCCCGCCCGAGGCTGCCCGCGTGCCGGTCGCAGGCGGCCGCGAGGCGCGCGCGCGCAAGGTTGCGCAGAAAGGCCGCCGCGCGCGCCGCCGCCGTCGCCGCTGCCCCCGGCAGGATCAGGCAGCCGTCGGCCAGATGCGGCGCAAAGCGCCCCGGCGCCAGCGCGATCCGGTGGGGCGTGCCCTCGACCGGCAGCATCGTGCCGGGGCCGACGGGGCAGGGGGCGGGCACGCGGCCGAGCGCGGCGCGCAGCCAGCCCTCTCGCGAGGCGGCGAAGGCGAGCGCGTCCGCCTCGGCCACGCGCGGCGGCAGCGTGAGCGTCACCCGCCCGTCGCGGCCCGAGACGCGCAGCGTGATCCGCCGCGCGCCTGCCGAGCGGCGCAACTCGATCGCGATCGGGGGGTCGCCCAGCACCGCCATCACGCCGCCTCGATCCCGGCCTCGCGCAAGAGCCGCTCGGCGGCGGCGCGCGCCAGATCCGCCCGGCCGCGCCCCTCGACCGGCACCCGCCCGGGTTCGAGCAGAAGGGGTGCGGCAAAGGGCGTCGGCCGGTCGAGCCGCAAAAGGTCGATGCGGCCCGCGACGCGCGCGAGCATCTCCTCGACCCGCCCGAAGTCGACCAGGCCCGAGAGCGCCTCGGTCCGGGTGATGCGCAACAGCAGATGGTCGGGGTCGTAGCGGCGCAGCGTGTCGTGGATGATGTCGGTCGAGAACGCCCGCGCCCGCGGGCTGCGCGCCGCGGCGGGCTGGTTGCGCTCAACCAGCCCCGAGATCGTCGCGACCCCGCGAAAGGCGCGCTTCATCACCTGATTGCCGGCCAGCCAGCCGTCGAGCCCCGCCCGGAGCGCCTCGGGCCGCAGAAGGGGCGCGACCTCGGCCGGCGCATCAAGGCCCCAGATCAGGGTCGCATAATCCGAGGCGACGAAGCCGAGCGGCCGCAGCCCCGCATCCTCGAGCGCCTTCGTCACCAGAAGCCCGAGCGTCTGCTGCGCGTTGCGCCCCGAAAAGCCGTAAAGGCAGAGCCACTCGCGCCCCTCATGCGGAAAGCTCTCGACCAGAAGCCGCTCGCGACCGGGCAGGTGCGAGACCTCGGCCTGACGCGCGACCCAGCGCGCGGGACGCGGGGGCAGGGGGGCGGGGTCGGCCAGAAGCCCGAGCATCCGGTCGGCAAGAACGGTCGAGGTCGCGAATTTCGCGCCGTTGTAGACCGCGATGCGCGGCTCGCGCCCCGGCGCGCGGCTGACCTCGAGCGCAATCTCGCCGAGCCCCTCGACCCGCACCACCTCGCCGCCGATGAGGAAGGTATCGCCGGGCGCAAGCGTCGCGGCGAACTCCTCCTCGACCTCGCCCAGATGCGCGCCCCCGCGCAGCCGCACCTTGGTCATGCCGCGGTCGATGATGGTGCCGAGGTTCATGCGGATCACCCGCGCCGCGCGCGGATCGCGCAGGCGCCAGCGCCCGTCGCGCAGCATCAGCCGCTGCCAGCGGTCATAGGCGCGCAGCGCATAGCCCCCCGTCGCGACGAAATCGAGGCAGGCGTCGAAATCGGCGCGCGCGAGACCCGCATAGGGCCCCGCCCGGCGCACCTCGGACCAGAGCGCCTCGGCCTCGAACGGGCCCGCGGCGGCGGTCAGCAGCAGGTGCTGGCAGAGCACATCGAGGCCCCCATTGCTGCGCCCCTCGCCGTCGAGGTCATGCGCTGCCACCGCCTCGAGGGCGGCGACGCATTCGATCTCCTCGAAGCGGTTGGCGGGCACGAGGCGCGCCTTCGAGGGTGCTGCATAGGTGTGGTTGGCGCGCCCGATGCGCTGCACGAGGCGCTTGACGTTCTTGGGCGCGCCCACCTGGATCACCAGATCGACCGCCCCCCAGTCGAGGCCGAGATCGAGGCTGCCGGTGCAGACGACGCCGCGCAATTCACCCGCGGCCATCGCGGATTCAACCCGCGCGCGCGTCTCGCGCGCAAGGCTGCCGTGGTGGATCGCGATCGGGAGGGCGTCTGCATTCGCGGCCCAGAGATCGCGAAAGAAAAGCTCCGCCTGCGCGCGGGTGTTGTGAAAGACAAGCGTTGTGCGATGCGCCGCGATCTCGGCCAGCACCTCGGGGATGGCGTGGCGCCCGCCGCCGCCGGCCCAGGGCGGGGGCAGGGCGGTCGGCAGGATCGCGATGTCGGGGGCGGGCCCCGGATCGGCGGTGACGATCCCGGCCGCCTCCCCGGCCGCGAGCCAGCGCGCCAGAGCGGGCGGATCCTCGACCGTCGCCGAGAGGCCCACGCGCCTGAGCCCCGGCGCGAGTGTCCCGAGCCGCGCGATCAGGAGCGCGAGCTGATCGCCCCGCTTCGTCTCTGCCAGCGCGTGCGCCTCGTCCACCACGACGCGGGAAAGCCCCGCGAAGGTCAGCCCCGCATCTTCCTGCGCGAGCAGGACCGCGAGGCTCTCGGGCGTGGTCAGCAGGATGTGGGGCGGGTCGGCGCGCTGGCGGCGGCGCTGGGTCGCGCCCGTGTCGCCGGTGCGGTCCTCGATCCGGATCGCGAGCGCCGCGCCCTCGACCGGGGCGCGCAGGTTGCGCGCGATGTCCGCCGTCAGCGCCTTGAGCGGCGAGACATAGAGCGTGTGCAGCCCCGGCGGCGGTGCCGCGCCAAGCTCGGCCAGCGTCGGCAGGAACCCCGCGAGCGTCTTGCCCGATCCGGTCGCCGACACCAGCAGCGCGTCCTCGCCCCGCCCGCGCGAGCATCGCGCGCTGGTGAGGGTGAAGCTGCCAGCCGCGCGCCGCGAACCACCCCGCGAGGGGGGCCGGAACGCTCACGGCCCGCCCCGCCAGCGCGCGAGGATCGCGACCCGCAGCGCCGAGGCAAGCCCCGTCCCCGGGGGGCGCGCCGCGTCGATCTCGGCCGCGAGCGCGTTCACCGATTGCCCGCGCTCGGCCGCGATCTCGGCGAGTGCGGCCCAGAACTCGGGTTCGAGCGACACGCTGGTGCGGTGCCCCGCGAGCGTCAGCGAATGCTTGGCGGGCGGCCCGCTCATGCCTCGGGCGCGTCGTCGCGCCGGTGGGCATCGAGGCGCGCGGCAGCAAGCGCGGCCTCGCGCTCGGCCTGCGCGCGCTCGGCCTTGGTGCGGCCGAATTTCGCGGCGTTGGCGTCGGCCGTGGCCTTCGCCTCGGCCCGCGCGCGCCCCTTGCGGTGTCTGGAGAGCGAGACGATGTCCCCCACCGCTCAGCCCTTCGGCCCGATCATGTCCTCGGGACGCACGATGCGATCGAACGTCTCGCCATCGACGAAGCCGAGCGCGATCGCCTCCTCGCGCAGGGTGGTGCCGTTGCGGTGCGCGGTCTTGGCGACCTTGGTCGCATTGTCATAGCCGATCGTGGGGGCAAGCGCCGTCACCAGCATCAGGCTTTCTTGCATGAGCCGCGCGATGCGGGGGCGGTTCGCCTCGGTCCCGGCCACCATGTTGTCGGTGAAGCTGCGCGCGGCGTCGCCCAGAAGCTGCATGGACTGCAGGACGTTATAGGCCATCATGGGGTTGTAGACATTGAGTTCGAAATGCCCCTGGCTGCCCGCAAAGCCCACCGCCGCGTCATTGCCCATGACATGGGCGCACACCATCGTCAGCGCCTCGGCCTGCGTCGGGTTGACCTTGCCGGGCATGATCGAACTACCTGGTTCGTTGGCTGGCAATCGCACCTCAGCGAACCCCCCGCGCGGACCGGAGCCGAGCAGACGACGACCGGGTGCCACTGCTTCATCCCGGCATGGCGCAAGAGGCGCGCCAGGCAGGTCTGGGCTCCGGCGCGGTGCGTGCGCTTCTGAATGAATAAGACAGACGACGTCATTTCATTTGTTCGTGAGCAATTTGTCCGCTGCCGCCCG
>JAUREX010000139.1 GCA_030834485.1 Gemmobacter sp.
GTCAAGGACATGGAGAAAGCAACACTCCATCCCAATGCCTGCAAGGATTCGGAAGGCCGGCTGCGCGTGGCTGCTGCCTCCACCATTGGTGACAAGGGTTATGACCGTGCAATGATGCTGATCGATGCGGGCGCGCGCCGCGTGATCCTCGGCCATTCCGAGCGCCGCCGCGACCGCGCCGAGGATGATGCCGCGATTGGCGCCAAGATCGCGGCGGCGCAGGCGGCGGGCCTCGGCGTCATCCTCTGCGTGGGCGAGACCGAGGCCGAGCGCACCGCCTATATCAACTGCCCGATGACGCGCGATGAATACGAGGCATTCATCGATGCCCTCCTTGCCGCCGACAAGACCGAGTTCCGCGAGGGCGAGACGGCGGGCTATTTCGACGGCTGCCTGCCGATCGAGGTGATGGCCGAACGCGGGCGCGAGACGCTGCGCTTCGGCCCGATGAAGCCCGTGGGTCTGACCAACCCGCATGCGCCGGGGGTCAAGCCTTATGCGGTGGTGCAACTGCGCCGCGACAATGCGCTGGGGACGCTCTACAACATCGTGGGCTTTCAGACCAAGATGAAGTATGGCGCGCAAATGGCTGTTTTCCGTATGATCCCCGGCCTTCAGAGTGCCGCCTTCGCGCGCCTTGGCGGGATCCACCGCAACACCTTCATCCATTCGCCGCGGCTTCTCGATGAACGGATGCGGCTGCGGACGCGCCCGAACCTGCGCTTTGCCGGGCAGATCACCGGGGTCGAGGGCTATGTCGAAAGCGCGGCGATGGGCCTTCTCGCCGGTCGGCTCGCGGCGGCCGAGGCGCTCGGGCGCGATCTGGCGCTGCCGCCGCCCGCGACGGCGACGGGGGCGCTCTTGGCCCATATCACCGGCGGGGCCGAGGCCGCGACCTTTCAGCCGATGAACGTGAACTTCGGCCTCTTTCCGCCGGTCGAGGCACGCGCCGGCCGCCGGGGGCGCAAGGACCGCTATCCGGCCTATACCGACCGCGCCAAGGCGCTCTGGCGGGAATGGCTCGCGGCGCAGGGATGATCACGCGCTTTGCCCCCTCGCCCACGGGGCCATTGCATCTGGGACACGCGTTTTCGGCGCTGACGGCCTGGGGGCGCGCGCAGGCGGCGGGCGGGACGTTCCTCTTGCGGATCGAGGATATCGACACCCCCCGATGCCGCCCGGCGTTCGAGGCCGCGATCGTCGAGGATCTGCGCTGGCTCGGGCTCGACTGGCCCGAGCCCGTCATGCGCCAGTCCGGACGGATGCCCGCCTATCGCGCGGCGCTGGGGCGGCTTGCGGGCCTCGGTGTGCTGTATCCCTGCCGCTGCACGCGGGGCGACATCCGCGCCGCCCTCTCGGCCCCGCAGGAGGGGGCGGACGCCCTGCCCTATCCCGGCACCTGCCGCGGCCGCCCGATGGCCGAGGCGGGCGAGGGCTGCGCGATCCGTCTCGACATCGCCCGGGCCTGCGCGCTGGCGGGGCCGCTTTCCTTTCGCGAAACCGGGCTGTTGCACGAAGGACTGCATAATCTGGATGAGGGCACCATCGCCGCGGACGGGGGCGACATCGTGCTCGCCCGGCGCGACATAGGCACCTCTTACGCGCTGGCGGTGACGGTCGACGATGCCGCGCAGGGCATCACCGAGGTCGTGCGCGGCGCGGATCTTTTCGCGGCGACGGGGGTGCAGGTGCTGCTTCGCCGGCTTCTCGGCCTGCCGGTGCCGGTCTTTCATCACCACCGCCTGATCCGCGACGCGGACGGCCGGCGGCTGGCCAAGCGCGATGATGCGCGCGCGCTCGCGGCGTTGCGTGCCGAGGGCGCGCGCCCCGCCGACATCCGCGCGATGGTCGGTCTCTAGCGGCGCGCCCCCGCATAGTCCGCGACCGCCGCGCCGAAGGCTGCGAACAGGGGCCGCGAGACCGGATCCTCGGCCGCGCGCCATTCGGGGTGCCACTGCACTGAAAGCGTAAAGCCCGGCGCCTCGGCAACGCGGATCGCCTCGGGCGTGCCATCCTCGGCCCAGCCCTCGATCACGATCCGCGATCCCGGCCGGTCGATCCCCTGCCCATGCAGCGTGTTCGTCATCACCTCATGGGCACCGAAGAGGCCCGCGAATACCCCGCCCGGCGCGAGGCGCACGAGATGGCGCAGCGCGAAGGCTTCCTCGAGCGTGCCCTCGGGCGGCATGCGGTGGTTCATCCGCCCCGGCAACTCGCGGATCTCGGGGTGGAGCGTGCCGCCCATCGCGACGTTCACCTCCTGAAAGCCGCGGCATATCCCGAGAAAGGGCTGCCCGCGCGCAACGCAGGCCCGCACCAGCGGCAGCGTGATCGCATCGCGCCCGCGGTCGAAGGCGCCATGGGCCGGCGTCTCGGCGTGGCCGTATTCCGACGGGTGCACATTCGGCCGCCCGCCCGTCAGCAAGAAGCCGTCGCAGATCTCGAGCAATTCCTCGACCCGCACGAAGGCGGGATCGGTCGGGATGAGGAGCGGCAGGCAACCGGCGACCTCGGCGATGGCGGCCGAATTCATCGTGCCGCCAGAGTGGACCGGATAGCGGTCGTTCAACAGATGCGAATTGCCGATGATTCCGACGACGGGCCTGCCCATGGCGCTCACTTCGTTTTTTGCCATCATAGCCGCGCGATCGGAGAAAAAAAGGGGCGCGCGTCAGGGCGCGCCGATCCGGTGCCCCGCCACAAGCCGCGCGATGAGCGTATCGAGCGCGCGCGCAAGCTCGGCATCGAGATGGCCGAGCAGCGCCGTCCAGTCCGCGAGCCCGTGCAGATCGCCCGGGCCGTCCGAGATCCCGCGCAGCCCGACGCAGGGGATGCCATGCGCCATCGCCGCGCGCACAACCGCAAAGGTCTCCATGTCGACCATCTCGGCCGCGACCGCGCCATAGGCCGCCCCCGTCACGATCGCCCCCCCGGTCGAGAGGCGCGCGCGCGGCAGATCGGCCCACGGCGTCGGCAGCGCGATCTCGGCCGGCAGGTCGAGAAAGGGTGTCGTGCCGCGCGCGAACCCCAGCACCGAGGCGTCGATGTCGCGATAGGACACCGCCGACACCTGATGCACCGAGCCGCGCGGCAGCACGGCCGACCCCGCCGAGCCGAGGCAGAGGATCAGATCGGGCGCCCGCCCTGCCGCCGCGAGCCGCGCGAGTGCGGCCCCCGTCGCGACCCCGGCCTCGACCGGGCCCACGCCGGTCATCAGCGGGCGGATGCGCCGGCTGAGCGCGGGGCCGTATTCGGCCGCGGCCGCCATGACGGCCAGCACCTTCTGCCCCCCGGCCTCGAGCAAATCCATCGCATCCCCCTGCGCGCTGCCGACGATCATGCGCCGGCGCCGGGCGGGGCGCAACGGCCGCGCGCTGGCCAATCCGCCCCGACGTGGATAGTCTGTGCTACCGAAACCGGAGGTGCCGATGCCCCTGCCCCCTGCGCTTGGCGCGCTGCGCCTGCCCGCGATCGCGGCACCGATGTTTCTGGCCTCGGGGCCCGATCTTGTGGTCGAGGTCTCGGGCGCGGGGCTGATGGGCAGCTTTCCGGCGCTGAACTGCCGCAGCACCACCGCCCTCGACGACTGGCTGGCCGAGATCGCGGGGCGGCTGGGGCTGGGGGTGCCCTATGGCGTCAACCTGATCGTGCACCGCTCGAACCCGCGCCTCGAGGCCGATCTCGCGCGCGTGGTGGCGCACAAGGTGCCGGTCGTCATCACCTCGCTCGGGGCGGTGCCCGACATCGTCGGCGCGGTCCGGGGCTATGGCGGGGTGGTGCTGCATGACGTGATCGGGCTCCGGCACGCCGAAAAGGCGCTGGGTGCGGGGGTCGACGGCCTGATCGCGGTCTGTGCGGGTGCGGGCGGGCATGCCGGCACGCTCAGCCCCTTTGCATTCATGGCCGAACTCCGGGCGATGTTTGCGGGCACGATCGCGCTTGCGGGCGGGATCACCACGGGCGCGCAGATCGCGGCGGCGCAGCTGATGGGGGCCGATCTCGCCTATCTCGGGACGCGCTTTCTCGTGACACGCGAATCGCTCGCGCCCGAGGCGCAAAAGCGCATGACCGCGCGCGCGCGCAGCGCCGACATCATCCGCACCGATGCGGTCTCGGGCGTGGCAGGGAATTTCCTGCGCGAGAGCCTGATCGCCGCTGGCCTCGACCCCGAGGCGCTGCCGGCGCATGGCGCGCTCGACCTCGCCGCCGAGGCGCGCGCATGGGCCACGATCTGGTCGGCCGGCCAGGGTGCCGCGACGATCCGCGACATACCGGCCGCGGCCGAGCTCTGCGCGCGGCTGATCGCCGAGCATGGCGCCGCCATCGCAGCGTTGCGGGCGGTCTGAAGGGGCTTGCGCGGCGTCGCGGGGGTGCTAACCCTTGCGGGTCCGCACCCGCGGACCCCATCGGTGACCGGGCCCCTCTGGCGAAAGTTGCGGTGCTTTCGCGATGTCGGCACCACCCACCCCTCGCCGCGTTGCGGAAGGCACCTCATGACATCCCTCGGCATCGGCGCGCAGACCCTGCGCTATTTCCGCTGGGCGTTCATCGTCACGATCCTCGGGCTTGCGCTCGGGGCGGTGCTCGGCTGGCGGATGACGGGCACCCTCGGGGGGATGGCGACGATCTTCTTCGTCTGCTGCGTGCTCGCGGTCCTCGAGATCTCGCTCTCGTTCGACAATGCGATCGTGAATGCCAACAAGCTCAAGACCATGCGGCCCGAATGGCAGCGCCGTTTCCTGACCTGGGGGATTCTGATCGCGGTGTTCGGGATGCGGATCGTCTTTCCGTTGCTGATCGTCGTGATCGCGGCCAACATCGGGCCCTGGCAGGCGGTCGTGCTCGCCTCGGTCCAGCCCGAGGAATATGCCCGCATCATGCATGAGGCGCATCTGCCGATCGCGGCCTTCGGCGGCACCTTCCTCATGATGGTGGGCCTGAGCTTTTTCTTCGACCACGAAAAGGACGTCCACTGGGTCGCCTGGGTTGAGCAGCGGATGGCGCGAAGTGCGACGATCCGCGGGGTCGAGGTCGCGATCGTGCTCGCCCTCATCCTCGGCTTTTCTCGGCTTCTGGACGGGATCGAGGGCGAGGTCTTCGTCTCATCCGCGATCTGGGGGCTCCTGACCTTCCTTCTGGTCGAGGTGCTGGGCGGGCTTCTTGACAGCGCGGCCGAGGTGACGGCGGGGGCGGCGCGCGGCGGGCTCGGGGCGTTTCTCTATCTCGAGGTGCTCGATGCGTCCTTTTCCTTCGACGGGGTGATCGGGGCCTTCGCGCTCAGCCAGAACCTCTTTGTCATCGCGATCGGCCTCGGGATCGGGGCGATGTATGTGCGCTCGATGACGATCATGCTGGTCGAGCGCGGCACCCTCGACGCCTACCGCTTTCTCGAACATGGGGCGTTCTACGCCATCATCGCGCTGGCGGTGGTGATGTATGTGCAGACGCTCGCGCATGTGCCCGAGGTCATCACGGGGCTGTTCGGGGCGACGCTGATCGGGGTGTCGCTCTGGTCCTCGATCCGCTGGAACCGCCGCCATGGCCCGACCGACGGCTGAGGTTTTCGACGCCATCGTCCTCGGCGCCGGGGGGGCGGGCCTCATGGCGGCGGCGACGGCCGGACAGAGGGGCGCGCGCGTCCTCGTGATCGATCATGCCGAAAAGCCGGGCAAGAAGATCCTGATCTCGGGCGGGGGGCGGTGCAACTTCACCAACACCGGCACGCGCCCGGGCTGCTTTCTGTCCGAGAACCCCCATTTCGCGAAATCGGCGCTCGCGCGCTACACGCCCGCCGATTTCCTCGCGCTGGTGGCGCGCCACCGCATCGCCTGGCACGAAAAGACGCTGGGCCAGCTTTTCTGCGATGGCTCGGCGCGCGAGATCGTGGCGATGCTGCTTGCGGAATGCGCGCGGGGCGGGGTCGAGATCCGCCTCGGCACCCCGATCGGCGAGATCGGGCATGCGGATGGCTGGTTCAGCGTCGCGGGGGCGCGTGCGCGGCGCCTCGTGGTGGCGACGGGCGGGCCGTCGATCCCCAAGATGGGCGCGAGCGGGATCGCCTATGACATCGCGCGCCGCTTCGGGCTTGGCGTGGTCGCGCCGCGCCCCGCACTCGTGCCCTTGACGCTCGCAGATGATGCGGCCGATCTGCGCGGCCTCGCGGGCGTTGCCTGCCCGGTGGTGGCGCGCGTGGGCGATGTGTCCTTTGCCGAGGCCGCGCTTTTCACCCATCGCGGGCTGTCGGGGCCGGCGATCCTGCAGGTTTCTTCCTATTGGCGGCCGGGGCAGGCGATTGCGCTGCGCTTCTTGCCCGATGCGGCGGGGATGCTGCGGCAGGCGCGCAAGGCCAGCCCGCGGGCGCATCTGCGCGCGACCCTCGCCGCCCATCTGCCCGCACGGCTGGCCGAGGTGCTGGCCGCGCGCGCGGGCCCCCTGCCCGAACTCGGAAACCTCGCCGAGCGCAACATCGCGCGGCTCGATGCGCTCT
>JAUREX010000013.1 GCA_030834485.1 Gemmobacter sp.
GACGGCTGGATCGTGGACCTCAACCGCTCGACCCTGCCGTCGGTCCGCGTCAACCGCGGCTTTGCCCAGTCGGTGCTGGCAGGCAAGGCCGCGACCCCCGCCGCCGACGCTGCCCGCGGCTTCGCGCGCGAGCGCGTGTCGGATGCGAACTGGCTGCGCCGCGCCATCGCGCAGCGCAACGCCACCACCTTGCGCATCGGCGCCGAGATCGTGCGCCAGCAGCAGGCGTTCCTCGAGAGGGGGCTCGGCCATCTGCGCCCGCTCGTGCTGCGCGACGTGGCCGAGGCGGTGGGCGTGCACGAAAGCACCGTGAGCCGCGTGACCTCGGGCCTGATGATGGCGACGCCGCTCGGGACCTTTCGCCTCAAGACCTTCTTCAGCGTGGGCCTGCCGTCCTCTTCCTCGGGCGAGGGGGCTGATGCGGCCTCGGCCGTCAAGTTCCGCATCCGCAAGCTGATCGAGGGCGAACCCGCCGACGCGCCCTATAGCGACGACGCCATCGTGCGGATGATGAAGGCCGAAGGGGTGAACCTCGCGCGGCGGACGGCGGCGAAGTATCGCGAGATGCTCAACATCCCGTCCTCATTCGCGCGCCGGCGCAAGTCGGTGATGGCCGGGCAGGTCTGAGGCGCGCCGCCCTATTGCAGCGGCACGTTGAACGAGATGTCGGCGACCGAGAGCGTGCGCGTCTTCGAGATGCGCAGATCGCCCTGAAGGTTGACCTCGAGGCTTTCGGTCAGTGCCACGATGACCGCGACGGGGCGGGGGGGTTCCTGCGCGACATGGCGCGCGAGTATGTCGAAGCCTGCGCGCGGCAGCGTGATCTCGCCGCGCATCAGCGGGCGGTCGGCGAGGATCTCGATCTGTCCGATCGGCCCGCCGCCCCGCAGCACATCGACCGGCCGCAGCCGCAGCGTGCAGGTGCCGCGCGCGATCGACGAAAGCCCGCAGGAGAGGTCGAGTTCCTGGCGCATCTCGGTGCCCAGAAGCCGCATCTCGGCGCTCTGGAGGAACATCTGGAGCGTGTGCGAGGGGAACCAGCCGTCGGTCACGGGCGGCCCGCCTCGGCCAGTGCCGGATCGTCGAGCATCCGCGCCAGCGTCGTGCGGATGCGCCCGATCGCGGCCTTCTTGATCTGCGAGACGCGCCCGGTCGTGACCTCGAGCACCTCGGCGATCTCGTAGACGTTCAGCTCCTCGACATAATAGAGTTGCAGCACCAGCGCCTCGCGCTCGGGGAGCGTCGTGAGCGCCTCGCGCAATGCCCCGCGCAATTCGGTCTGCGAGAGGGCCTCTTCGGGGTTGTCCGAGCTTTCGGTGAACCAGATCGAGAATTCGTCATAGGCCTCGTCGAGCGAATGGTGGACATTGGCCTGAAAGGCCTGCTCCCACTGGTCAAGCTCGCGCAGGCTCAGCCCCGCCTCCTGCGCGACCTCGGCCGGCAGCGGCGCGCGCTGCAGCCGCCGTTCGAGTGCGAGCGTCGCGCCCGTGATCTTCTGGCGCATGATGATCGTGGTGCGGCAGAGGTTCGAGTTGCGCCGCAAGAAGTCGAGGATCGCGCCGCGGATGCGAATGAGCGCATAGGCGTCGAAGTTCACCCCGTCGCGCTTTTCGTATTTGCGGCTCGCATCCACGAGGCCCATGTAGCCCACCTGGATCAGATCCTCGACCTCGACCGCGCCGCGCACCCTGCCGTGGAGCTGATAGGCGATCCGGCGCACCATCTCGAGATGCGTCGCCACCAGATCCTCGGGGCGCGTGCTCTGTTCCAGATATCCCCGCCTGATCATCATGTTGCACCTGCGATATGGTCGTGCATGATCGTCGTCGTGACGGCGCGCAGATCGCTGCCGGGCGCCGCCCCAGTCGAGAGCCAGCCCACCCGCGCGCCCCGCTGGGCAAGTGCCAGCAACTCGCCCGGCGCGGCCGGGCATTCGTCGAGCTTGCTCAGCGCGACCACGGCACCCGCCGCCTCGGGCCGGTCGAGCTGGCGCGCGATGAGGGTCGCACTCGCGCCCCCCGGCAGCACGAGGATGCCCGCCTGCGCCCGATCGCCGAGCGCCGGCGCAAGGGCCGCGCGCAACCGTGCGACCACCTCGGGCTGCGCCGGCATGTCGAGGATGTGCGTGACACCCGGCTCGAACGCCGGGGGTGGCGTATCCTCGGCCCAGGTCGCAAACGCCGTGCCGGGCCCGAGCGTCGCCGCGAGCAGCCGGAGCCGCCCGTCATCGACCGCGCCGCGCCCAAGGATCGACATGACCGCCACCGCCCGGTCGGGCCGCAGCCGCGCCGCATGGGCGCCAAGCTTGGCCGCGAGGCTCGTGCGGCCCGCCCCCGAGGGGCCGAGGATCCAGACCACATCGGCGCCAAGCCGCGCGTCGGGGTCATCCTCGACGATCTGGGCGGCGAGGGCGCGCGCGAAGGCGGGCGCCGGTGCTGCGCCCGTGTCGATCCGCGCGAGGTCTCGGGCAAGGACCGGATCGAACCCGGCCGAGAGGATCCGGTTCGTCTCGATCGCGGCGGCCGCGGCGGTCGGTTCGGTCGCCATCGACTGGCGCAGCCCCGCAAGCGCATCATGGAGCCGCACGAGGATCCCCGTCACGCTCTCGTTCCCGCCCGGCGCCGGCGCAGCCATCCCGCCAGCGCCGCCCGCCTCGGGCCGGGGCGGGGTCGCAATCCGCGGCAGCGCGGCGATGCCGCCCGCATCGTCGAAAAAGCGCAGGCCCCGCGTCGCGTTCACCGGCGCGTGCAGGACCCCGTTGGCGAGCTTGCGAAAGGCCGCGCCCTCGGGCGTCGAGGGGTTGCCGCCGCCGAGCATGATGGGCTTGAGCGCGACGATCGACCGGCTCAGCGCGTTCGAGAGCGGCACATGCCCCACATGCGTGAGCTCGACCGAAAGAAAGCGCATGGTGATCGCGCGGAACTTCTCGAAATGCCGCGCGGCCTCGGCCTCGTTCGCGGCCATGTTGACGACGATCGAGAACCGCTCGAGCCCGTAGTCGATGTTCGCGGCCTTGATGAGGGCATAGGCGTCCATGAAGCTCGTGGGTTCGGGCACGATCACGACCAGCACCCGGTCCGAGGCTGCGACGAACGACAGCGCATTGTCCGACGCCCCCGCGGGCGCATCGATCAGCAGCACATCCGTCTCGGCTGCCAGCGGATCGAAGTTGCGGATCAGCCGATAGCGCACGGTCGGGTCGACATTGAGGAGGTCCGACAGCGCGCTGCCGCCGGCATAGAGATCAAGCCCCGGCGCGACGCGCTCGGCGACCTCTTCAAGCGTGCGCTCGCCCGAGATCACGTCGCGGATCGAGCGGGTGCTGTTGATCCCCATCAGCACATGCGAATTGGCCAGCCCGAAATCGGCGTCGAGCAGCTTGACCCGCAGCCCCATCGACGCGAGCGTGAGCGAGAGGTTGACCGCGATGCAGGTCTTGCCGACGCCGCCCTTGCCGCTGGCTATGGTGATCGACTGGGGCATCGGTTCCCTCTCTGCCTGCCGTTCCGGTCAGGCCTGCGCGATGTAGCCCGCGACGTAGTCGCGCATCACCTGCCCGGTCGCGGGCGAGAGGTTGCCCACCAGCGCGCGCGTCCCCGACAGCCAGCCGATGCGCAGATCATGCGCCGCCAGACCCGAGAGTTCGGCTGCCGCCACGTCGCATTCGTCAAGCTTGGTCAGCGCGACCGTCGCGCCGGCGCATTCGGGCCGCGACATCTGCCGCTCGAGCATGCCGGCCGTGGTGCCCGCGGGCACCGCCAGCAGGCGCGGCGCATCGTCCCCGATCAGCGGCCCGAGCGCCTCGAGGATGCGCGCGCAGGTTGCGGCGTCCGAGGGCATGTCGATGATGTGGGTGACGCCGGCCTCGGGCCGGGGCAGGCCCGCGAGCTCTTCCTCGTGCCAGATGGCGTGGCCGATATCGAGCATCTGCGCACTGTTGAGCATCCGCACGAAGCCCTTGAGGGTGTCGGGCGCCGTCATGCCGCGCGGGCAGATCTCGACCAGCCGGCAGCGGCGGTCGGGGTGGAGGTCGCGCACGATCGCGCCGAGCTTGGCCGCGAGCGTCGATCGCCCCGAGCCCGACGGCCCGAGCACGAGGATCGCATCGGCGCCGAGCATCGCCTCGGGCACGGGCGCGATGATGCGCGCGGCGAGCGTCTCGGCGAAAGCGGCCTCGATCTCTGCGGCCGGCCCCGAGAACTCGCGCGTGGCCTCGGCCACCAGCCCCGCGTCGAACCCGGCCGCAAGGATGCGCTGCGCCGGGTCGGGGGTGCGGGGGGTCGTTGCCGCCTGAGCGGGTTGCGCCGGCGGGTCGGAATCGAGCCTCTCGAAATCGGGCACGGTGATGTCGGTGCGCAGCATCGTCTCGCGCAGGCTGCTCAGCGCCTCGTGCAGGCGGCCGAGCGTGCGGATGACCTCGTCGCCCTCGGGCGGGCGCTTGGTGCCGGTGCGGGCGGGCTGCGGCGCGGGCCCCGCCGCCTCGGGCAGCGGGCGGGCGGGGGCGAGGGGGCGGAACGCGGGCGCGCGCCCGGCGCGCTGCGGATCACCGCCGGGCTGCTGGAGGCGCACGACCGTCGCCGAGGGGCGCGGCGCGGCAAGGGCGGCTTCGGCATGGGCGGCCTCGGCCAGGGCGGGCTCGCGCGCGGCGGGGTCGATATGGCCCTCGCGCGGGCGCTGGAGGACCATCACCTCTTCGGTCGCGCCATGCTCGGCGAGTGCGGCGGCAAAGGCCGAGCGGGCCTTGCTCTCGCGCGGGCTGGGCGGGATCGGGTCGTTCGTCGCCTTGATCTCGACCATGCCGTCGCGCTTGGTCGTCGAGAGGATATAGGCGTTGTCGCCAAGCTGGCGCGCGATCTCGTCCATCGCGAGCGAGCTGTCGGGGGCAAGCACTGTGAGCGTGGGCATGGCCGTTCACCTCATCTGGTCTTGGGGCCGGTTTCGCGGGGCAGGGCCCCCGCGCCGCCGATGGTCGCGGCGACCTCGACACGGCGGTTTTCGGGCAGTTCGGTATAGCTCAGCACGATGGCGTCCGGCATGTGGCCGCGCAGAAAGGCCGCGAAGGCGCGCCGGATCTGCGGCGCGACGACGGTCACGCCCGGCTTGCCCTCGGCCGACATCCGCTCGGAGGTCTCGTTGATCGAGGTCACGAGCTGCTGGGCAAGCTCGCCCTCGAGGATCAGCTCGCCCTCGGGAGACTGGCGCAGCGTGCGCAGGAGAAGCTGCTCGAGGTCGGGCGTCAGCGTGATGACCGGGAGCGGCCGGCCGAGCGGGGCCACCTGCTGGATCAGCAGCGGCACGAGGGCGGGCCGCAGCGCCTCGGCCATCTCGGAGGCGGGCGCGTTGCGGTTCGAGAGGTTCGCGAGCCCCTCGAGGATGCGCCGCAGATCGGCGATCGGGATGCGCTCGTGCAAAAGCGCGCGCAGCACCGCCGTCAGCACATGCAGGGGCACGAGCTTGGGGACGACCGACTGCACGAGGTTGGGGCTGTTCTTGGCGAGGTTGTCGACCAGCGCCTGCACATCGTCCTGCCCCACGAGTTCGGCCGCGTGCTTGTAGAGAAGCTGGCTCAGATGGGTGGCGAGGACGGATTCGGGCTCGATCACGACATAATCGTTGGCCTCGGCCTCGGCCTGTTGCTGCGGGCGGATCCAGGTCGCGTCCATGCCGAACGACGGATCCTTGACATCGACCCCGTCGATCCGGATCGCGGTGCGATCGCCCGCGAGCGCGAGCTTGCGGTCGGGATAGACGCGATCCTCGCCCACGATGGTCTGGCCGATGCGGATGCGGTACTGGTTGGGCTCAAGCCCCAGATCGTCGCGGATGCGCACGCCCGGCACCACGAAGCCGAGCGCGCGCGACACCTCGCGCCGGATGCCGGTGATGCGCGTCACGAGCGGGCTTGCGTCCTCGCCATCGACCATCGAGATGAGGCCGTAGCCGAGCTGGAGCGAGATCGGCGAGTAATCCGTCACATCCTCGAGCGTGATCGCCTCCTTGGGGGCGGCGTCGGCGTCATCGGCCTCGCCCGTGTCCTCGGGTTCCTCGGCGCGCGCGAGTTCCGCCCGGCGCGCGAGATAGCCCGCGATCCCCGCAAGCAGCGCGAAGAAGAGGAAGATCTGGTTGGGCATGCCCGGCGTCACGCCGAGGATGAACATCACGACCGCCGCCGGGATCCAGGCGCGCGAGAGGTGGACCTGCTTGCCGATGTGCTCGGCCATGTCATGGGTCGAGGAGACGCGCGTCACGATGATCGCGGTCGCGATCGAGAGCAGGAGCGAGGGGATCTGCGCCACAAGCCCGTCGCCGATCGAAAGCAGGATGTAGATCCGCGCCGCATCCGCGACGGGCAACTCGTGCTGGACCGTCCCGATGATGAGGCCGCCGATGATGTTGACGGCAAGGATCAGAAGGCCCGCGACCGCGTCGCCCTTCACGAATTTCGAGGCACCATCCATCGAGCCGTAGAAATCGGCCTCCTGCGAGACCTCCTGGCGGCGCTTGGTCGCCTCTTCGGCCGTCAGCAGCCCCGCGTTGAGGTCGGCGTCGATCGCCATCTGCTTGCCCGGCATCGCATCGAGGGTGAAGCGCGCCGAGACCTCCGAGACGCGCCCGGCGCCCTTGGTGATGACGACGAGGTTGATGATGACGAGGATCACGAAGACGAAGATCCCGACGACGTAATTGCCCGCGATGACGAACTCGCCGAACGCCTTGATGACCTGCCCGGCCGCGTCCTCGCCGGTGTGGCCCTCGGCGAGCACGATCCGCGTCGACGCGACGTTGAGCGCAAGCCGCAGCACCGTCGCGATCAGGAGCAGGTTCGGGAAGGACGAGAAATCGACCGGCCGATAGGTGTGCATCGCCACGAGCAGGATCAGCAGCGACAGCAGGATGTTGAGCACGAAGAAGGCATCGAGCATGATGACCGGCAGCGGCAGGACCATCATCGCGATGACGGCGAGGATGCCGATCGGCAGCACCGTGCCCGAGAGCGCGCCGCGCAGGTCGGCCCATCCGTCCCGGGTGCGTGTCAGATCCATGACGCTGCCCCGCTGTCAAAGTTCCGGCCACCGACGGCTTCAGGGCACGCCCGGCGGGCGGTTCGGGCAGTCGATGGCGCTGGATTCGGGCGGTCTGACATCGTTTCGACGTTCCATGGCGGCCCGCGTGATCGGGCGTCGGATCAGGAAAGCAAATCCCGTGCCAGATGCGGATTTCCAGTTGCGGCGTGCGCGTCGCGGCCGGTCTGGCACGGATCGTGCAGGCGGGGGGCGGATCATCCCTCGAAGGAGCGGCACCTTGGAACACGCACTCGTCCCCATCCGGCCGACCCGCGCCCCGAAAGGCGTCCCGGCCGCCCTCGCCCTCGCGTGCGCGCTTGGCCTTGCGGGCTGCACCGGTCCGCTCGGGTTCAGCCTGCCGATGATCGGCTCGGGCGGCGCGGCGGGGCCGAGCGCGACGCAGGACCTCGTGCAGACGCAGCAGGTGCTCGCGGTCACCGAGACCGCCGCGCGCACGGTGCCTACGATCAACGGGGTGGGCTATGCGGTCGTCTCGGCGCAGAACGGCAAGTCGCTGACGCATCGCCGGCTGCTCGCGATCCGCGCCGCGCGGCTCGAGGCGATGCGTGAGCTGACCGAAAAAGTCCACGGGCTGCGGATCGACAGCCAGACCTCGGTCGCCGATGCGGTCGTGCAGAGCGACACGCTGCGCGCCTCGGTCGCGGGCACCATCCGGGGCGCGCGCACAGTGCGCATCGAACCCAAGGGACAGGACACCTATGAGGTGCTGCTTGAGATCGACCGCGAGATGATCGACCAGCTCCTGCGCTCGGCGCGCCGGGCGGGCTGACGGCCGCGCGATGCCGATGCTCCGGCGCCACCTCCATGCGATCGGCCTCGCGTTCGGGGCTGTGCTCGCGGCAGCAGGCTTCGCGCCTGATGCGGCCGCGCAGGTCATGCGCGTCGAGGCCGAGGGGCAGGCGGTCGATACGGTGCAGGGCGGCGGCGCCGCGACGCGCCGGCGCGCGCTCGAAGAGGCGCTCTATCAGGCCGCGATGATCGGGGGCGCCGAGGTCAAGGGCTTCACCGCCCTCTCGCGCAGCGAGATCGTCTCGGACCAGCTTGTGGTGCGGCCGGCCTCGCGCATTCTCGATTACACCGTCATTGCCGAAGAGCGGGTGGGTGAGGTGACGCGCGTGCGCATCAGCGCGATGGTGGGCGAGGTCCAGCCGATCGCGACCTGTCCGCGCGACGTGCGCATCTCTGTCACCGCGTTCCGGCCCTCGCTCAGCCTCGATCATCGCGCGCCGGCCTGGATGCAGCCGGTGGTGCAGGAGGTCGCGGCCGGGCTGCTTGAAGAACTCGATGCCCATCGCGCGGTCGATCTGACCGGCACCATCGGCACTTCGGCGCAGGAGGTGACCGCCAGCGCCAAGAACCCCGCCTTCGATTATGCCACGCTGACAGGGATGCGGCCCGTCGCGGCGGGCATCGCGGCGAACGGTTTTGGCTTCGATGCGGCGATCGAGATCCGCGCGGTCGGTGGGACCGATCCGTTGCTGGGCCGCGCCGAGGTCGAACTTCAGGTCCGCTCGCGGCTCTTTTCGGGCGGGGCCGAGGCCGGCGCCGAGGCCACGCTGCGCCAGCGCGTCCGCCTGCCCGGCACATCGACGCTTGCACATATGAACCCGCTCTCGCGGCGCGACCGTCAGGCGGTGGTGGCCGAGCTGACGGCGGGCCTTGCGGGCCATGTCGACGGCCTCGTGCGCGAGATCGTCTGCCGCCCCCTCGTCGGGCCGCTCGCGGCTGCGGATGGCGGGCTCCTCACGCTGCCGTTCGGGCGCCGGCATGGGCTGACGCGCAACCACATCGCCTATACCGAGGGCGACGACACGCCCTATACCCTGCTCGAGATCGTCGAGATCGCCGACAGCTCGGCCCGGCTGCGCCCCATCGACCGCGGGCGCAGCGCCGCGTCGCTCAACGGCGCGACGGCGCGCTTCATGGAGGTACGCTGATGATCGCGCGCCTCTCGGCCCTTTTCGTCGCGCTGGCCCTCGCGGGGGCGGTCCGCGCCGCCGAGCCCGAGGGCGATGCGGCCCCGGGGCTTGCGGCGCAGCTCGCGCAGGCCGAGGTCGTCACCGGCGCCGACATCGCGGCGCGCGTCGTCGCGGTCCTGGCCGAGGCGGGGCAACTGGCCGAGCCCGCGATCTCGGCCGAGCGCCGCTTTCACCCCTGCGTCGACGATATGGCCGTCGCGCCGCGCGTTGCGGGCGATTGGCGCACCGTCGTCGTGACCTGCGGCGCGCCGGTCGGCTGGTCGGTGACGGTGCGCACCGGCGCCCGGGCCGCGACGCCCGAGGCCGCGCCCGAGGGCGCGACGCTGCGCCAGGTCGATGCCGCCGAGATCGACCGGGCCGTGCGCGATGCGCTCGCCCTCGTGGGCGAGGCCGCAAGCCCTGTCGTGACGCAATCGCGCACCTTCTACCCTTGCGCCGTGCCGCTCGAGGTCGCGCCGCGGATCGCGGGCGACTGGCGCACGGTCAGCGTCTCCTGCGCCGAGCCGGCGCGCTGGACCCTCAACCTCAGGACGGTGCCCGATGACGGGCGCGCGCGCCGCACCCCGCTCGGGGATGCGCCGCTCGCGACGGCGGGCGATATCGAGGCGGTGGTGCGCAAGGCCCTCGCCGAGGCGGGGATCGAAGCCTCGCCGCGCGTGTCGCAGATGCGCCGCTATTATCCCTGCTCGGGCGAACTCAGCGCCGCGCCGCGCTATGGGTCGGACTGGCGCACGGTCGAGGTGCGCTGCTCGGACCCGATGGAATGGTCGATCCATATCCGCACGACCGCCCATGCCGCCGAGGGTGCGGCGGCTGGCGCCTTCGACATCACCGCCGCCGATGTCGAGGCCGCGGTCGTCGAGCTGCTCGATGCCGCAGGGATGTCGGGTGAGCCGGTCATTCCTGCGACGCGCCGGTTCTATCCCTGCTCCGAGCCGCTCTCGGCCGCGCCGCGCGACGGCTCGGACTGGAGCCTGATCGACGTGCGCTGCTCGGCCCCGTTCGAATGGTCGCTTCTGGTGCGCGCAAACCTCACGAGCCTCTTGCCCGCCCCGGTCGCGGAAGCCACCCCCGACGCCGCCCCCGACGCAGCCCCCGGTGCCACCCCGCAGGCCGCGCCCGCCGCCGCATCGGCCGCGCCGCAGGGCGCCGAGGTGGTGGCGCTGCGGCGCAGCCTGCGCAAGGGCGCGGTGCTGACGGCCGAGGATATCGTGATGATCCCCGCACCGCAAAAGGTCTCGACCGGGCTCTTCAGCAGCGCCGAGGACGTGATCGGCCGCACCCTCACCCAGACATTGGGCGAGGGGCGCGCCCTTCATGCGCGCCATCTCGAGCATGACTGGCTGGTGCGCGAGGGCAACCCCGTCATGATCGTGAACGCGATCGGCGGCTTCGAGATCATCACCGCCGGAAAGGCCGTCGGCAACGGCCAGCTCGGCGACATCATCGAGGTCCAGAACATCTCTTCGGGCGACATCATCCAGGGTGTCGTGGAGGCTGCAGAAAAAATACGACCCGTCGCTAACATGAACTAGCGTGGTGTCGTTTCCCAATGCGAAAGGAGGCTGCCATGGTTGATCAGATCAAACATGCCGCACACAGGCTGACCGTTCCAGGGTCGTCGGTTGCCAGAGAACTGGCCGACCGCAAGGCTGCTGCAGAGGTGGCGAAGGCCGCACCTGCCGCACCTGCGGGAGAGGTCAGCGACCTGCAATCGAAGGCCACGGTCGCGGCCATGAAGACCGAACCGCCCGTCGACATCGAAGCTGTCGGGCGGATCAAGGAGGCCATCAGGAAGGGAAACTATCCGATCGATCTCGATCGGGTCGCGGACCGGCTGATGGAAAGCTACCTTCAGCTCAAGGGTTGAGGTCGGCCGGAATGGACCACACCGCGATGACATCGCCGTTGCAGATGCGCCTCGAGGCGCTGCGCGAGACCCTTGGCCGGGTGTCGGGCGCCATGCAGGACGCGCGCGCGATCGAGGATGCCTCATCGGCCTTTCACGCGACGACGACCGCGCTCGCAGCCGAGATGGCTTCGGGGGCGGGCGAAGGGCAGGGGCTTGACCGCGTGGCGGTCGAGGCGCTGCGCGACGAACTCGTGCGTGTGGATGCGCGCCTGCGGGCGCATGTGCAGGTTCTTTCGGGCTTCGGCTCCTATCTGAAGGCGGATATCGCGCGCGGCTGAGGCGGCGCCGAGCAGACTGGCGGCGTCCGCGCCGCAGAGGGTCCGGTGGCGGGTGCCATCTGGACCGATTGTGCTTTGTTGCCGCATGATGGCGCCCGCGAAGGGGCGGCGCAGCAAGGAGGAGGGCAGGCGATGAAGGCGCTCTTGGGCAAGATGCTCATCTATGTGCTGCCCGGCTTCGTCGTGCTCGGCGCCTTCATCGGCGGCCATGCGGCGGTCGGTCCGCGCGCCGACCACCTCCAGCCCTTTCGCGACCGGAGCGCTGAACTCGCGCCCGAGGCCGAGGTGACCGCGCCCGATGCCGCCGTCGCCGTCGCGGCCGTCGCGGTCGGCGCCCCTGCCGCCACCGCCGCCACGGCCGCGACCGCGCTCGGCGCCGCGGCCGCCCCCGCGGCCGAGGGCACGCCCGATGCGGAACCCGACCCGGCCGCGGACGCCGCGGCGCGCATCCAGCGCGACGAGCAGGGCAACATCATCCCGCCGGATTATCGCTATTTCAGCTTCGCCTCGCCCTTCGCCGGCAACGCGCGCGAGGGTTCGGCGATGTACAGCATCGAGCTGTCGGTCAATGTCTTCATGCCGCCGATGTTCGCCGATGTCGTGATCCTGCGCCTGCAGGAGAACGAGATGAAGCTGCGCGGCGCGGTGATGGATGTGCTCGGCGATGTCGCGGCCGAGGATCTGCGCGACGTGCCGGCGCGCGCCGACCTCGTGGCGCGGATTCGCGATGCGATGAACGCGCTTCTCGTGTCGGAGGGCTATGAGCCCGACATCCGCGAGGTCGTCATCACCTCTTTCGTCATCACCTGAGGCGGCGGAAAGCCGACGCGCCCCGGGGCGGATCTTCGCCGCCCCCCGCCCTGCCGACGGATTTCCGACACCCGCCCCGGGGGCACGAAACGGCGCCGGGGCGCAGGGCCGGAAGGGGGTACGCCCCCTGTTAAAATCACGCCAGATCAGGTGGTTGCCCAGCGCCGTCGCGCATTGTCGGATGGGGTGCGCGCAAGGTTGGCCCGCTTCTTGCCTTTCCCTGATGACGCAAGGGAGTGCGCAGGATGTCCGACGTCGTGATCGATGCCAAGGGTTTTGCGCGGGCCGAGAGGCTCGCCGACGCGATCGCGCGCCGCAGGGTCGGCGTGGTCGTGACCGAGGATCCGTCCTGTGCCCCTGCCGGTGCCGCCATCGTCTGTTCGAGCACGCAGGAGGCCGCCGCCGGCGGTCTGCGCGGCCTGACCGAGCGGCTGCGCGCCCAGCGTCCGCGCCTCGTGATGATCGTGGACGAGGCCGCGCGCAGCCTCACGCATGAAACCGACCTCGGCGGGCGGGTGATCCGCCTCGGGTTGCCGGCGCCGGCGGCTGAGGTCGCGGTTGCGGCCGATTTCGCGCTGCTGCACGCGGCCGACATCCTCTGCGCCGATGTCTCGAACATGATCGCGGCCGATCCGTCGACGACGCGGCTGATGGACCTCGCCGACCGGGTTTCGCGCTCGGATGTGACGGTCTTTGTCAACGGCCCGACGGGCACCGGCAAGGAGGTGCTCGCGCGCTATGTGCATCTGCGCTCGGGCCGCAAGGGCAACCCCTTCGTTGCGATCAACTGCGCCGCCATCCCCGAGAACATGCTCGAGGCGGTCCTCTTTGGCCATGAAAAGGGCGCCTTCACGGGCGCCTCGCTCGCCAACAAGGGGATCTTCCGCGCGGCCGAGGGCGGGACGCTCCTGCTCGACGAGATTTCCGAGATGCCGCTCGGGCTGCAATCGAAGCTCTTGCGCGTGCTGCAGGAGCGCACGGTGACCCCGCTTGGCGGCCAGGCCGAGATCAAGGTCGATGTGCGCATCGTCGCGACGACGAACCGCGACATCCACGAAGAGGTCCGCCAGAACCGCTTTCGCGAGGATCTGTTCTATCGGCTGAACGTGTTCCCGCTCGCGACCCGCGCGCTCTCGGAGCGGCGCGACGATATCGTCGCGATCGCGGCCGCGCTCTTGCGCAAGCATTGCCCGGCCGGCACCGCGGTGCCGATGCTCGAGCCCGCCGCGATCGATCTTCTGCTCGCGCATGACTGGCCGGGCAATGTGCGCGAGCTCGAGAACGTGATGCAGCGCGCGCTGGTGCTGCACGCCGACGGGGTGATCACGGCCGCCGACATCATCGTGGACGCGCCCTCGGACGGGTTGCGGATGATGCATGACGAACGCGCCTTTGGCCGGCGCGTGTCCGGCATGGCCGGCTGACGGAGGGGATGATGACGCAGCTTCCCGGATTGAAATTCCAGGTCGGCCAGACGCATCTGCAGACCGCCGCGCGGATGCAGGAGCGCCTCGCCGCCGCCGCGGTGCGCCCCGCCCCCGAGGGCCCGGCCTTTGCCGAGCGCCTCGGCGACGGCCTGCGCGATGTCGCGCGCGCGCAAAACACCGCCAGCGAAATGGCGCGGAACTATGAACTCGGGCTCGAGAACGACCTGGCGAAGGTGATGATCAGCCAGCAGGTCTCCTCGCTCGGGTTCCAGCTGACGCTCAGCCTGCGCAACAAGGCGCTGAGTGCCTACAAGGATATCATGAACATGCCCGTCTGACGGGCATGACGGACCGGCGCACGGACACCCTGACGCGAAAGTAGAGCACGATGGCCAGATCACCCGAGCCGAGATCGACCCAAGTTGCAGCAGCCGTCGGCGGACCTTCCGTCGGCGGCAGCCTGCTCGCGTCCGGGGGGGGGATGCTCACCTCGGTGCGCGACATGACGGCACAGCCGAGCTTTCGGCGCGCGATGCCGACCATCGTCACCGTCATCGCCGCGATCGCGGGCATCGCGCTCTATGCCGTTGTCCAGCAGCCCAAGTTGACGACGCTCTATGCCTCGCTGCCCGAGGCCGAGAAGGCGCGCATCGTCGATGCGCTGACCAATTCCGGCTATACGGTGAGCGTCGATCCCACGACGGGCGATGTGCTGGTGCCGGTCGCGGATTATCACCGCTCGCGCATGACGCTGGCGGCGCAGGGTCTGCCGAGCGTGGTGCCCGATGGCTATGCGGCGCTCGGCGACATTCCGATGGGCACCTCGCGCTCGGTCGAGATCATGCGCCTCAAGCAGGCGCAGGAGATCGAACTCGCGCGCTCGATCACCGAGATCGCGGCGGTGCAGTCGGCGCGCGTGCATCTCGCGCTGCCCGAACGCTCGGTCTTCGTGCGCGAGCAGGAGACGCCGACCGCGTCGGTCTTTGTGCAGATCGCGCCGGGCCGCAAGCTTGACGAGGAACAGGTCGATGCGATCGTGAACCTGATCGCGGCGTCGGTGCCGAACATGGCGCGCGAGGGCGTCACGGTCGTCGATCAGCAGGGGCGGATGCTGACGCGCTCGAACGACGATCCCTCGTCGATCCTCTCGGACAGCCAGCTGCGCTATCGCATGCGGCTCGAACAGATATATCGCACCCGCATCGAGATGCTCGTGGGCCCGATGGTGGGGGCGGGCAATGTGAACGCGCAGGTGAACCTCGATATCGACTTCACCCGTCGCGAGGTCACCGAAGAGCGGGTCGATCCCGAGGGCAACGCGCTGCGCAGCACGCAGGCCACGCGCGACGTCACCCGCAACCCCGAAGCGGCCGGCATTCCGGGCGCGGTCTCCAACCGCGCGCCGACCGAGGCCGAGCTGACGGGCAGACTGCCCGGCACCGAGGCCAATGCCGCCGATCCGTCGGTCGAGAGCGAATCGACAAGCTCGGTGCAGAACTACGAGGTCAGCCGCAAGGTCGAGACCACGATGGACCCGGCGACCCGCATCTCGCGCATCGCTGTCGCGGTGCTCGTGAAGGAGCGCGAGGCGGTCAACCCCGAGACAGGCCTGATCGAGCCCGTCCCCTTCCCAGAAGAGACGCTCGAGGAGATCCGCAAGCTTGTCGCGGGTGTCGTCGGCCTCAACGAGGAGCGCGGCGATCTCGTGACCGTGACGGCGCAGCCCTTCGTGCAGCAACTCGATGAATCGGTGAAGGTCGAATGGTTCGAGATGGGCTGGATCAAGCTCGCGGCGCAGCAGTTCCTGACGGTGCTGACGCTTGCCGTCATCGCGCTCGGCGTCATCCGGCCGCTCCTGAACCGCGTGCTCGTGCCCTCGGGCGGCGAGGCGGTGGCCCGCGGCGGGCTGAGCGATGACGAGGTCGACGCGCTCGACTCGGTCGTGGTCAAGGAGGGTGAGACGCTCGACGAGATCAAGGCCAAGCTCAAGCCCAAGAAGTCGAACATCTCGCTCGAGATGCTCGATACCGCGAACACCTACGACGACAAGGTCGCGATCATCCGCATGATCGTTTCGGACGAGGCGGGCCGTGTGTCGAACGTGTTCAAGCAGATGATGAAGAAGGACATGTCCTATCTTTGACGCGCCGCTGCCCCCCGCAAGGGGGGCGCGCTGATGGAGCGATAAATGGCGGAACCTGCACAGCAGACGGGCGAGGAGCGGCTCTTCGACACGCTCACCGGGACGCAGAAGTCGGCGATCCTGATGATGCTTCTGGGCGAGGACGAGGCCGCCGAGATCCTCAAGAACCTGACCCCGCGCGAGGTCCAGCACCTCGGCACGGCGATGTATTCGGTCCAGGGCGTCGATCAGGAGACGGTCAACGCCGTCCTCGACGAGTTCCTCGCCGTCATCAAGCAGCAGACGAGCCTCGGGCTCGGCGCTGGCAATTATGTGCGCAACGTGCTCACGAAGGCGCTCGGGGTCGACAAGGCCCAATCGGTGCTAAGCCGGATCACGCCCGCATCCTCCGAACGCCCGATCGAGATCCTCGACTGGATGGACGCGCGCTCGATCTCGGAGCTGATCCTTGATGAGCATCCGCAGATTATCGCCCTCATCATCTCCTATCTCGACTATGCGCTGGCGGCCGATGTGCTGACGCTTTTGCCGCAGGACATGCAGCCCGATGTGGTGCGCCGGATCGCGACACTCGAGACCGTGCAGCCCGACGCGGTGCGCGAGCTCGAGCGCGTGATGCAGCAGAAGTTCAAGGCCAACACGACGCTGCGTGCCTCGCAGATCGGCGGCGTCAAGGCGGCGGCGAAGATCATGAACTTCACCAAGACCGCGATGGAACAGCGGATCATGAAGGAGATCAAGAAGGACAGCAAAGATCTCATGCAGTCGATCCAGGACAACATGTTCGTCTTCGACAACCTCATCATGTCGGACGACCGTTCGCTCCAGACGCTGCTGCGCTCGGTCGATACCGAACTCCTCACCCTCGCGCTCAAGGGCGCGGACGAGGCGCTGCGCGAAAAGCTCTTCGGTTGCATGTCGACGCGCGCCGCGGCCAACATCAAGGACGAGATGGAGGCGCTCGGCCCCGTGCGGCTTACGGATGTGCAGGAGGCGCAAAAGCAGATCATCGAAGTCGCGCGCAGGCTGTCGGACGAGGGCACGATCGTGCTCGCGGGCCGCGGCGGCGACGAGATGGTCTGAGGCGGCTGAGCGGTGGAGGCGGGCATGACGGCCGAGGAAGCGACGCGCGCGCTCGACGAGGCGGAGATCGCCTCGATCGTGCGGCTGGCGGGGCAGGGCAGCTATCAGCCCGACACCAGGATCGCGCAGCGCAAGCCCGCCGCCTTCCGCAGCCGCAGCCTGCTCGACATCGCGCGCCAGGCCACGCCCGAGCCCCCGCCCGCGCCGAAGGCCGCACCCGCGGCCGCGCCCACGCCGGCCCCGACGCTGGCCCCGACGCCGGCCCCGGCCGCGCCCGAGCTGCGCGCGGCGTCTGCGGTGGCCGAGGCAGAGGTCGTCGCCGATTTTCCCGCAGCTTCCCCCGCCGCGCCCGAGCCGGCCCCGCTGCCGCCCCCGGCGCCGCCCCTGGCTCCGCTCGGCATCGACCCCGAGCAGGCCGCGCGCGAGCGCGAAGAGGCCTATATCAGCGGTTTCCGCGCCGGCGAGGCGCAGGCCCGGCGCGAGATCGAGGGCGAGACGGTCGCGGCCCTCGCGGCACTCGATGCCGCGGCGCGCGCCTTCATGAACCCCGACGCGGCCATGGTCCGGTCGCTCGCAATCGGGCCTGCGCGCGGCGGTGCTGGGGCTTGCCTCGGCGCGCGCCGGAGCGCGCATCGACGAGATGCCCGACGCCTTCCTGCGCCGGATCGAGGCGCTGGTCGAGCAGGTGCAATCGGATCTGCGCGGCACGGTGCTGCGCCTCAACCCCGCCGATGCGGCCGCACTCGGCCCGCTGATCGGGCGGTCGGAGATGCTCTCCGAGGCGCGCATCCTTGCGCGCGAGGACCTCAACCGCGGCGATGTCGACCTCTCGATCGGAGGGCTCCGGATCGTCGATGCGCTGCCCCTGCGCCCCGAACCCACCCCCCCCGAAGCCACCCCCGAAGCCGCCCCCGAAGCCGCCCCCGACGAGGGGCCCACGGCATGAGCGTGATCGAACGCCTGCTGCCGGGGCTCGCGGCGCTGCCGGCCGAGCGGTTCCTGACCGCTTCGGGGCGGGTGACGCGCTTTGACGGGCAGGTGATCGAATGCCACGGCTTTCCGGTGTCGGTCGGCGCGATCTGCGCGGTCGAGGGCGCGGATGGCAGCACCGTCGATGCCGAGGTGATCGGCTTTCGCGAGGGGCGCAACCTTCTGTTCCTCCACGAGTTCGGCGCGCGCATCGAGGTCGGCGCCCGGGTGCGCGAGCGCGACGAGGGCCGCGAGGTCGCGGTCGGCGATGGCCTGCTCGGGCGCGTCGTCGATGCGCGCGGCGCGCCGCTCGACAACGGCCCCGCGCCGGTGCTGGACGCGCGCTGGCCGCTTCTGGGCCGGCCCACGAACCCGCTCGGCCATGCGCCGGTGGCAGAGCCACTCGATGTCGGCGTGCGCGTCGTCAACGCGCTCCTGACCATCGGCAGGGGGCAGCGCGTTGGCATCGTCGCGGGCTCGGGCGTCGGGAAATCGGTCCTTCTGTCGATGATGACGCGCTTTTCCGAGGCCGATGTCATCGTCGTCGGCCTGATCGGCGAGCGCGGGCGCGAGGTCGGCAGCTTCTACGAGACGGTCATGCGCGCCGAGACGCGCGGCAAGGTCTGCATCGTCGCGGTGCCCGCCGACCGCTCGCCGCTCCTGCGGATCCGGGGCGCGAATTACGCGACCGCGATTGCCGAATACTTCCGCGACAAGGGCAAGAACGTCCTCCTCATCATGGATTCGCTCACCCGCGTGGCGCATGCGCGCCGCGAGGTGGGCCTCGCGCTCGGCGAGCAGCCGACCGCCAAGGGCTATCCGCCCTCGGTCGTCTCGATGGTCCCCTGCCTCGTCGAACGCTCGGGCACGGGGCCCGCGGGCGGGGGCTCGATCACGGCAATTTATACCGTGCTCGCGGATGGCGACGACACGACGGCCGACCCGGTCGTCGATACCGCGCGCGCGATCCTTGACGGGCACATCGTGCTGTCGCGCAAGCAGACGCAGCTTGGCATCTATCCGGCCGTCGACATCGGCGCCTCGGTCAGCCGCGTGATGGGCGAGATAATGCCCCCCCGCCACATCAAGGCGGCAGCGACGTTCCGGCGGCTTGTCACGCTCTATCTCGAGAACCGCGACCTGATGCTGATGGGGGGCTACACGCCGGGGCAGGATGCCGACCTCGACCTTGCGGTGGCGCTCTGGCCCAAGATCACGGCCTTCGTCGGGCAGGCCCCGGATGAGCCTGCGCGCTTTGCCCAGACGCAGGCCGCGCTCTTTGACCTCGTCGCGGGCTGAGATGGGCGACCGCGCGCGGCTGATCGAGCTCTTGCGCAAGCGCGAGGTGTTGCGGATGCGCCGCGTCTCGGCCGATCTGGGCGTGACGGCGGCCGAGCACGACAAGACCGCAGCGATGGCCGAAAAGCTCGCCGAGATGATCTCGGGCAACGCCCCGCCGCCCGGAGAGATCACCGCGAGCGCGCTGCGCGCCCGGCTCGGGCTTGGCGTCAAGCTCGAGGCGCAGCGCGAGATCGCCGAGAACCGCGCCGAATTCCTCGGCAATGAGGTGGCGCAGGCGCGCCGCAAGCTTGCGCAGATGAAGCGGCGCGAGACGATCTATGGCGACAAGGCCGCAGAGGAACGCCACGGCGCCGCCGAGGCGCGCGAGGGTGTGGCCGAGCGCCTCTTGCCGCCCGGTCGCCGCGGCCGGCCGGTCTGAGGCGCAACTGGCATCAACCTTGCAGGCATCCCCCGAATTCTGCCGCCCAACGCGGCCCCACAGGCTGGAGAGATGACAGGCATCGCGATCGGATCGGACAAGGCGTCGCTCGAGGGGGCGGGCAAGGCTGCGGGGCAGGGCCGCGCGGCGGCCGGCGGCGCGCCCTCGCGGGGCGATCCGTTCGCGGCGCTCTTCGGCAGCAGCATGGCCCCCGACGGGTCGGCAGCGCCGGTGGCGGCGCCCGCGCCGACATCGCCTGCCGCCCCCGAACCCGCGGCCGGTGCCGAGTTCGCGGCCCAAGGGCTAGCGGCCCCCGATCCTGCGGCCCCCGCGCCCGATCCTAGCACGGTGGCCGAGGCTGCCGTGCCCCCCCGATTGCCCGAGGCGATGGCCGCGGCGGTCGCGGCCGTGCCGGGCCTGCCGGTCGCGCGTGGAGAGCGGCTCCGCGCCGGTGCCGACACCGCGCGCGCGTCAGACGCGCCCCCCGCGGATGAAGCTGCCGAGCCCGCGACGGGTTTCCTCGCCCCGCTGCCGCCCCCTGTCGATCCGGTGGATCCGGCCAGTGCGGGCCTCCCGCTCGCGGGAGCTGTGGCCGATGCGATGCCCGATGCCGCGGCGGACCCCGCGCCCGATCCCGCCCCGGAAGGGACGCAGGCGCCGGCGCACCCCCCCGCGCCCGACGTTCCGGCGCAGGCCGCTGCGGGCCCCGCGCCGCAGGTCGCGCCCCCCGCCGCCCCGGCCGAAGCACCGGCCCCGCCCGCAGCGACCCCGCCCGCAGCAACCCCGCCCGCCGCGCCCGAGGCGCGCGCCCCCTCGCGCCCCGATGCGCCGGGGCCGAGTGCGAACCGCGCGGCGCCGCGCGGCCGCGCAGTCGGTGATGCGCAAGCGGTGCAAGGCGATGCCCCGCGTCCGGCTGGCGCGCCGCAGGCTGCCCCCGCAACGGCGGTCGATCTGCCCGATGGCGATGTTGCGCGCGCCCCCGATACCGAGGCCCGCCCCGCGGCGCGCCCGCCCGCAGCCGCCCAGGGTTCGGCCCTGCCCGCGACGCCTGCACCCACCCCGCGCGAAGGGCAAGCCGCAGCGGTGCAGCTGTCTGATCCGACGCCCGCCCCCGTCGCGCCCCGCCCCGCGCAAACTGGCGCCGAGCCGGCGATGCCCGCGACCGGCCCCGCTGCGTTGCCTGACGCGGACGGGCCGCTGCCCGTGGTGCGCACCCTTCCTGCCCCAGATGCCGCGCCAGTCGCGACGCCGCCCGGGATCGTCCCGCCTCCCGCCGCGCAACCGCGGCCCGTCGCCGCGCTGCCCCCATCGCCAACGGCCGCGCCCGAGGCGCCGCGCCCCGCAATGCGGCGCGCAGCACCCCAGACCGCCGCCGCGCCCGAGCCTGCCGCGGCCCTGCCGCGCGAGGGCGTCGTGACGCTCGACGCGGGCCCTGCGCGGCAGGCCCCGCCCCCGGATGGCGCGCGCCCGGCCGAGCCCACGGCGCAGACCGAACGCGCCGCCGCCTCGGCCACGCAGGGCGCCGCGACGGGTGGCGAGAGCGGCCAGAACCAGCAGGGCAGCCAGAACCAGCAGAACGGCCCCCAGAGCGCAGGCCAGCCGGCCGGGGCGATCGACGCCTCGCGCAGCGCGGTGCGCGTCATCCTCGACACGCGGTTGCAGGATTTCGAGGCGCGCCTTGCGCGCGAGGTCGAGACGGCGGTGCGCGGGATGCGCAGCGGCCTCGAACTCTCGCTGCGGCCGCGCAACCTCGGCGAGGTGAAGATCACGATCGAACTCGTGCAGGATCGCGCCCAGGTGCAGATCGTGACCGAGACGGCCGCCGCGGCAAGGCTGCTCGCGGGCGGCGAGGAGCGCCTCTCGCAGATGCTCGACCAGTCGGGGATCCGCCTTGGCGCGATGGTCGCGCAGGCGGGCGGCGGCGGCGGGCAGGGCGGCCGGGGCGGCGAGCGCGGCGCGCGCGGCACCCCGATCGGCGGCGTCTCGGAGCGCAAGGCGGCCGAGATGCAGCGGCCCGGGCCCTTGCCCGCAGCGCGTAAACTTGCAGATACCGAAACGTCAATTAATCTGATCGCCTGACGGCGCCGCAGAGGACCAGAACCATGCCCGATCAACCCGCCGATGACGGAAAGAAAAAGAAGGGTGGCCTTGTCAAGATCCTCGGCCTCGTCGGCGCGGGCCTCGGCCTCGGCGTAGGGCCACCAGGCGGCGCGGCGAAAGCTGCGCGCGTGGTGGTCGAAATCCTCGGGCGCGCCGGGGGGGCCGAAATAGGTCGGCCTCTCCCACCCGTTCACCTGGCCGAACTGGGCGCCGCGGGCCTTCTGGCGGTCATAGGCGGGCGCGGTGCGCAGCGGCCGGCAGGCCTCGCGCTCCTCGTCGGGGTGGTGGAGGATGAAGACATGCTCGTAGCATTCCTCGTTCTTGCGCGCGGCGTATTCGGTCGTCATCCAGTCGCCGAAGCGGCGGGGGTCGAGGCTTGCCATGTCGATCTCGGCCTCGCCGGCCGTCATCATCTGCGCGAGGTAATGCCCCGTGCCGCCGGCCGCGGTGATGCCGAAGGAAAAGCCCTCGGCCAGCCACATGTTGCGCAGGCCGGGCGCGGGGCCCACCAGCGGGTTGCCGTCGGGGGTATAGCAGATCGGCCCGTTGAAGTCGTCCTTGAGGCCCGCGGTCTCGGACGAGGGGATGCGGTGGATCATGCTGAGGTATTCGGCCTCGATCCGCTCGAGGTCGAGCGGGAAGAGATCGGCGCGGAAGCTCTCGGGCACGTCATAGAGGAACCGCGCCGGGGCGCCGCGCTCATAGGGGCCGAGGATCCAGCCCATGCGCTCCTCGCGCACATACCATTTCGCGTCGGCGTCGCGCAGCACCGGATGCTGGGGGTTCGACTTGCGCCATTCGACCAGCGCCGGGTCGGGCTCGGTCACGATATACTGATGCTCGACCGGGATCGCGGGGATGCGGATGCCCAGAAGCCGGGCGGTGCGCTGCGCGTGGTTGCCGGTCGCCGTCACCACATGCTCGGCCGTGATCTCGAAGCGGTCGTCCGAGGGCACGAGGTTGCCGCCCTGCTCGACCATCCGCACGCAGGAGACGACCCATTCCGCCCCCGTCCAGCGATAGCCCTCGACCTGCACGCGCCGCTCGATCGCGACGCCGTGCTGGCGCGCGCCCTTGGCCATCGCCTGGGTGACATCGGCGGGGTTGATGTAGCCGTCCTGCGGGTGAAAGAGCGCGCCCTTCAGATCGTCCGTGCGCACCAGCGGCCAGCGCGCGCGGATCTCGGCCGGGGTCAGGAAGTGGTGCTCGATCCCGACCGACTCGGCGGTCGAGGAATAGAGCATGTATTCGTCCATCCGGTCCTGCGTCTGCGCCATGCGCAGGTTGCCCACGACGTAAAAGCCGGGGTTGAGGCCCGTCTCCGCCTCGAGCCCCTTGTAGAAGCGCACCGAATAGTCGTGCAGGTGGCTTGTCGCATAGCCCATGTTGAAAAGCGGCAAGAGGCCCGCCGCATGCCAGGTCGAGCCCGAGGTGAGCTCGTCACGCTCGACCAGCATCGTGTCCCAGCCGGCCTTGCCGAGGTGATAGGCGATGCCGGCACCGACGGCACCGCCGCCGACGACAAGGGCTCTGACATGGGTCTTCATGGCTGCGACTCCCGCTTGGGTTTGCCCCTCAATGCCAGAGCGCGCGGCGCGCACCAAGTTCGACCCGACGCCTTGGCGCGGAAAAGCGACAGCCTGCCCCCCAAAGCGAAGGGCCCCGCCCGGCTTGCGCCGGACGGGGCCCCTCTTGCACGCGACCGCGCGCTCAGTGTCCGGCGAGGACCGCGAGCAGCAGAAGTGCGACGATGTTCGTGATCTTGATCATCGGGTTCACGGCGGGGCCCGCCGTGTCCTTGTAGGGGTCGCCGACGGTATCGCCCGTGACCGAGGCCTTGTGCGCCTCCGAGCCCTTGAAGTGCTTGACGCCATGCGAGTCGACGAAGCCGTCCTCGAAGCTCTTCTTGGCGTTGTCCCAGGCACCGCCCCCCGCCGTCATCGAGATGGCGACGAAGAGGCCCGTCACGATCACGCCCATGAGCATCGCGCCCACGGCCGAGAACGCCGCCGCCTGCCCCGCGATCAGGTTGATCACGACATAGACGAAGATGGGCGAGAGGACCGGCAGCAGCGAGGGCACGATCATCTCCTTGATCGCGGCCTTGGTCAGCATGTCGACGGCGCGGCCATAGTCGGGCTTTTCGGTCCCTTCCATGATGCCGGGCTTTTCCCTGAACTGCCGGCGCACCTCGACCACGACGGCCTGCGCCGCGCGGCCGACGGCCGTCATCGACATGCCGCCGAAGAGATAGGGCAGTAGGCCGCCGAACAGCAGGCCGACGACGACCCACGGGCTCGAGAGGTCGAAGCTGACCGGCACATCGGCGAAATAGACCTTGAGGTCCTGCGTGTAGGCCGCAAACAGCACGAGCGCGCCGAGGCCCGCCGAGCCGATCGCATAGCCCTTGGTCACCGCCTTGGTGGTGTTGCCCACGGCATCGAGCGCGTCGGTGTTGTGGCGCACTTCCTTGGGCAGGCCCGCCATCTCGGCGATGCCGCCGGCGTTGTCGGTGACCGGCCCGAAGGCGTCGAGCGCCACGATCATGCCCGCAAGCGCAAGCATCGTCGCGACCGCGACCGCGGTCCCGAAGAGGCCGCCGAGCAGATAGGTCACGATGATGCCGGCGATGATGACGAGCGCGGGCAGCGCGGTCGCCTCCATCGAGACGGCGAGGCCCTGGATCACGTTCGTGCCGTGCCCGGTGATCGAGGCCTCGGCGATCGAGTTCACGGGCCGCTTGCCCGTGCCGGTGTAGTATTCGGTGATCCAGATGATCGCGGCCGTGATGACGAGGCCCACGACCCCGCACCAGAACAGCGTCATCGCCGTGAAGGTCGCATCCGAGGTCGTGATCACGACGTCCATGCCCCCGAAGACGAGGCTGATGACCGGATAGATCGCGATGAGCGACAGCACGCCCGTCGCGATGATGCCCTTGTAGAGCGCGCCCATGATGTTGTTGTTCGCGCCGAGCTTCACGAAATAGGTGCCGATGATCGAGGTCACGACGCAGGCGCCCCCGATCGCGAGCGGCAGCACCATGCCCGCGAGCTTGAGTTCGGCCGGCAGCGCGAAGGCCGCGAGCACCATCGTCGCGACGGCCGTCACGACATAGGTCTCGAACAGGTCGGCCGCCATGCCGGCGCAGTCGCCCACGTTGTCGCCCACGTTGTCGGCGATGGTGGCGGGGTTGCGCGGATCATCCTCGGGGATGCCCGCCTCGACCTTGCCCACCATGTCGCCGCCGACATCCGCACCCTTGGTGAAGATGCCGCCGCCCAGACGCGCGAAGATCGAGATGAGCGAGGCGCCGAACGACAGCGCCACCAGCGCGTCGATCACCGTCCGCCCCGTCGGATCGAAGCCGAGGAAGTCCTTGAGGAACATGAAATAGAGCGTGACGCCCAGAAGCCCGAGCCCCGCGACCAGCAGCCCCGTGACCGCGCCCGACTTGAACGCGAGATCGAGCCCCCCCGCGAGCGACTTCGTCGCCGCCTGCGCAACCCGGACGTTCGCGGCAACCGAGACGTTCATCCCGATGAAGCCCGCAGCCCCCGAAAGGATCGCGCCGATCGCGAAACCGATCGCCGACCAGACGCCGAGCAGGAACCAGGCGAGCACGAGGATCACGACGCCGACGATCGCGATGGTCGTGTACTGACGGTTGAGATAGGCCTTGGCGCCTTCGCGCACGGCGGCCGAGATTTCCTGCATACGGGCCGTCCCGGCGTCGGCAGCCATCAGGCTGCGCGTCGTGACGATGCCGTACACGATGGAGAGCGCGCCCGCGAGCACGATCAGCCAGAGTGCAGTGGTCATGACTAACCCTTCTGTTTGTTGGTCGGTTCCTTGGGCAAAACGCACGGGAAACCGACCGCTTTCGATCCGCCTCCGCAGAGGTCGGCGCGATATGACAAGAATGTGTGCAAAGAGCAACTGTCGCATACCGACGCAGCCCCTTGACGCGTCGGGGGACCGGCTCGCCCGCGAATGCCCCTGTCGCCGGCCGGGGGCGGCTGCTAGGACGGCCGCCGACGCGCACCCCTTGCAGACGGCCCGGCCCATGCAGTTCCTCGACCGCCTCGGCGATCTTTCCGGCAGCTATGACGCGCTCTTTTGCGACATCTGGGGATGCGTGCACGATGGGGTGCGCGCCTTTCCCGAGGCGGTCGCGGCCCTGCGCGACTGGCGCGCGCGGGGCGGGCGGGTCGTTCTGGTGACGAACTCGCCCCGCCCGCTCGCGTCGGTGGCGCGCCAGCTCGCGCGCTTTGGCGTCCCTGCCGAGGCTTGGGATACGATCGCGACCTCGGGCGATGCCGCGCAGGATGCGCTGGCCTCGGGCGTTGTGGGCCGGCGGGTCTGGCACCTCGGACCGCCGGCCGAGGCGTCCTTCTTCACCCGCTCGGCACCCGACATCGCGCCCCTCGATCACATCGCGCGCGTTCCGCTCGCCGAGGCCGAGGGGGTCGTCGCGACCGGCCTCATGTCGGACGACGACACGCCCGAGAACTGGCGCGCGACGCTGGCCGAGGCGGCCGCGCGGGGGCTGCCGATGCTCTGCGCAAATCCCGATCTGGTGGTCGACCGCGGCACGCGGCGGGTGTTTTGCGCCGGGGGGCTTGCCGCGCTCTATACCGACCTCGGCGGGCGGAGCCTCTATTTCGGCAAGCCCCACGCCCCGATATATGCGCTGGCGCATCGCCGGCTGGCCGCGGTCGCTGGCGCCGAGATCGCTCCGGCGCGCATCCTCGCCATCGGCGACGGGGTCGCGACCGACCTCGCGGGCGCCGAGCGGGTGGGGCTCGATGCCCTCTTCGTCGCCGGGGGCCTCGCGGCGCACGACCTCGGGCCCGCCATCGCCGACCCCGCAAGCCTCGCGGCCTGGCTCACCCGCCACGCCGCCCACCCCCGCTTCGCGATGGCCTGGCTGCGCTAGGGGCAGGGAAGCGGCTTGATCGCGCGCCTTCAATCGCGCAACATGATTTTTTGTGATTTTCAGGTGCGAGATGGATTTCAAGTCGCTTTCAGACCTCGAAGCAGCAGTTTTTGCAGAAGAAAGCCCGAGGTTGATCTTCGACGTCGGAGCTTGTCGCGGGGAGACCGCGGTGGCGTTTCTGGATCGTTTTCCGCACGCTCGACTTGTCGCCTTCGAGCCCGAACCGAT
>JAUREX010000140.1 GCA_030834485.1 Gemmobacter sp.
GCCTTCGTCGCGGCCTTCGGCCGGGCCTGGACCAAGGTCATGACGCTCGACCGCTACGATCTGGCCTGACCGATCGCGAACCCGGGGGCGCGCCGTCCGCGCGCCCCCGGGTCCGAGCCATTGACGCCGACCGCCCGAGGCGCAACAAGGGCGCGCCATTGCCAAAGAGCGCCCATGACCCCCGCAGCCCCCCGCCTTCTCTCGCCCGTCCTGCTTGCGGGCGCCGTCATCCTGATGACGGGCTTTGCCATCCGCGCGAGCTTCGGCGTCTTCCAGATCCCCATCGCCGAGGAATTCGGCTGGCTCCGGGCCGAGTTCAGCCTCGCCATCGCCATCCAGAACCTCGCCTGGGGCATCGGCCAGCCGATCTTCGGCGCGCTCGCCGAGCGCTTCGGCGACCGCCGCGCGATCATCTTCGGCGCGCTCTTCTATGCCGCGGGTCTCGTCCTCTCGGCCTTCGCGGTGACGCCCGGCCAGCACCAGCTGCTCGAGATCCTCGTGGGCTTCGGCATCGCGGGCACGGGCTTTGGCGTCATCCTCGCCGTCGTCGGGCGGGCCGCCGCGCCCGAGCACCGCTCGATGGCGCTCGGCATCGCCACCGCCGCGGGCTCGGCCGGGCAGGTGATCGGCGCACCCATCGCCGAGGCGCTCCTCACCGTGCTGCCCTGGCAGGGCGTGTTCCTCGTCTTCGCTGGCACGATCCTCGCGAGCCTTCTCGTCCTTCCCTTCATGCGCTCGCCCGCGCTCGCCTCGCGCGCCGAGCTCGAGGAAAGCCTCGGGACGGTGCTGATGCGCGCCTTCCGCGATCCATCCTATACGCTCATCTTTCTGGGCTTCTTCTCCTGTGGCTATCAGCTCGCCTTCGTCACCGCCCATTTTCCCGCACTGGTGACCGAGATGTGCGCCGCGATCGATCCGGGCGGACCGCTCGCGGCGCTTGGCATCACCACCACCTCGGCGCTCGGCGCCGTCTCGATCGGGGTGATCGGGCTTGCCAATATCGCGGGCACCATCGCGGCGGGCTGGCTCGGGCGCTACTATCCGCGCAAATACCTGCTCGCGCTCATCTACACGGGCCGCACCCTCATCGCGGGCGCGTTCATCCTGATGCCGGTGACGCCGGCTTCGGTGCTTCTCTTCTCGCTCCTGATGGGTTCGCTCTGGCTTGCGACCGTGCCGCTCACCTCGGGGCTCGTCGCGCATATCTGGGGCCTGCGCTACATGGGCACGCTCTACGGCCTCGTCTTCTTCAGCCACCAGCTCGGCTCGTTTCTCGGCGTGTGGCTCGGCGGGCGGATGTATGACCTCACGGGGGATTACACGCTCGTGTGGTGGGTCGGGGTCGGGGTCGGCGCCTTCTCGGCGATCGTGCATCTGCCGGTGCGCGAGAACCGCGCCCCGCTCGCCGCCGCCGCCTGAACCCGAAAGCCGCGTGGCCCGGTCTGGCGCGCCCCCGTGCGCGCGGCGCCGGGCACCCCTCGATGGGGTGCCCGGCGCCTTCCCCGGAACGCCGCCCCGGAACGCGGCCAAGCCCTCAGGGGATCAGCACCGTCGCCCCCGTCGTCTCGCGCGCCGCGAGCGCGCGATGCGCCTCGGCTACCTCGGCAAGCGGCAGGCGCTGGTCGATGCGGATCTTGACCGCCCCCGACTGCACCTTGGCAAAGAGGTGGCGCGCCATCTCCTGGCAGGCCTCGTGCCGCGCGATATGGGTAAACACCGTCGGCCGCGTGATCTGGAGCGAGCCCTTCGCCGCCAGCGTCGCGAGGTTCACCGGCGGCACCGGCCCCGAGGCGTTCCCGAAGGAGATCATCATCCCGAGCGGGCGCAGGCAGTCGAGCGAGCCCTCGAAGGTCGCGGCACCGACCGAATCCATCACCACATCGACGCCCCGCCCGCCCGTGATCTCGCGCACGCGGGCGGGGAAATCCTCGGCGCGATAGTCGATCGTGTGCGTCGCGCCATGCTCGCGCGCCAGCGCGCATTTCGCGGCCGAGCCTGCGGTCGCGATCAGGTTGATCCCCTCGTCGCGCGCCCATTGGCAGGCGATCAGCCCCACGCCCCCCGCCGCGGCGTGGAAAAGCACCCAATCCCCGCGCTTGAGCGGCACGGTCCGGTGAAAGAGGTATTCGACCGTCAGACCCTTGAGCATCATCGCCGCGCCTTCCTCGAAGGAGATCCCCTCGGGCAGCGGGCAAAGCTGCGCCGCGGGCATCACGCGGGCCTCGCAATAGGCGCCGGGCGGCTGGGCGGCATAGGCGGCGCGGTCGCCCGGGCGCAGATGCGTGACGCCCGCCCCCACCGCCTCGATCACGCCCGCCCCTTCCATCCCGAGCGCCGTCGGCAGCTTCATCGGATAGAGGCCCTGACGCTGATAGATGTCGATGAAGTTGAGGCCGCACGCCTTGTGGCGGATGCGCACCTCGCCGGGGCCGGGTTCGCCCACCGGGCGGTCCTCGATCCTGAGGACCTCGGGTCCGCCGTGTTCGTGAATGACGACCGTTCTTGCCATGTCATGTCCCTTTCGTGAAATGGCCCGCGTGGCGGGCGCGCAATTCTGCCTTCTGCACCTTGCCCATCGCGTTGCGCGGCAGCGCCTCGGCGATCAGGATGTCCTTGGGCTGCTTGAAGCGCGCGAGGTTCTCGGCCAGCGCCGCGCGGATCGCGCCGAGGTCGGGCGCCCGCCCCGCCTCGGGCACGAGGATCGCGAGCACGGCCTCGCCGAAATCGGGGTGCGGCACCCCGACCACGGCCGATTCGACCACGCCCGGCTGATCGTCGAGGATCAGCTCGACCTCCTTGGGATAGATGTTGAACCCGCCCGAGATGATGAGGTCGCGCGCCCGCCCGACGATCGTCACATATCCATCCGCCCCCTGCACGCCCAGATCGCCGGTGATGAAGAAGCCATCCGCGCGCATCTCGGCCGCGGTCTTTTCCGGCATCCGCCAATAGCCGCGAAAGACGTTCGGGCCGCGCACCTCGATCATCCCCGTCTCGCCCGGGGCGAGCGTGCGGCCCGTCTCGGGGTCGGTGATGCGCAGCTCGACCCCGGGGAGCGGCTGGCCGACCGTGCCCGCCCGCCGCTCGCCCCGCAGCGGGTTCGAGGTGATCATGTTCGTCTCGGTCATCCCGTAGCGTTCGAGGATCGCCTGCCCGGTGCGTTCGGCAAAGGCGCGGTGCGTCTCGGCCAGAAGCGGCGCCGAGCCGGAAACGAAGAGGCGCATCCCCGCGGTCAGCGTGCGGTCAAGCCGCGGATCGTCGAGCAGGCGGGTGTAGAAGGTCGGCACCCCCATTAGCACGCTCGCCCGCGGCATCTCGGCGATCAGCGTCTCGAGGTCGAAGCCCGGCAGCCAGATCATCCGCGCCCGCGACAAAAGCGCGATGTTCGTCGCGACAAAGAGCCCATGCGTGTGAAAGACGGGCAGCGCATGCAAAAGCACATCCTCGGCCCCGAACCCCCAGAGGTCGGCGAGCACCTCGGCGTTCGACAGAAGGTTGCGCTGCGTCAGCATCGCCCCCTTCGACCGCCCCGTGGTGCCCGAGGTATAAAGAAGCGCCGCGAGATCATCCGCGTCCCGCGCGACGGGCGCGAAGGTCGCGGGCATCGCGGCCGCGGCCTCGGCCAGGCTGCCCCCGCCCGCGGCATCGAGCGTGAGCACCTGCGCGCCTGCCGCGGCCGCATGGGGCGCGATCGCCTCGGCCCGGGCGGGGTCGACGATCACGACGCGCGGCGCGGCGTCGGCGATGAAATAGCCCGTCTCGGCCGCCGTATAGGCGGTGTTGAGCGGCAAGAGCACCGCCCCCGTCGCGAGCGTCGCGCCATAGAGCGCGAGGAAGGCCGGCGATTTCGCGACCTGCACCACCACCCGCTCGCCCGCGGTCACGCCCGCCGCCCCGAGCGCGCCCGCGATGCGCGCCGTCTGCGCCGCGATCTCGGCGCCCGTGATCGTGCCACCGCCGGGCAGCAGCAGCACCCCATCGCCCCGCCCGGCGAGGGGCGCGAACAGCGCATCATAAAGCGGGTTGGCCATGGGCTTCGTCCTCAGCATTCTCCCATTCGCTTCTGCGCGATGGCGCGCCTCAGGGCAAGCGGTGCCATGTCGACTTGCGCCTCGCCCCGCGCCCTGCCACAGAGTGCGCGAGCAGCCGGAGGAGGGCCCCGATGATCGAGAAGCGCCAGTTCTACATCGACGGGGCATGGGTCGATCCGGTCGTGCCGCACGACCATGCGGTGATCGACCCCGCGACCGAGGAGCCCTGCGCGATCATCAGCCTCGGCGCGGACGCGGACGCCGACCGCGCGGTCGCAGGCGCGCAGCGCGCCTTTGCGGGCTGGTCGCAGACCGACCCGCGCGCCCGCCGCGCGCTGATCGAGCGGCTGCTCGCGATCTACGAGGCCCGCCTCGAGGAGATGGCGCAGGCGATCAGCCTCGAGATGGGCGCGCCGATCACGCTGGCGCGCGAACAGCAGGCGACCTCGGGCAACTGGCACATCCGCAACTTCCTGCGCGCCTTCGACGCGATCGAATGGGTCCGCCCGCTCGGGCCGCACGCGCCCGACAACCGCATCGCGCTCGAGCCGATCGGGGTCGCGGCGCTCATCACGCCGTGGAACTGGCCGATGAACCAGATCGCGCTCAAGGTGGCGCCGGCACTTTTGGCGGGCTGCACGGTCGTGTTCAAGCCCTCCGAACAGGCCCCCCTCTCGGCCATGCTCTTTGCCGAGATGCTGCACGAGGCGGGCGTGCCGAAGGGGGTCTTCAACCTCGTGAACGGCGATGGCGCCGGCGTCGGCACCCGCCTCTCGTCCCATCCCGATGTCGAGTTGGTCTCCTTCACGGGCTCGACGCGCGCCCGCAAGGCGATCAGCCGCGCCGCCGCCGACACCCTCAAGCGCGTGACGCTCGAGCTTGGCGGCAAGGGCGCGAACCTGATCTTCGCCGATGCCGACCCCGGCGCGGTGCGCCGCGGCGTCCTCCACTGCTTCGAGAATTCGGGCCAGTCGTGCAACGCCCCCACGCGCATGCTGGTTGAGCGTCCGGCCTATGCCGCCGCCGTCGCCGAGGCCGCCCGCATCGCCGATGAGTTGCGCGTCGCGAGCCCCCGCCTCGAGGGGCCCCACATCGGCCCCGTCGTGAATCGCAGCCAGTTCGCGCGCATCGAGGCGCTGATCGAGGCCGGCATCGCCGAGGGCGCCCGCCTCGTCGCCGGCGGGCCGGGCCTGCCCGAGGGGATGAACCGCGGCTTCTACGTCCGCCCGACCGTCTTTGCCGACGTCCGCCCCGGCATGCGGATCGAGCGCGAGGAGATCTTCGGACCCGTGCTCTCGATCCTGCCCTTCGACACCGAAGAGGAAGCCGTCGCCATCGCCAACGACACGCCCTATGGCCTGACGAACTACGTCCAGAGCGGCGACGGTGCGCGGCGCAACCGCCTCGCGCGGCAGTTGCGCTCGGGCATGGTCCAGATGAACGGCCGCCCCCGCGGCGCCGGCGCCCCCTTCGGCGGCGTCAAGGCCTCGGGCCGCGCGCGCGAGGGCGGCATCTGGGGCATCGAGGAGTTCCTCGAGGTCAAGTCGATCTCGGGCTGGTCCCCAGACTGACCCCCCGACTGCCCCCCCTCAGGGCGCCACCGCCTTCCAAGGATGCCCCGCCGGCAGGCTCCCCGCGAGGCCCCATTTATGCGCGAGATAGCCCTCGAGGCGCTGGCGCTCCGCCGTGCTCGCGAGCGTGTTGGCGACGACGATCTCGGCGATCTGGCCGTGGTGCATGGTGTATCCCGCACCGATTGTGAAGGAAGTGTTGCTGCCGAAGCCCAGATACGCCCCCTGTCCTGAGCGGATACTGAGCGACGCGAGCGCGCCATCGACATGATAGGCGGTGTTGGTGATGATCGGATTGCCGGCGCGCGTGTCCGCGATCAGCGTGAAGAGCTTCGGCCCGGCCGAGGTCGGAGCCGAAGAGTCCATGGAGGTGTTGCTCGCATAGAAGCCATAGAGCGAGCCGGCAGTTCCCCAAGTGTTCTGTTCGATCCAGAAGTAATTGCAGCACCCCCCCTCTGGCGCGAAATTGAATAGGGCCTGCCGGCTGGTCGTGTCCTCGAAGGTCGCGACGATGGCGACCGTGATCAGGTCCGATGTCGCGAAGATGCCCGGGGCCCCCGTGAGCATGTCGTTGCCGTCGAAGAAGACCGCCGGCACCCCCCCGACCCCGTCGAGGCTCAGGGTCGGGCGGTTCGCGAGGGCGGCCTGCGCCACCGACCGGCCCGACCCCGACTTGTCCGCCCAGGCCGACACCACCCCGCCCGCCTGCCCGCCTTCGGCCAGCCCCTCGGCCGCCCCGTCCCCGTCGAGGTCCGCCCCGTCGAGCCAGAGCGCCAGCGCAGGCAGTTCCGCAGGCGTCCACGCAGCCTCCTTCGCGACCGTCACCGTCCGCGGCGCGCTGGTCCCCGC
>JAUREX010000141.1 GCA_030834485.1 Gemmobacter sp.
AGAGCGAGCGAGAGAGAGAGAGAGAGAAAATGCGCGTGCGAATGCGCGAGAGACTGAAAACACACACACACACACACACACACAGTGCGCACACACACAGTGCGCACACACACAGTGCGCACACACAGACAGACGCGCACCCCCGGCGCGCGACGGACGACAGACGACAGCGCGTGACGCGGTGTGCGCATCGCGGACGCGGACGCGAACGCGGACGCGGACGCGGAGGCGGACGCGGAGGCGGCCCGGGCCGCGGCAAAGATTGCGGCGGCGAAGGCCGAGGCCGAAGGGGTGCCGGCGGTCGTCATCGACACGGGCGCGCGGCCCTCGGTGGCACTCGCGGCGCTGGCGCAGCGGATGGGGGCGCGGGCGGCGGTCTTGCCGCGCGCCGATGCGCGGGCGGTGTCGGCCCTGATCGCGGCCGCACCGGGATGAGCGCGCCGCCCGCCGATCTGCCCGCCGACTGGCCGCACCGCGACGCCTCGGCCGAGGTCGCGAGCGCGCCGCACCGCTGGCATGTCCAGAGCTTCGGCGCCGGGCCCGATGTCTGGATGCTGCACGGGGCCGGGGCGTCGGCGCATTCCTTCCGCGCGCTCGGGCCGCGCATCGCGCAGGCGGGCTGGCGCGTCAGCGTGCCCGACCTGCCGGGCCATGGATTTACGCGCATGGGCCAGCCCCGACGCTCGGGCCTGCGCCCGATTGCCGAGGATCTGGCGCGGCTGATGGCGACGCTCGACCGCCCGCCCGTCGCGCTGATCGGCCATTCCGCGGGGGGTGCGCTCGCGCTCGAGCTTGTGCGCCTGCTCGGGCCGGGGCCGCGCGCGGTGGTGACGCTCAACGCCGCACTCGGGCATTTCCGGGGCGTCGCGGGGTGGCTTTTTCCCATGCTCGCGCGGCTCCTCGCGCTGAGCCCGCTGGTCCCGCCCGTCTTTGCCCGCAGCACCGGACAGGCGCAGGTCGCGCGCCTGCTGGCGGGGACGGGGTCCGAGGTCGATGCCGAGGGCGTCGCGCTCTATGCGCGGCTGATCGCGCGGCCCGACCATGTGGCGGGCGCGCTCGGGATGATGGCGCAGTGGCGGCTCGACCCGCTGCTCGCCGCGCTGGGAGAGGTGCGGCTGCCGGTCCTGATGCTCGCGGGGGCGCGCGACCGGGCGGTGCCGCCCGAGGTCTCGCAGGCGGCGGCGCGGCGGCTCCCGCAGGCAGAATGCACGACCCTCGCGGGGCTCGGCCACCTCATGCACGAAGAGGCGCCCGAGGCGGTCGCGCGCCTCATCCTGCCTTTCCTTGAGCGTCACGCCCGCTGAGGTCCCCCTTGCGGCAGGCGCGCGGCGGCCCTAAGTCGGAGGTGGCGGGTTCTGCAGGGTGCGTGTCGGGCATTTTTCCAGTGGCCGATAAGCGTTTCCGAGGGGGCTGGCTCTGTCTTGGCCCTGGCCCTGGCATCTGGCGCCCACCTGATCACTCAGGCTCTCGGGAAATCGCGCCCCCACGGCCCAGGCGGTTCCCGCCGCCCTTTTCGCCGCTCAGCCCTCGGGCGGCGGCTCGATGTCGGCGCGCAACTCGGGCGCCATGTGTTCTAGAACCGCATTGACGAGGCCCGTCTCGGGCCGGTCGCCGCAGAAGCTGCGTGCGAGCATCACGAATTCCGCGAGCGTCACCTCGAGCGGGGCGGCGCGCAGCACGATCTCGGCGCCGGCGGCGCGGAAGATCGCGCGCAGCACCGGGTCGATCCGGCCGAGCGGCCAGCGCGCCACCAGCGCGCGGTCGGTCGCCTGATCGATCCGCGCCTGCCAGTTCACCGCCGCATCGACGAGCTCGGCAAAGAAGGGGGCATCGACCTCGGCCGGGCCCGCATCCTCGCCGGTCGCGCCGATGCGGTGGGCGAGGAACTCGGCCACGACGCGCCCGGCGTCATGGCCGGCGGCCTCCATCTGAAAGAGGGCCTGCACCGCGAAAAAGCGCGCGCCGGTGCGCGCGCCGGGCGTGCGGGCCTCGGTCTTCTTGCGGCGCGACATGCGCGGACCTCAGCCCGGGGTGCCGAGATGGGCGTTGAACCCCACCCCGCGCCGCGTCGCGCCAAAGGCGCGCGCCATCGCCACGAGGTGCAGCGCCGCCGCCGCCGCGCCGCCGCCCTTGTCCTGTCCCGCGGGATCGGCGCGCACCTCGGCCTGGGCCATGTTCTCGACCGTGAGGATCCCGTTCCCGATCGCCGCCCCCCCGAGGCCGAGCAGCATGAGCCCGCGCGAGCTGTCGTTGCAGACGGTGTCGTAATGCGTCGTCTCGCCCCGGATGATGCAGCCGAGCGCCACGAAGCCGTCAAACCGCCCCATCCGGTCGGCGAGCGCGATCGCGGGCGGGATCTCGAGCGCGCCGGGCACGTCGAAACGCTCGACCGCGGCGCCGGCGCGCGCGGCCGTCGCCATCGCGCCCGCAACCAGCGCCTCGGCGATGGCGCGGTAATAGGGCGCGACCACGAGGGCGAGTTTCACCGGCCGCTCGAAGCTCGGCAGCGGCAGGATGGTGTGTTCGGGATGCGCGGCCATCGCCCTAGCCCTTCGGAATGGGGCGCGTGCCCGCGATCGCCAGCCCATAGGCCTCGAGCCCGACGACCCGCGGCGCGCCGGAGTTGGTGAGAAGCTCGATCCGCGACAGCCCAAGTGCTGCGAGGATCTGCGCGCCGAGGCCATATTGGCGCAGCGTCTGGGGCGAGGCCTCGCCGGGTTCGACCATCTTCATCGTGGTGTCGCGCAAGAGCACGACAATCCCGCGCCCCTCGGCCGCGATGGCGCGCATGGCGGCGGCAAGGTCGCCCCTGCTCGCCTGCGTCTCGATCCCAAGGACGTCCGAGAGGGGGTCGAGCGCGTGCATCCGAACAAGGACCGGCTCAGTCCCCGCGATGTCGCCCTTGGTCAGCACGATGTGTTCGGCGCCTTGCGTCGCATCGGCAAAGACGCGCATCTGCCACGCCCCGCCATGGGCCGAGACGACATCGCGCCGCCCGGTCTCGCGCACGAGGTTGTCGTGCCGGCGGCGATAGGCGATCAGGTCCGAGATCGTGCCGATCTTCAGCCCGTGGCGCTGGGCGAAAGCCACGAGGTCCGGCAGCCGGGCCATGCTGCCGTCCTCTTTCATGATCTCGCAGATCACCCCCGCGGGCATCAGCCCCGCAAGCCGCGCGACATCGACCGCGGCCTCGGTATGGCCCGCGCGCACGAGCACGCCGCCGTCGCGGGCACGCAGCGGAAAGATGTGGCCGGGGGTCGCGATGTCCTGCGGGCCCTTGGCGGGGTCGATCGCGACCGCGATCGTGCGCGCGCGGTCATGGGCAGAGATGCCGGTCGTTACCCCCTCGCGCGCCTCGATCGAGAGCGTGAAGGCCGTCTCGTGGCGCGAGGAGTTGCGCGGGCTCATCAGCGGCAGGCCGAGCGCGTCGATCCGCTCGGCGGTCAGCGACAGGCAGATCAGGCCGCGCCCGTGGGTCGCCATGAAGTTGACCGCCTCGGGCGTCGCCATCTGCGCGGGGATCACGAGGTCGCCCTCATTCTCGCGGTCCTCATGGTCGACGAGGATGAACATCCGCCCTGCCTTGGCATCGGCGATGATGTCCTCGACCGACGAGATCGCGTCGGAATATTCGCCGCTCATGCCCCGCCCCATTCCCTGAGCCGCGCGACATAGCGCGCGAGCGTGTCGATCTCGAGGTTGACGCGCCCGCCGGCGCGGACCTCGCCCCATGTCGTCGCGGCCTGGGTGTGGGGGATGAGGTTCACGCCGAAGCGCGCCCCTTCGACCTCGTTCACGGTCAGCGAGGTGCCGTCGAGCGCGACCGACCCCTTGGGCGCGATGAAGCCCGCAAGATGGCGCGGCGCCTCGAAGAGGACGCGCAGGCTCTCGCCCTCGGGCGTGACCGAGACGACATCCGCGACCCCGTCGACATGGCCCGAGACGATATGGCCGCCAAGCTCGTCGCCGACGCGCAGCGCGCGCTCGAGGTTGACGCGCCGCCCGACCGCCCAGCCGCCGAGTGTTGTCTTAGATAGCGTCTCGGCCGAAACCTGCACCTCGAACCACCCCGCGCCCAGCGCCACGACCGTCAGGCAGACGCCATCGCAGGCGATCGAGGCGCCGATGTCGATGCGGGCGGTGTCATAGCCCGTGGCAAGGCGCGCGCGCAGATCGCCCGCCGGGTGCAGCGCCACCACCCTGCCCACATCCGTGATGATCCCGGTGAACATGCCCGCACCCCGATGCCGAGAAGGGCTGAGTAGTCGGACCCGCCCGCGCGCGCAAGCCCCCGACCGGGAGACCAACCGGGGCGCAAAGGTGGCACGATGATGGCGGGGCGGGCGAATCACGCTTGCGATCGGGCCGGCGCTAAGACTATGTTCACCTTGTTGTGCGTTCGATTTTCGATCAGGCGATTAGACGGCGTTTCACATGCGCGACCTTCTGCCCGCGACCACCCCTGCCGACGAGCGCCGGTTCCTGATGCTTCAGGGACCGCATGGCCCCTTTTTCGACATGCTGGCGGGCATGCTGCGCGCGGCCGGTGCCGAGGTCTGGCGCGTGGGCTTCAACCGCGGGGATGAGGCCTTCTGGTCGGATGACGCGCATTTCATCCCCTTTCGCGACGCGGCCGAGGCCTGGCCCGAGGCCTGCACCGCGATCCTGGCCGAGCGGCGGATCACCGACCTCGTGCTCTATGGCGACACGCGCCCGATCCACGCCATCGCGGCACGGCTGGCGCGCGCGGCCGGGATCCTCGTGCATGTCTTCGAGGAAGGCTACATCCGCCCCTACTGGATCACCTATGAGCGGGGCGGATCGAACGGCAATTCGCGCCTCATGTCGACCTCGATCGCCGAGATGCGCGCGGCGCTGAGCTGGGCGGCCTCCGACCCGCCGAGCGCGCCCGCCCGCTGGGGCGAGATGCGCCAGCACATCTGGTACGGGGCGATCTATCACTGGTTCGTGCTGGCACGGAACGCGGGCTATCCGCATTTCCGGCCCCATCGCGCGACCTCGGTCATGCGCGAATTCGTGCTCTATCTGCGCCGGCTTGTGCTCATGCCCGTGCATTCGGTCGGGCGCTTCATCGCGCAGCGGCGCATCCGCAACGGCGGATTTCCCTATCATCTCGCGCTCTTGCAGCTCGATCACGATGCAAGCTTTCGCGATCATTCGAGCTTCGATTCGATCGCCGACTTCATCGAGCTCTGTTGCGCGGCCTTCGCGATCGGCGCGCCGCGGCACCATCACCTCGTGTTCAAGTCCCACCCGCTCGAGGATGACCGCGTGGCGCTCGGGCGCGTCATCGACGACGCCACCGCCCGCCACGGCCTGCAGGGGCGGGTGCATTTCGTGCGCTCGGGCAAGCTTGCGGCCCTTCTCAACGATGCGCGCTCGGCGGTGACGGTCAATTCCACCGCCGCCCAGCAGGTGCTGTGGCGGGGGCTGCCGCTCAAGACGCTCGGCCGCGCGGTCTATGGCAAGCCCGAGCTTGTCTCGAACCAGCCGCTGATCGAGTTCTTCCGCAATCCGCGCCGGCCCGACACCAACGCCTATCGCGACTTTCGCCACTATCTGATCGAGACGTCGCAGATCGCGGGCGGGTTCTATTCGGCGCGGGGGCGGCGGATGCTGCTGCGGCAGGTGATCGACATCCTGCTGGCGGCCGAGGATCCCTATGACGCGCTGCGCCTCGGCACCGCCGCGCCGCGCCACAAGCTGCGCGTGCTGGGCTAGGGGGCGGGGATGGCGCGGCTCGGGCAGATACTTCGGCTGTGGCTTCTGTGCGGGGTGGCGTTCGGCCTCGTCGCGGCCTGCGCACTGCCGCGCTCGGGCCCGACGCGCTCGGAAATCGTGTCAGGTGCGGCCGACCCCACCAGCCCCTCGCCCATCATCGAAGTCGATGAGCGTGTGGTGGCCGCGACCGCCGAGGCGCCGTTGCCGGGCTTCGGGATGAGCTTTCGCAACGCGCTGCCGCTCTCGCCCGATCTGATCAGCCCGGGCGACATCCTGTCGCTGCGCGTCTATGAAAACGTCCGCGATGCGCCGCTGCTCTCGGAAGAAGGCGGGCAGAGCGCGATCCAGGATCTGGTCGTCGATGGCGACGGCTACATCTTCGTGCCCTATGCCGGGCCGGTGCGCGCGGCGGGCTTCACGATCGAGGGGCTGCGGGTCGAGATCGCGGATCTTCTCTCGCTCCAGACGCCGTCGCCGCAGGTGATCCTCAACCGCGCGGCGGGCGATGGCGCGACCGTCAGCGTCTCGGGCAACATCGGGGCGGGGATCTTTCCGATCGAGCGTTCGACGCGCACGCTGATCGGGATGCTCGCGCGCGCCGGCGGGGTCCAGAGCGATCCGGGCATCACGCTCGTGCGCGTCACCCGCGGGCGCGAGAGCGGGCAGGCGTGGCTCGCCGACCTCTATGAGGATCCGGGCCTCGACATC
>JAUREX010000142.1 GCA_030834485.1 Gemmobacter sp.
TTGCGCCCCGTCAGGCCCGCGTCGCCATCCGGCCCGCCGATCACGAAGGTGCCGGTCGGGTTCACCCACCATTCGGTCCTGGGCGTGATCCAGCCCTCGGGCAGCACCTCGCGGATATAGGGCTCGACGATGGCGCGGATGTCGGCCGAGCTCTGCCCGACATGCTCGTGCTGGGTCGAGAGGACGATCGATGTCACCTCGACGGGCTTGCCGTTCGCATAGCGCACCGAAAGCTGGCTTTTGGCGTCGGGCCGCAGCGTCGGCTCGGCGCCCGATTTGCGCGCTTGGGCCAGCCGGCGCAGGATTGCATGCGCATACTGGATCGGCGCGGGCATGAGCTCGGGCGTCTCGTCGACCGCATAGCCGAACATGATGCCCTGATCGCCCGCCCCGTCGCGGTCGACCCCTTGGGCGATATGCGCCGATTGCGGGTGCAGGAAGTTGAAGACATTGACCGTCTTCCAGTGGAACTGGTCCTGCTCGTAGCCGATGTCGCGGATGCACTCGCGCGCGATGAGGTCGACGCGCGCCTTCATCTCGGCGAGCGTGTCGGTGCTCGAAAGGCCCACCTCGCCGCCGACGACGACGGTGTTCGTGGTGGCGAAGGTTTCGCAGGCGACGCGGGCGTTCTCCTCGACGGCGAGGAAGGCGTCGAGAACGCTGTCTGAAATGCGGTCACAAAGCTTGTCGGGATGACCCTCCGAGACGCTCTCGGAAGTGAAGACGTAATCTGATCTTGACATGGGAAATGCTCCATTGGATGCCACCGTCACGCCAGGAAGCCGTTGTGACGGTCGACTCTTGCGTTAAGGGGTCGTGCGGGCGGGGTCAATCCCGCGTCGCGCATCCGGGCGCAGAAAGACGATGAGCGCGAGCAAGAGCGCAAACACCGGCCAGTCGCCCAGGCGCCAGTAGGGCGTGGGCGCAAGCGCCGGCGGCAGGCGGACATCGAGCGCCCCCTCGACCCCGAGCGGCAGCGCCTGCACGACCCGCCCGCGCGCGTCGATCAGCGCGCTGACGCCGGTGTTGGCGACGCGCACGACCGGCAGGCCCGTCTCGATCGCGCGCAACCGCGCGAGTGCCAGATGCTGATAGGGCCCCGAGCGGATGCCGAACCAGGCGTCGTTGGTGACCTGAAGGATCCAGTCGGGCCGGCGCGGGGCGGCGCGGATCTCGCGCGCAAAGACGGCCTCGTAGCAGATGAGGGGCAGCACCTGCCCGAGCGCGCCGAGATCGAGCGTCACGGGCCCCGGCCCGGGCGTGAAGCCCGCGCCGAGGCGCGCGGCGAAGGCGCTGATCCCGAAGGCGTCGAAGAGGAAATCGCCCGCCGGCATGAACTCGCCGAACGGGACGAGGTGGTGCTTGTCATAGACCGCCCCCACCGCCCCGTCCGGGGCGATGAGGGCGAGGCTGTTGAAATAGCGCCAGCCCTCGGCGCGCTGGATGCCGGTCAGGACGGGCGCGCCCGCGGCCGCGGCCACGATGCGCGCGCGTTCGGCCGCGCTGTCGTCGAGCAGGAAGGGCACCGCCGATTCGGGCCAGATCACCGCGTCGGGGCGCGGCCCGGCGCCCGGCGCGCTTGCCGCGAGGAGGCGGGCAAAGAGGGCGTCGCGCGCGCCCTCGGCCCATTTGATGCGCTGGTCGGCATTGGGCTGCACGAGGCGCAGGAGCGGCGCGGCGGGGTCGGGGGCGGGCGCGGCCCTGCCCGTCCAGAGCCCGAGGCCGAGCACCACCACCCCGACCGCGGCCGCCCCCGCAAGCGCGCCGCGCCGCGCCCGCCCGCGCGCCATCGCTCCGGCGACGCCAAGTGCCACCCCGATCAGCGTCGCGGCCGTCAGCCCATGTTCGCCGATCCAGGCGGCCGCCTGCCCGGGCGCGAGGCCGATCCAGATGTGCCCGGGCAGCGCCCAGGGAAAGCCGCCCAAGAGATGGGCGCGCAGACCCTCGGCGAGGGTCAGGAGGACGCCCGCGCCGATCGCCCGGCGCGGCCCGGGCCGCCACAGGCGCGCCGCGGCGGCAAGGGCCGCGGCCCAGAACGCGCCGAACCCCGCCGCCATGAGGATGAGCGCGAAGGGCGCCATCCAGCCGTGCCGCGCGGCATCGACGAGGAAGGGTTCGATGATCCACGACAGCGCGAGGCCGAAATGCCCGACCCCGAAGGCCAGCCCGAGGCGCGCGGCAGGTCCCGGCGCGGGCGCGCGCGCGGCCAGCACGATGCCGCCCGCGACCCCCGCCAGCGCCACCGGCCAGAGCGCCCAGGGCGCCTGCCCCGCCGCCGCCATCGCGCCCGCGACCAGGGCGAGCGCCAGCCGCGGGGCCTCGCGCATCCTCTAGGCCCGGGCGGGATCGGGCACGGGTGCGGGCGCACCCTGCGCCTTGGCCGGCGCCGGCGCCTCGCCCGTGCGCAGCCTGACCCGGAGCCGCTTGATTCGGCGCGGATCGGCATCGACCACCTCGAACACCGCGCCGCCGTTGTTCTGCACCACCTCGCCGCGGGCCGGCACGCGGCCGAGCCTGAGAAAGACGAGGCCGCCGAGCGTGTCCATCTCGGCGTCATCCTCGCCCAGGCGCAGGCTCTGGCCGATCGCGGCCTCGAACTCGTCAAGCGGCGCGGTCGCCTGCGCGAGGAACACGCCGGGCTTTTCCTCGACCCAGAGGCGATCCTCCTCCTCGTCGTGCTCGTCCGAGATGTCGCCCACGACGGTCTCGAGCAGATCCTCGATCGTCACGAGGCCGTCGACACCGCCGTATTCGTCGATGACAAGCGCCATGTGCACGCGCTCGGTCTGCATCTTTTGCAAAAGCACCGCGAGGCGCATCGAGGGGGGCGCATAAAGGATCGGCCGCAAGAGCTTGCGTAGGCTGAACTTTCCGTTCCCCGCGCCAAAGCCGTAGGTCAGCGCGAAATCCTTGAGCATGACAAGCCCCACGGGCTTGTCGAGGGTGCCCTTGTAGACCGGCAGGCGCGAGAACCCGTGCTTGCGGAACGCCTCGACCAGATCGTCGCGGGTGATGTCGACCGGGACGGCGACGACATCGACCTTGGGCACGGCGACATCCTCGACCCGCATCCGGCGAAGCGCGCCAAGGCCCGGCTGCGGGGCGACCGGGGCAGAAGGGATCTGGCTGTCGGTCTGGATCCGCGCCACACCGGGCGCGGGGCGGGAAATGAAGGCGCCGAACAGCCGGCCCAAGAGGCTTCGCTGCCCGCCTTCGTCGGAACTTGACCCCTCCGCCTCCGAGGGCGGCGTGTCGGTTCCACTGTCAGTCGTACCCATCTGTCCTTTCCGATTTGACGCGCCGGGCCGGGCCGCAGCGCAGGGAGTGCTAATATGGGTCGGGAATGCCCAGTCGCGCAAGGGTGCGCGTCTCGATCCCCTCCATCAGGGCGGCATCGGCCTCGGTTTCGTGGTCGTATCCGAGCAGATGCAGGATCCCGTGCACGATAAGGTGGCTCGCGTGGGATCCGAGCGGCTTGCCCTGCGCCTCGGCCTCGGCCGCGCAGGTCTCGTAGGCGAGCGCGACATCGCCAAGCTCGACCGCCTCGCCTGTGGGGTCGGGGGCGGGCGGGATCGGCTGCCCACCCGGCACCGCCGCGCCGCGTTCGGCCGAGGGCCAGGACAGCACATTGGTCGGCCGCGCCTTGCCGCGATGATCAGCGTTCAGCGCCGCGATCCGGGCATCGTCGCAGCCGAGCAAGCAATAGCCGAGCGGCACCCGCCCGAGGCCAAGCTCGGCCGCAAGCGCCCGCGAAGCCGCGCGCGCGAGGCGCGCCAGCCCGGCCGCCCGCCAGCGCGGGTCCTCGATCAGGCATTCGACGATCATCTCAGCCGCCCGTCGCCTCGTCGCGGCCATAGGCCTCGATGATGCGCGCGACCAGCGGGTGGCGCACCACATCGCGGGCGGTGAAATAGCTGAAGCTGACGCCCGGCACGCCGGCAAGGATCCGCTCGGCGTCCGCAAGCCCCGAGGCCGTGCCGCGCGGCAGATCGACCTGAGTGCGGTCGCCCGTGATGACCATGCGGCTCCCCTCGCCCAGACGGGTGAGGAACATCTTCATCTGCATGGTGGTGGCGTTCTGCGCCTCGTCGAGGACGACGAAGGCATGCGCAAGCGTGCGGCCACGCATGAAGGCGAGCGGTGCGATCTCGATGCGCTTTTCCTCGATCAGCTTCTGCACCTGCCGGGCGGGGATGAAATCATTGAGCGCGTCATAGAGCGGCTGCATGTAGGGGTCGATCTTTTCGCGCATGTCGCCGGGCAGGAAGCCCAGCCGCTCGCCGGCCTCGACCGCCGGGCGCGAGAGCACGATCCGCTCGACCTCGCCCGCGAGAAAGAGGCTGACGCCGACGGCGACCGCCAGATAGGTCTTGCCGGTGCCGGCGGGGCCGATGCCGAAGGCGAGTTCATGGGTAAGGAGCGCCTCGACATAGGCCTTCTGCGCGGCGGTGCGGGGCTCGACGGGCTTGCGCAGGGTGCGCAGCTCGGGCGGGGTGGCGCCGAACATCTCGAGCTGGTCGCCCGCGGGCGCCTGCGCGCCGCGCAGCGCCGCCTCGACATCGGCCGGCCCGACCGGACGGCCCGAGACGAGGCGCGCATAGAGCCCCTCGAGCACGGCCGCCGCGCGGTCGCGGGCGCGCGCCTCGCCGATGAGCGTCAGATGATTGCCGCGCCGCAGGATGCGGGCGTCGGTCTGATGCTCGATCCGGGCGAGGTTGCGGTCGAACTGGCCGCACAGGTCGATGAGCAGCCGGTTGTCGTCGAATTCGAGATGTGTCTCGGACGCAACCGAGGCGGCGGGCGGGGTGGTCGGCGCGCTGAAGCCCAAGGGGTGCCCTTCTGCTGGCGGGACTTGTGGATAACTTGCGGCCACCGGACCGGCTTGGCAAGCGATTCTGTCGGCTTCCCCGACGTTGCCGCATGAAATGCACGATTTCGCGACGATGCGGGCGGAAATCAGCCGATCCGCTCGGCGGCCAGCGAATGGGGCTCGGCGCGCAGGATGCGCACGCGCGCAATCTCGCCGGGTTGGCCGGCGGGGTCGGCGACATGGACCGCGTGCAGATGCTCGGACTTGCCCGCCCACTGGCCGGCGATCCGGCCCGGGCGTTCATAGAGCACCTCGACCGTCCGCCCGACCATCGCCGCAAGCGCGGCACGCTGCTGGGCGTCGATGAGGGCCTGCACCTCTTGCAGGCGGGCCTCGGCCTCGGCCTGATCGACTTGCGCGCGCTCGGCCGCGGGCGTGCCGGGGCGGGGCGAGTAGCGGAAGGAATAGGCCGAGGCATAGCCCACCGCCCGATCAGCGCCAGCGTGTCGGCGAAATCGGCCTCGGTCTCTCCCGGATGACCGACGATAAAGTCGGACGACAAAGCGAGGTCGGGGCGCGCGGCGCGCAGCCGCTCGACGATGCGCAGGTAATCGTCGGCCCGGTGCTGGCGGTTCATCCGCGCCAGAATGACGTCCGATCCCGACTGCACCGGCAGATGCACCCAGGGCATCAGGGCGGGCACCTCGGCATGGGCGGCGATGAGGTCCTCGGCCATGTCGCAGGGGTGCGAGGTGGTGTAGCGGATCCGCGCGAGCCCCTCGATCCCTGCGAGCGCGCGGATGAGGCGCGCGAGGCTCCAGTCCGCGCCGCCGTCCGCGCCGTGATAGGCGTTGACGTTCTGGCCAAGCAGCGTGATCTCGCGCACGCCCCGGCGCACCAGCGCCTCGGCCTCGGCGAGGATGCGGGCGGGCGGGCGGCTCTGCTCGGCGCCGCGGGTATAGGGGACGACGCAGAAGGTGCAGAACTTGTCGCACCCCTCCTGCACCGTCAGGAAGGCCGAGGGCGCGGCGCGCGCGCGCCCCTGCGGCAGGTGGTCGAACTTGTCCTCGGCCGGAAACTCGGTATCGACCGGGCGCTCGCCCGCCTCGGCCCGGCGCAAAAGGTCGGGCAGGCGGTGATAGGCCTGCGGCCCCACGACCAGATCGACAAGCGGCGTGCGCGCGAGGATCTCGGCGCCTTCGGCCTGCGCCACGCAGCCCGCGACCGCGATGCGCAGATCGGGACGCTCGGCCTTGAGCGGGCGCAGCCGGCCGATGTCGGAATAGACCTTTTCGGCCGCCTTCTCGCGGATGTGGCAGGTGTTGAGGATGACGAGGTCGGCATCCTCGGCGCGCTCGGCCGCGCCATAACCCTGCGCCGCGAGCGCCTCAGCCATGCGCTCGGAATCATAGACGTTCATCTGGCAGCCGTAGGTCTTGACGAATGCCTTGCGCCCCTCGGCCATCGCGCGCCCCCTTGGTGATCGTCGGGCCATAGCGAAGCGCGCGTCCGCTTGCAACGCGTCGCGATGGCTGCGAAGGTCGCCGGCATTATCGCGCAAGCGCCCGAACATTGCTGATCCATGGCCCGAACCTCCCCCCTGCCAAGCCTGACCGACGCGAT
>JAUREX010000143.1 GCA_030834485.1 Gemmobacter sp.
TCCAGCAGCAGCACGGCGTGCGGATTGCGGGTGACCGCTTCGGTCAACAAGCCGCCCTGGTCAAACCCCACGTAGCCCGGAGGTGCGCCGACCAAACGTGAGACGGCGTGGGCTTCCATGTATTCCGACATGTCGAAGCGCAAAAGCTCGACCCCGAGCGTCGCGGCAAGCTGCTTGGCGACTTCGGTCTTGCCGACCCCGGTCGGCCCGGCAAAAAGATAGTTGCCGATGGGCTTTTCGGGCTCGCGCAGGCCCGCACGCGCAAGCTTGATCGCCGAGGAGAGCGCGTCGATCGCGGCGTTCTGGCCGAAGACGACGCGCTTGAGCGATTTCTCGAGATCGCGCAGCACCTCGGCATCGTCCTTCGAGACGTTCTTGGGCGGGATGCGCGCGATCTTGGCGACGACCGCCTCGATGTCCTTGGGGCCGATCGTCTTGCGGCGCTTCGATTCCGCGACGAGGTGCTGGGCCGCGCCCGCCTCGTCGATCACGTCGATCGCCTTGTCGGGCAGCTTGCGGTCGTGGATGTAGCGCGCCGAAAGCTCGACCGCCGAGCGGATCGCCTCGGCCGTATAGCGCAGGTCGTGGTGCTTTTCGAAATAGGGCTTGAGGCCCATGAGGATCTTGACCGAATCCTCGACCGAGGGCTCGTTCACGTCGATCTTCTGGAAGCGGCGCGAGAGCGCGCGGTCCTTCTCGAAATGCTGGCGGAATTCCTTGTAGGTGGTCGAGCCCATGCAGCGCAGCTTGCCGCCCTGCAGCGCGGGCTTGAGGAGGTTCGACGCATCCATCGCGCCGCCCGAGGTCGCGCCCGCCCCGATCACGGTGTGGATCTCGTCGATGAAAAGGATCGCGTCGGGGTGATCCTCGAGCTCCTTCACCACGGCCTTCAGCCGCTCCTCGAAATCGCCGCGATAGCGCGTGCCGGCCAGAAGCGCCCCCATGTCGAGCGAATAGATCGTCGAGCCCGCGAGGACCTCGGGCGTCTCGCCCCGCGTGATCTTCAGCGCAAGCCCCTCGGCGATGGCGGTCTTGCCCACGCCCGGATCGCCGACCAGGAGAGGGTTGTTCTTGCGCCGCCGGCACAGGACCTGGATGCAGCGCTCGACCTCGGGTTCGCGGCCGATCAGCGGGTCGACGTCGCCCTTGCGCGCCTTGGTGTTGAGGTCGACGCAGAATTTCGAGAGCGCCGATTCCTTCGCCTCGCCCGCCTCGGCCTTGGGCGTCTCCTGCGCCTCCTCGGCGCCGGTCACGGGGCGCGTCTCGCCAAAGGCGGGGTTCTTGGCGACGCCATGGGCGATGAAGTTCACCGCATCATAGCGCGTCATGTCCTGTTCCTGCAGGAAATAGGCCGCGTTCGATTCGCGCTCGGCGAAGATCGCGACGAGGACATTCGCCCCCGTCACCTCGGTGCGCCCCGAGCTCTGGACATGGATCGCGGCGCGCTGGATCACGCGCTGAAAGGCCGCCGTCGGCACCGCCTCGGAGCCCTCGACCTCGGTGATGAGGCTCGAGAGGTCGTCCTCGATGAACTCGACCAGCGTGCGGCGCAGCTCCTCGAGGTCGACCGAGCACGCCTGCATCACCTTGGCCGCATCGGGCTCATCGATGAGCGCGAGCAGGAGGTGTTCGAGCGTCGCGAGTTCGTGGCGGCGTGCGTTGGCGTGTGCCAGCGCGCCGTGGATGGCCTTTTCAAGGGTTGTCGTGAAGGACGGCACCTTGTCGCTCCTCGCGTTGCCGGGGCGGGACCGAGGGCCGCGCGCCCGATGCCTGCATGCCCCTAAGATCGACTTTCTTCGGCTCGCTTCAAGCCCTTTTTCCACAAACCCTGCAAATGTGATGCGGGGGATGAAAAAAGCGTCACGGTTGCGTGCCCTGAGGGCGGAAACTGTCCTTGGCGCGGCGCAGCGCGGCAAATACCTCTGCATCGCCCGCGCCGGCGAAGTCGGGGCCGAGGCCGGCGCGGATTGCGGGGCTGTCGGGGCGCAGGAAGGGGTTCGTCGCGCGTTCCTGCGCGAGCGTCACGAAAAGCTCATCCGTCCCCCCCTGCAGCCGGTGGAGCGTCGCGCGCCTGAGCGCCGCCTCGTTGCCCGGCTCTGCGTGGAACGCAAAGGCCGCGTTGCCCGCGATGTAGTCGTGCCCCGACCAGACGCGCGTCTCGGGCGGCAGGCTCGCGAGGCGCGCAAGCGTCGCCCACATCTGCGCGGCCGTCCCCTCGAAGAGGCGCCCGCACCCCATCGCCATCAGGCTGTCGCCGGAAAAGAGCGCCGCCGCCTCTGGCACATGGATCGCGATATGCCCGACCGTGTGGCCGGGCGCGTCGATCACCTCGGCCCCGAGCCCCGCGAGCGTCTGCCGCTCGCCCGGCACCAGCGCGCGGTCGAGCGGCGGCAGGCGGTGGCGATCGGCCGCGGCCCCCATCACGACGGGGCGCCCATCTTCCGCGTCCCCGAGGCCGCGCAGCAGGTCGCCGAGGCCCTGCACATGATCGTCGTGGTGATGCGTCAGCACGACCATGCCGAGCGTGACGCCCTCGGCCCGGATCGCGTCGAGGATCGGCGCCGCCTCGGGCACGTCGATGAGCGCGGCCGCGCGCCCCGCGATCAGGAGAAAGGCGAAATTGTCGCGCAAGCAGGGGATCGCGACGACGCGCGCGCTCGTGTTCATGGTCATGCTTGCGCTCCGCTCTTGCCAAGGCTCGTGCCCGGGGGGCAGCATCGCCCGCGAGGGGGGCGCAATGCAATGCATCTCGATGTGCTCGACCTGCGCGGCTTTTACTATCGCACCCGGCTGGGGCGCGTCGCGCAGCTGGCGATCCGCGACCGGCTGGTCGCGCTCTGGCCGCCCGATCCCGGGCTCTGCGTCGCGGGCTTCGGCTTTGCGGTGCCCTTGCTCCGGCCATGGCTCGAGGCCGAGGCGCGCGTCATCGCCCTCATGCCCGCCCAGCAGGGGGTGATGGCCTGGCCGCCGGGGCAGGCCAATGTCGCGGTCCTCTGCGAGGAGACGCTCTGGCCGCTGCAGGGCGAATGCGTCGACCGGCTCGTGGTCATGCACGGGCTCGAGACATCCGAGAACCCCGACGCGGTGCTCGACGAGGCCTGGCGCGTGCTCGCGCCCGGCGGGAGGGCGATGTTCATCGTGCCCAACCGCGCCGGCATCTGGTCGCGCAGCGATGCGACGCCCTTTGGCTTCGGCCGGCCCTACAGCGCGCGCCAGCTCGAGGCGCAGCTTCACCGCCACGATTTCAGCGTCGAGCGGCTCTCGTCGGCGCTCTATGCGCCGCCCTCGCCGCGCGCCTTCTGGCTGCGCTCGGCCGATCTGTGGGAGCGTGCGGGGGCGCGGCTTCTGCCCTGGCGCGGCGGCGGGGTGCTGATGGCGGAAGTGACCAAGCAGGTCCTCGCGCCGCGCCGTCGCACGGGGCAGGCACGGGTGCGCGCCCTCATCCCAGGCCTCGCGCCGGCGGGGCAGGGGGCCGGCCAGCCCGCCTGAGGGCGTCGCGGCGCTGCGGCAATTGCGCGCCCCCCGCGGGCACGGTGGTATCTTGCTGATTTTTCCGCCCCGAAGCTGCCGCAATCCCCGTTGCGGCATTTGGGCGCCTCTGCTAGAGATCTCTCGGCCCGTCAGAAGGCGGATGCTGACCAATAGCGGTGCGCCCGCCTCATATGGCAACGCGCCTCGCAAGCAGGGGTTGAAGGTGGCGGAATCGGTCTCGATCTCTTCGGGCATAGCTGGCCGCTACGCGGCTGCGCTCTTTGATCTCTCGCAGGAGTCCGGCACGCTCGCCGCGCTCGAGGGCGATGTCGAGACGATGGCGGCCGCTCTTGGCCAGAGCCGCGACCTGCAGGCCATGATCGCCTCGCCGATCATCAATCGCGCCGAGCAGGGCGCTGCGATCGGGGCGGTGGCGCGCGCGCTCGGATTGTCGGAACTCTTCCTTTCGACCCTCGCGCTGATGGCGGCCAAGCGGCGCCTCTTTGTGCTGCCGCAGCTCCTCGGCGATCTGCGCGCGCGCATCGCCGCCGCCAAGAACGAGGTCACGGCCGAGGTCGCGAGCGCGACCAAGCTGTCGGCCGCCCAGTCCAAGGCGCTTGCCGCTGCGATCAAGTCGAAAGTGGGCAAGACCGTGAAACTCAGCGTGACCGTCGATGAGGCACTCATCGGCGGGCTCGTCGTCAAGGTGGGCTCGACGATGATCGACACCTCGATCCGCTCGAAGCTCGCCGCACTCCAGAACGCCATGAAAGAGGTCGGATAATGGGAATCCAGGCTGCCGAGATCTCGGCCATCCTCAAGGAGCAGATAAAGAACTTCGGCAAGGATGCGCAGGTGGCCGAGGTTGGCCGCGTGCTGTCGGTCGGGGACGGGATCGCGCGCGTCTACGGCCTCGACAACGTCCAGGCGGGCGAGATGGTCGAGTTTCCGGGCGGCATCCGCGGCATGGCGCTGAACCTCGAGACCGACAACGTCGGCATCGTGATCTTCGGCGACGACCGCGACATCAAGGAAGGCGACACCGTCAAGCGCACGAAGTCGATCGTGGACGTGCCGGCGGGCGATGCGCTCCTGGGTCGCGTGGTCGATGCGCTCGGCAACCCCATCGACGGCAAGGGCCCGATCGCCGCGACCGAGCGGCGCGTCGCGGATGTTAAGGCGCCGGGGATCATCCCGCGCAAGTCGGTCCACGAGCCGATGGCCACCGGCCTCAAGGCCGTCGACGCCATGATCCCGATCGGGCGCGGTCAGCGCGAACTCATCATCGGCGACCGCCAGACCGGCAAGACGGCGGTGGCGCTCGATACGATCCTCAACCAGAAGAGCTACAACGAGGCCGCGGGCAGCGACGAATCGAAAAAGCTCTACTGCATCTATGTCGCCGTTGGGCAGAAGCGCTCGACCGTTGCCCAACTCGTCAAGAAGCTCGAGGAGACGGGCGCGATCGCCTATACGATCGTCGTCGCCGCGACCGCCTCGGACCCCGCGCCGATGCAGTTCCTCGCCCCCTATTCGGCGACCGCGATGGCGGAATTCTTCCGCGACAATGGCCGCCACGCGCTCATCATCTATGATGACCTCTCCAAGCAGGCGGTCGCCTATCGTCAGATGTCGCTCCTGCTGCGCCGCCCGCCGGGGCGCGAGGCCTATCCGGGCGACGTGTTCTATCTGCACTCGCGCCTGCTCGAGCGTTCGGCGAAGCTCAACGAGGATTTCGGGGCGGGGTCGCTGACCGCGCTGCCGATCATCGAGACGCAGGCGGGCGACGTGTCGGCCTATATCCCGACGAACGTGATCTCGATCACCGACGGGCAGATCTTCCTCGAGACCGAGCTTTTCTATCAGGGCGTTCGCCCGGCGGTGAACACGGGCCTGTCGGTCTCGCGCGTGGGCTCCTCGGCGCAGACCAACGCGATGAAGTCGGTCGCGGGCCCCGTGAAGCTCGAGCTTGCGCAGTATCGCGAAATGGCGGCATTCGCGCAGTTTGGCTCGGACCTCGACGCCGCGACGCAGAAACTCTTGAACCGCGGCGCGCGTCTCACCGAACTCATGAAGCAGTCGCAATATGCGCCGCTCACCAACGCCGAGATCGTGTGCATCATCTTCGCGGGCACGCAGGGCTTCCTCGACAAGGTGCCGGTCAAGGAAGTCGGGCGCTTCGAGGCGGGGCTGCTGGCGCATCTGCGCGGCAAATGCGCCGATCTTCTGGCCGACATCACGAAGAACGACCGCAAGGTGGAGGGCGAGCTCGAGGACAAGATCCGCGCCGCCATCTCCGCCTTCGCCAAAGACTTCGCCTGAGGCCGGGGCAGGGAACGGGCAGATGCCAAGCCTCAAGGATCTCAAGAACCGGATCGGCAGCGTCAAGAACACGCGCAAGATCACCAAGGCGATGCAGATGGTCGCCGCGGCGAAATTGCGCCGCGCGCAGACGGCTGCCGAAGCTGCCCGGCCCTATGCCGAGCGCATGGCGGCGGTGATCGGGGGCCTTGCCGCATCGGTCGGCGGATCGGACAGCGCGCCGCGCCTGCTGGCCGGAACGGGCAGCGACAAGGTCCACCTCCTCGTCGTGATGACGTCCGAGCGGGGGCTCTGCGGGGCCTTCAACTCCTCGATCGTGCGGATGGCGCGGGCCGAGGCGACGCGGCTGCAGGGCCTCGGGCGGACGGTGAAGATCCTGACCGTCGGCAAGAAGGGGCGCGAGCAGCTCAAGCGCGACCTTGCCTCGCTCTTTGTCGGGCATGTTGACCTCTCGGAGGTCCGCCGCATCGGCTATGCCAATGCCGAGGAGATCGCGCGCGACGTGCTCGGCCGCTTCGACCGGGGCGAGTTCGATGTCGCCACCATCTTCTTCAACCGCTTCCAGTCGGTGATCGCCCAGATCCCGACCACGCGCCAGATCATCCCGGCGCAGTTCGAGGCGGGCAC
>JAUREX010000144.1 GCA_030834485.1 Gemmobacter sp.
AGCGCCGATTTCCTCCGGCCGTTCGAACTGCTTGACCGCGTGCTGACGCGCCACGACGGGCGGCTCCGCCTGCTCGGGCGGCTCGGGCCCGAGGCCGAGGACGGGATCGACCAGCTTCTGGCGCAGGCGCTGGCCTATGAGCGCGCGTCGGTGCCCTCGCTCACCGGATTTCTCGACTGGATCGAGGATGAGGATTTCGAGGTCCGCCGCCAGACCGACGCGGCCGAGCGGCGCATCCGGGTGATGACGGTGCACGGGGCAAAGGGCCTCGAGGCGCCGCTCGTGATCCTGCCCGATTGCGGGCGCCACCAGAACAACGACCGCGACGAGATCGTGCTGCCCGAGGGCACCCCGCCGCTGCGCCGCGCGGCGGTGAAGTCCGAACGCCCCGCCCTGCTTGAGGATGCGGTCGGGCAGGCGCAGGAGCGGGCCGAGGCCGAACGGCTGCGGCTTCTTTATGTGGCGATGACGCGGGCCTCGGCCTGGCTTGTCGTCGCGGCGCCGGGCGAGGCCAAGGGCCCGCCCGACTGGCACGCGCTGGTGGCCGAGGGCCTCGGGCGCGCCGGCGCGCAGCCCTGCGCGATGCCGACAGGCGAGGGGCTGAGGCTCTCGGTCGGGGAGTGGCCCGATCCGGCGCCGGCGGGTGCTGCGGCCGACGGGGCGGTGGGGCGCGCGGACCTGCCCGACTGGGTCGGGGCGGGGGTGGCGCGCGAGGATCGCGCGCCCGACTGGATCACGCCTACAAGCCTCGGGGGCGCGAAGGTCATGGCCGAGGCCGAGGCCGACCCGTCCGAAAGTGCGGCCGCGATGGCCTATGGCAGCGCGCTGCACCTCTTGCTCGAACATCTGCCCGATTTGCCCGAGGGGGATCGCGCCGCGGCCGCCGCACGCCTCGTGCCGGATCCGGCGTTGCGCGAACCGGCGCTGGCGCAGGCCGCGGGGCTGATCGCGGCGGCGCACCTCGGCGCGGTCTTTCGGCCTGGGCCGGGCGCGCAGGTGCTGCGCGAGGTCGCCCTCAGTGCGCCGGGGCCGGATGCGGCGGCGGGGGGCGCGCCGCTGATGGGGATCATCGACCGGCTGATCCTGACCGACGCGCGCGCGCTCGCGATCGACTACAAGACGAACCGCCTCGTGCCGGCCGATGCGGCGGCGGTGCCCGAGGGGCTGATGCGGCAGATGGCGGCCTATCGCCATGCGCTGCGCGCGATCCTGCCGGGCCGGGCGGTCGATGTCGCGATCCTATGGACGGCGAATGGCACGCTGATGACGCTCGATCCGGCCGCGCTCGACCTTGCGGGGGCGGCGGTCGGGTTGGGCGCGGGATCGGGCGACCTTGACGCCGGGGGGGGCGATCCTTAGCTTGGGGCAACACATTCGCCGATGGAGATATGTCATGGCAACCAAGCCCGTCACCGATGCGACCTTCGACGCCGAGGTGCGCAACTCGCCGATCCCGGTCGTCGTCGACTTCTGGGCCGAATGGTGCGGGCCCTGCCGGATGATCGGCCCGGCGCTCGAGGAGCTTTCGGCCGAATATGCGGGCCGGGTGAAGATCGTGAAGGTCAATGTCGACGACAACCCGGCCTCGCCCGCGCAACTGGGCGTGCGGGGCATTCCTGCGCTGTTCCTCTTCAAGGACGGGCAGGTGGTGTCGAACAAGATCGGCGCCGCGCCCAAGGCGGCGCTGCAGAGCTGGATCAACAGCGCGCTCTGATTTCGGGAGCGTGGGCGGGGGCTTGCGGATGGCCGAGGGCGGCGCGCCGGGCTGGCACGGCACCACGATCCTTGCCGTGCGGCGGGGCGGGCGGGTCGTCGTCGCGGGCGACGGGCAGGTGAGCCTCGGGCAGACCGTCATCAAGGGCACGGCGCGCAAGGTGCGCCGCATCGCGCCGGGCGGGCATGCGGCGGTGGTGGGGTTTGCGGGCTCAACCGCCGACGCCTTCACCCTGCTCGAGCGGCTCGAGAAGAAGCTCGAGGCGATGCCGGGCCAGATCGGGCGGGCCTGCGTCGAGCTTGCCAAGGACTGGCGCACCGACCGCTATCTCCAAAAGCTCGAGGCGATGCTGATCGTCACCGACGGGGCGGGGCTTTTTGTCGTGACGGGGGCGGGCGATGTGCTCGAGCCCGAGCATGACGCGGCCGCGATCGGCTCGGGCGGGATGTATGCGCTTGCGGCCGCCCGCGGCCTGATGGAGACCGACGCCGACGCCGAGACGATCGCGCGCAAGGCAATGGCGATCGCGGCCGACATCTGCGTCTACACGAACGGCAACCTGACGGTCGAGACGATCGGCCGGGACTGAGCGCGAGGATCCGCCGATGACCGACCTGACCCCGCGCGAGATCGTGGCCGAGCTCGACCGCTTCATCGTCGGCCAGGCCGAGGCCAAGCGGGCGGTGGCGGTGGCGCTGCGCAACCGCTGGCGGCGGCGGCGCCTGCCCGAGGGGCTACGCGAGGAGGTCTATCCCAAGAACATCCTGATGATCGGCCCGACCGGGGTCGGCAAGACTGAGATCTCGCGCCGCCTCGCGAAACTGGCGCGCGCCCCCTTCCTCAAGGTCGAGGCGACGAAGTTCACCGAGGTCGGCTATGTCGGGCGCGACGTCGACAGCATCATCCGCGATCTGGTCGATGCCGCGATGATCGAGACCCGCGCGCGGATGCGCGAGGAGGTGCGCGAAAGCGCCCATCGCGCCGCCGAGGACCGGGTGATCGCAGCGCTTGCCGGGCCCGATGCGCGCGAGCAGACGCGCGAGATGTTCCGCGGCAAGCTCAAGCGCGGGGAACTCGACGCAACGATGATCGAGATCGAGGTCGCCGACAGCGCCAACCCGCTCGGGGGGCTCGACCTGCCCGGGCAGATGGGCGGCATGGGGGCGGTGAACCTCGGCGACCTTCTGGGCCGCGCCTTTGGCGGGCGGCGCACGCGCCGGCGGATGAGCGTGGCCGAGAGCCATCAGGTGCTGCTCGGCGAGGAGGCCGACAAGCTTCTTGATGACGAGGCGATCAAGCGCGAGGCGCTGCGCGCGGTGCAGGAGGACGGGATCGTCTTCATCGACGAGATCGACAAGGTCTGCGCGCGCGCCGAGACGCGCGGCGCCGATGTGAGCCGCGAGGGGGTGCAGCGCGATCTGCTGCCGCTGATCGAGGGCACGAGTGTGTCGACCAAGCATGGCGCGGTGCGCACCGACCACATCCTCTTCATCGCCTCGGGGGCGTTTCACATCGCGCGGCCCTCGGACCTGCTGCCGGAATTGCAGGGGCGGCTGCCGATCCGGGTAGAACTCAAGCCCCTGACCGAGGGCGATTTCGCGCGCATCCTGACCGAGACCGAGAATGCGCTGACGCGCCAGTATGCCGGGCTGATGGCGACCGAAGGGGTCGAGGTCGTCTTTGCCGAGGACGGGATCGCGGCGGTCGCGCGCATCGCCGCCGAGGTCAACCGCAGCGTCGAGAACATCGGCGCGCGGCGCCTGCACACGGTGATGGAGCGGATCTTCGAGGATCTGTCGTTCGAGGCGCCCGAGCGGGCGGGCGCGCGGGTGGTGATCGATGCGGCCCATGTCGAGGCGCATCTGGGCGATCTCGCGCGCTCGGCCGACCTCAGCCGCTACGTTCTCTAGGATCCGCGGGCTCGGCGCAGGCAGACATACCACGCCCCCTCGCCGCCGTCGCGGTGATGCGAGGGGATCGCGCCTTGCACGATGCGCGCGAGCGGCGGCTGCGCGAGCCAGCGCGGCAGATGCTGGCGCAGGATGCCGCGGGGGATGGGGATCGGCCCGCCCTCGTCCCTCTCGCGCCCCTTGCCGGTGATGACGAGGACGACGCGCAGGCCCCGGCCATGCGCGCCGATCAGGAAGGAAGTGAGCGCGGGATGGGCCTCGGCGAGGGTGAGGCCGTGGAGGTCGATGCGCGCCTCGGGGCGGGCCTTGCCGCGGCGCAGGCGCTCGACCGCGCGGGGTTCGAGCGCGGGCGGGCCCTCGGGGGCGGGCGGCTGGGGCGGGGCGGCGGCGGGCCGGGCGGCCGCGCCGATGCGAAAGGGCGCGATCGGGGCGGGAACGGGGCTGCGCGCCGGTGTGTCGGGGCGCGCCGGCTGCGCGACGGGCAGCGCCTCGGGCGGCGCGGGCTCCGGCCGGGATGGATGGAGCGGTCGGGCGCTGCGCGCGACCGCCTTCCAGAGCGCTTCCTCCTCGGGGTCGAGGCGACGGCGGCGGGCGGGGCGGGGCGGGCCCGCGGAACCGCGAGCGTCGTGCCCGCCTGTCGCGCCCGATCGCGCCTTCATCGGCGCGTCATTCCGAGGTGGCGGTCAGTTGCCAGTTGGGATCCTTGTCGCCCATGCGGCGGGTGAAGATCCAGACGTCGCGCTGGCGGCGGACCTCGGTCGGGCTGCCTTCGACGATCTCTCCCGCCGCGTTGCGCGCGACCGAGGTGAGTTCGCCGACGAACCGGACCGAGAGATTGGCCTCGCGCGTGTCGCGGTCGAAGTCGGCATCCTGGAGCGCAAGCTCGCGCAGGCCCACGAAATGCGCCTCGACCGTCAGCCCCTCGCTCTGGCGGCGGTCGATGACCTCGGCGAAGCTCTGGTAGACCTCGGGCGAGAGGAACGGCAGCACGGGGTCGAGATCGCCCTTCTCGAAGGCCATCAGGATCATCTCGTAGGCGCCGCGCGCGCCATGGAGGAACTCGCCCACCGCGAAGGCGGGCTCAACCGTTTTCATGGCGGCCAGCGCGCGCGCGGCGTCGCTGCCTTCGGCCACATGGTCGGTGATGTCGCGGTCCGGGCCGCCCTCGATCACCTCGAACTCGCGCCGGCGGGGGCGGGCCTCGATCGGGGCGGGGGCGGGCGGGGCCTCGAAGCCGTCGCGCGTGCCGAGGACCTTGCGCAGGCGCAGGATCAGGAAGATCGCGATCCCGGCGAGGACGAGCAACTGGATGAGCGACGAGTTCATGGCGTTCCCTGTGCGTCGGGCAGACCCGTGATGCGGATGGGCGGTATCTAGGGTGCGCGGCGGCTTCTGTCCACTCTGCGCGCGGCGCGAGGGGCGCGGCGCGTTCCGGGGATTGAGGGGCGCCCCCGGGGATGGTAGGGGTGACGCGATTTCATGACCGACGTCGGAGGCGATGATGACCGATCCCGAAACCCCCACATCCGACGCGCGACCCGAGCCGCAGACCGCGGGCGAGCCGATCCAGCCGCGGATGGACATCCTGACCCAATGCGTGCGTGATGTCTCTTTCGAGAATGCGCTGGCGCAGAAGGGCCGCTATTCGGGCGATGTGACGCCGGCGGTCGAGGTTCAGGTGGCGCTCGATGTGCGCAAGCGGCCCGAGGCCGCGAATTTCGAGATCATCCAGAAATACAAGATCATCTCGAAGGACAGCGGCTCGGGCGAGACGATCTTCGTGGTCGAGCTCGACTATGCGGGCCTTGTGGCGGTGAGCGGCTGCCCCGAGGACCAGCTTCACCCCTTCCTGATGATCGAGGGGCCGCGGCTGATGTTCCCCTTCGTGCGCCAGATCGTCTCGACGCTGACGCGCGAGGGCGGTTTTCCGCAACTCAATGTGGCGACGATCGATTTCGTGGCGCTCTATCGGCGCGAGATCGCACGCCGGCTGCGCGAGCGGGCCGAGCGCGATGCCGCGAGCGCGGCGGCGGCCGGGGTGACGCTGGGCGGGGCTCAGCCCTCGGCGTAGCGGCGCCAGAGCGCGCCCTCGCCGAGGCTTGCGACCATCTCGGCGTGGGCGGCGCGCTCGGCCTCGGTCAGCCGGGGCGCGAGCGGGCGGGGACGGGGGCCGGGGCGCCAGTCCTCGGGGGCGGGGGCGGCTGGTCCGCCGCGCGGCCCATCGGCCGCGGCGGGGGCGGCCAGCGCGAAGTCGGGCTGCCGCCCGCCCGTCAGTTCCAGATAGACCTCGGCCAGAAGCTCGCAGTCGAGAAGCGCGCCGTGGCGCGTGCGCGCCGAGAGATCGACCCCGAAGCGGCGGCAGAGCGCATCGAGGCTGGCGGGCGCCCCCGGGAAGCGGGCGCGCGCCATCATGAGCGTGTCGAGCGCGATGCCGTCGGGCAACGGGGCGAGCCCATGGGCGCGCAATTCGGCATTAAGAAAGCGCAGATCGAAGGCGGCGTTGTGGATGACGAGGCGCGCGCCCTCGATGAAGGAGAGGAATTCGGCGGCGATCTCGGCAAAGCGCGGCTTGTCGCGCAGGAAATCGTCGCCGAGGCCGTGGACCTCGAAGGCCTCTATCGGCATGGCGCGGTCGGGGTTGAGATAGCGGTGAAAGCTGCGCCCCGTGGGCAGGTGGTTGAAAAGCTCGACCGCCCCGATC
>JAUREX010000145.1 GCA_030834485.1 Gemmobacter sp.
GATCGCGCCGGCGCTGATCGCGGGCAACGCGGTCGTGCTCAAGCATTCCTCGCAGACGCTGCTGGCGGGCGAAAGGCTCGCCGAGGCGTTCCATGCCGCGGGCGTGCCGGCCGAGGTATTCCAGAACGTCGTGCTAGACCATCCCACGACCGAGGCCCTCATCGCCGCGCGCGCCTTCGATTTCGTGAACTTCACCGGCTCGGTCGCGGGCGGTCGTGCGATCGAGAAGGCCGCCGCTGGCACCTTCACGCCGCTCGGGCTCGAGCTCGGCGGCAAGGACCCGGGCTATGTGCGTGCCGATGCCGACCTCGATGCGGCGGTCGACAGCCTGATGGATGGCGCGATCTTCAACGCCGGCCAGTGCTGCTGCGGGATCGAGCGCATCTATGTCCACCAGAGCCTCTATCAGGGCTTCGTCGACCGCGCCGTCGCCTGGGTCGAGGGCCAGCGGCTCGGCAACCCGCTCGATCAGGCGACGACGCTCGGGCCCATGGCGCACCGCCGCTTTGCCGCGCTGGTGCGCGAACATGTGGCCGAGGCGCGCGCGGCCGGGGCGCAGGCGCTGATCGACCCCGCGCGCTTTCCGGCCGACGACGGCGGCGCCTATGTCACGCCGCAGGTGCTCGTGAATGTCGACCACCGGATGCGCGTGATGCGCGAGGAAACCTTCGGCCCCGTCGTCGGCATCATGCCCGTCAGCGGCGACGACGAGGCGATCGCGCTCATGAACGACAGCCCCTACGGCCTGACCGCCAGCCTATGGACCGGGGACGCCGCCGCTGCCGCACAGATCGGCGCGCGGATCGAGACGGGGACCGTCTTCATGAACCGCTGCGACTATCTCGACCCCGCGCTCTGCTGGACGGGGTGCAAGGATACCGGCCGGGGCGGCAGCCTGTCGGCGCTGGGTTATCTGTCGGTCACGCGGCCGAAATCCTACCATCTCAAGAAGGTGACAAAATGACCTCGCCCAAGGCCAACTGGTCCTACCCCACCGCGGTGAAGTTCGGCGCCGGCCGGATCGCCGAGCTTGCCGATCACTGCAAGGCCGCGGGCATCCGCCGGCCGCTTCTGGTCACCGACCGCGGCCTCGCGGCGCTGCCGATCACCGCGCGCGCGCTCGAGGTGCTCGAGGCGGGCGGGCTCGGGCGGGCGATGTTCTCGGGGGTCGATCCGAACCCCACCGACCTCAACATGCAGGCCGGGATCGCGGCCTATCGCGACGGCGGGCATGACGGCGTCATCTGCTTCGGCGGGGGCTCGGCGCTCGATCTGGGCAAGATGATCGCGCTCATGGTCGGCCAGACGATCCCCGTGTGGGATCTCGAGGATGTCGGCGACTGGTGGACGCGCGCCGACGCCGGCCGGATCGCCCCGATCATCGCCGTGCCCACGACCGCCGGCACCGGCTCCGAGGTCGGGCGGGCGGGCGTGCTCACCAATTCCGCGACGCATGTCAAGAAGATCATCTTCCACCCCCGCCTGATGCCCACGGTCACGATCTGCGACCCCGAGCTAACGGTCGGGATGCCCAGGGCCATCACCGCCGGCACGGGCATGGACGCCTTCGCCCATTGCCTCGAGGCCTATTCGAGCACCTACTTCCACCCGCTGAGCCAGGGCATCGCGCTCGAGGGGATGCGGCTCGTCAACGACTATCTGCCGCGCGCCTATGCCGACGGCACCGACATCGAGGCGCGCGCCCAGATGATGGCCGCCGCCGCGATGGGGGCGGTCGCCTTCCAGAAGGGGCTCGGCGGGATCCACGCCCTCTCGCATCCGATCGGCGCGGTCTACAACACCCATCACGGCACGACGAATGCCGTGGTGATGCCCTGGGTGCTCGCCTTCAACCGCCCGGCGGTCGAGGAGCGGCTGACGCGCGCGGCGGCCTATCTCGGCATCGCGGGGGGCTTTGACGGGTTCGTGGCGCGCGTGATGGAGCTGCGCGCGATGTTCGCGATCCCGCCGAACCTCGCCGCGATGGGGATCGAGGAGGGCCGCCTCGACCATCTGACCGAAATGGCGCTCGAGGATCCGACCGCGGGCGGCAACCCCGTGAGGATGACGCGCGAAAACACCCGCGCGCTCTTTCAGGCCTGCATGGGCTGACCTTGGCCGCAGCAGGGCAAAGCAGGGGCCACGACACCGAGATCGCCGTGATCGGCGCGGGCGTCGTGGGCCTTGCCGTGGCGCAGCGCCTTCTGGCCGAGGGGCGCGAGGTCACGCTGATCGACCCGGCCGAGCCGGGCTCGGGCGCGTCCTATGGCAATGCGGGCACGATCGCCGATTACGCCGTCCAGCCGGTCGGCACGCCCGATGTGCTGCGCAACCTGCCCTCGCTGCTCTTTGACCGCGATTCGCCCCTCGCCATCCGGCGCGCGGCGATCTTCGCGCTCGCGCCGTGGCTTGTGCGCTTCGCGCTTCAGTCGCTGCCGCGCGCGGCCGAGCGCAACGCGCGCGCCATCGCCGCGCTGACGGCGGGCGCGGGGCCGATGTGGCGCGCGCTCGCGGCCGAGATCGGGGGGGCCGAGCTCATCCGCGCCGACGGCTGCCTCTATTTCTACGAGACCGAGCGCGCGCTCGCGGGCGCGCGCGCCGATCTCGCGTTTCGCCGCACGCTGGGCGTCTCGGTCGAGATCATCGACGCCGCCCGCCTCGCCGCGCTCGAGCCCGGGCTGCCCCCGGCGGCGGGCGCGGCCTATTTCCCCGATGCGATCTTTCTTGCCGACCCCGGCCGCATGGTCGGGCACCTCGCGGCCGCCGTCACGGCCGCGGGCGGGCAGCAGCTGCGCGCGGCGGCAACCGGGCTTGCGCGCGACGGCGGCGGCGTCGTGCTGACCGGGCCGGGGCTGCGGCTGCGCGCGCGCAAGGTCGTGATCGCGGCCGGCGCGCATTCCCGCGCGCTTGCGCGCGCCGCGGGCGACCGCGTGCCGCTCGACACCGAGCGCGGCTATCACCTCGAATGGGACATGGCCGCGCCGCGGCTGACGCGGCCAACCTGCCCGACGGCGCGGGGGTTCTATCTCTGCCCGATGGCGGGGCGGCTGCGCGCGGCCGGCACGGTCGAGCTTGGTGGGACCGCCGCCCCCCCCTCGCCCCACCGGCTGCGCCGGCTCGAGGAGGGGGTGCGCGCGATCTTTCCCGACCTGCCCGCGCCCGACCGCAGCTGGATGGGCTTTCGCCCCTCGATCCCCGACAGCCTGCCGGTGATCGGCCCCTCGCGCGGCGGGGCCGAGGTGATCCATGCCTATGGCCACGGCCATATCGGGCTCACGCTCGCCCCCGTCACGGCGCGGCTGGTCGCGGACATGATCGCGGGCCGCCCGGGCACCCCGGACCCCGCCCCCTATGCCGCGACGCGCTTCTGAGGGGGCGGCGTTGACAGGGCGCGCGGGGCGGTCCATCACCGCGCGCAGGAATTGTCGCGCGGGGGATTTCCGATGAAGATTGCGATGGTCGGGACCGGCTATGTCGGCCTCGTGTCGGGCGTGTGCCTGTCGGACTTCGGCCATGAGGTCGTCTGCGTCGACCGCGACGCGGCCAAGATCGCGCGCCTGCAGGCCGGCGAGGTGCCGATCTACGAGCCGGGCCTCGAGGCGCTGATGGCGCGCAACATCTCGGCGGGCCGCCTCGGGTTCACAACCGACCTTGCGGCCGCCGTGGCCGACGCGCGCGCGGTCTTCATCGCCGTCGGCACCCCGTCGCGGCGCGGCGACGGGCACGCCGACCTCAGCCACGTCTTTGCCGCCGCCGAAGAGATCGCGCTTGCGCTTAGGGGCCCCGCGGTCGTGGTGACAAAATCGACCGTCCCGGTCGGCACCAACCGCGCCCTTGCCGATGCCCTGCGCCGCGCCAACCCCGCGGCCGAGATCGAGGTCGCCTCGAACCCCGAATTCCTGCGCGAAGGGGCCGCGATCGACGATTTCATGCGCCCCGACCGGATCGTGGTGGGCGTGGACAGCGACCGCGCGCGCGCCGTCATGGCCGAGGTCTATCGCCCGCTCTATCTGCGCGATTTCCCGATCGTGGTGACCGACCTCGAGACGGCCGAGATGATCAAATACACCGCGAACGCCTTTCTCGCGACCAAGATCACCTTCATCAACGAGATCGCGGCCCTTTGCGAGCGCGTCGGGGCGGATGTGAAGGCGGTGGCCCATGGGATCGGCCTCGACGGGCGGATCGGCAACAAGTTCCTCCATGCAGGCCCCGGCTATGGCGGGTCGTGCTTTCCCAAGGACACGCGCGCGCTTGCCCGCATCGGGCAGGATCACGGGGTGGCGCTGCGCATCACCGAGGCGGTGATCGAGGTCAACGAGGCGGTCAAGCGGCGCATGATCGACAAGATCGCCAACCTCTGCGGCGGGCGCCTCGCGGGGCGGCGGATCGCGGTCCTCGGCGTCACCTTCAAGCCCAACACCGACGACATGCGCGAGGCACCGGCGCTGACCATCGTGCCCGCGCTGGTGGGGCAGGGGGCCGAGGTCGTCGTCGTCGATCCGCAGGGCCGGCGCGAGGGCGAGGCCCTCCTGCCCGGCGTGCGCTGGGAGGGCGACCCCTACGTCGCCGCCCAGGGGGCCGAGGCGATCGTCATCCTGACCGAATGGAACGAGTTCCGCGCCCTCGACCTCGGCCGCCTCGCGAGGCTGATGGCGGTGCCGCGCATGGCCGATCTGCGCAACGTCTATGCCCGCGCCGATGCGCTCGCGGCGGGCTTTGTCGAGTATACGGGCGTCGGGCGCTAGGCGGCGCGCAGCGCGGCCTCGAAGCTCGCGCGCGCGCGGCCCCAGGCGGGGTGGTCGGGGAAACCCTGCAGGAGCGGCAGGAGCCCCGCGGCGAAATCCGCGCTCGCCTCGGCCGGCAGCAGCGAGGGCAGATTGTCGATCGCCACCACATCGAGGGGCGGGGCGTCGTGCACGCGCCGGGCGGGTGCCGCCCAGCCGGTCAGGCGGTCGTTGATGCGGATCGGGTTCCAGGGCGCGCCGGGGTCGCAGGCGATGTCGCCCACGACGCGCAGCGCGCGCGCCTGCCCGCCCGCATCCTCCGGCACGAACACGGGCGTCGCCGGCCCCGCCACGATGCAGTTAAGCATGACCTCATGCGCGAGCACCTCGGGGAAGGGGCCGCCCGAGGCGGTCTCGGCCATGTCCCAGCGCGTGACCTCGAGGCCCGCCGCCGCGCAGAGGTCCGCCGCCCCGCGCCCCGTGCGCCCGAGTGCGCCGATCACCAGCACCCGCGGCCGCTCGGCGCCCATGGCCGCGCGCACCGCCCCGACCATCGCCTCGCGCCCCGCAAAGGGCGCAAGCGGCCCCGCGATGCCCCCCGCGCGCCCGGCAGCAAAGGCCATGAGCGCGGCCGCAGCACCCGCAAACCCCGCCCAATACCCAAAGGCGACAAGGCGCCGCCCCTCGGCGTCGGTGAGGTATTCGAGGTCATGGAGCACCCCCCCGCCCGCCGCAAACCGGGCAAGGAGCGCGCCCGCCCCGGCCTGCCCCTTGAAGGCATGGGCGAAAAAGGCGTGGCGGTGGCGCAGCGGGCCCGCCCCCTCGGGCAGTTCCTTGATCCCGAGGATCAGCGCATCGGCCGGCGCATCGGGCCATGACCCCTCGGGCACGACCGCGCAGCCCGCCTCGGCATAGCGCGCCACGGGGACGCAGCGGTGCGCGCTTTGCTCGACGCTGACGCGCGCGCCGGCCGCGATCAGCGCGGCCGCGCCCTCGGGCATCAGCGGCGTGCGCCGTTCGGTCGGGCGCGTCTCGGCGCGCAGCCACAGATGCAGGGCCATCTCAGATCCCGAGGACATGGGTCATGTCATAGGCGCCGGGCTTTTGCCCGAGGCCCCACTGGGCCGCGCGCAGCGCCCCGCGCGCGAAGATCGCGCGGTCGGTCGCGACATGGCGCAGCACGATCCGCTCACCCGCGCCGGCAAAGATCACGTCATGCTCGCCCACGATGTCGCCGCCGCGGATCGCGGCAAAGCCGATGTCGCCCGCCCGCCGCGCGCCGGTGATGCCGTCGCGGCCGCGGTCGGCGACCGCGGCCAGCGTCACGCCCCGCCCTTCGGCCGCGGCCTCGCCCAGCATCAGCGCGGTGCCCGAGGGCGCATCGACCTTGAGGCGGTGGTGGGCCTCGACGATCTCGATGTCCCATTCGGGGCCGAGCGCGCCCGCCACCTTGCGCACCAGCCCCGCGAGCAGGTTGACCCCGAGCGACATGTTGCCCGCCCGCACGATCACAGCATGGCGCGCGGCCGCCGCGAGGGCCGCAAGATGCGCAGCCTCAAAGCCGGTCGTTCCGATCACATGCA
>JAUREX010000146.1 GCA_030834485.1 Gemmobacter sp.
TCTCTCGCCGGAGACATCGGCGCCACGATGGATGAGCCGCCGGAGGTCGCCAAGCCGCCTGAGCCGATGCCGGCGCTGCCAATGCAGCCTGCCGGCATCGAGCGCATCGAGCGTCGCCTCGACGGCGTCGCGCGCCTCGCCCCGGGTTGCGGAGGTCAGCGTCTCGCGCACCTCCCACGCAGCTTCGATCGCGGTTTCGAGGGCGGCGTGCGACATGGGACCTCCGGGCGGGATGCGGCTTTTGCGGCGTCTATAGCCCTCCGCGCGCGCCCGTGCAACGCAAGCCCCGCCCAGGGGGCTTTGCCGCGGGGCCTCGGGCGGGTTAGAACGCGTCGGGGGGATGTTTCATGCGCGTCTTTGTCACCGGATCGTCGGGCTTCATCGGCTTTCACCTTTGCCGCCGCCTGCTCGAGGGGGGGGCGACGGTCGCAGGCTTCGACGGCATGACGCCCTATTACGACCCCGCGCTGAAGCGCCAGCGGCGCGCGCTGCTCGAGGCGCATGCGGGCTTTGTCCAGACCGAGGCGATGCTCGAGGATGCGCCGGCCCTCGCGCGCGCCCTTGCCGAGGCGCGGCCCGATGTCGTCGTCCACCTCGCAGCCCAGGCCGGCGTGCGCTACAGCATCGAGGCCCCGCGCAGCTATGTCGATGCGAACCTCATCGGCACCTTCAACCTGCTCGAGGCCGCGCGCGCGGCCGGGGCGCGCCATGTCCTCATCGCCTCGACCTCATCGGTCTATGGCGCCAACCCCGATCTGCCCTATCGCGAGACCGACCGCGCCGACTGGCCCGTTTCCTTCTACGCCGCGACCAAGAAGGCGACCGAGGCGATGTCGCATGCGCTCGCGCATATCCATGCGCTGCCGGTGACGGTGTTTCGCTTCTTCACCGTCTATGGCCCCTGGGGGCGGCCCGACATGGCGCTCTTCCGCTTTACCGAGGCGATCCTGCAGGGCCGACCGATCGAGGTCTACAACGGCGGCGAGATGTGGCGCGACTTTACCCATGTCGACGATCTCGTGCGCGCGATCGGGCTTCTGATCGACCGCGCGCCGCCCGGCCCCGAAGGGCGCGGCGACCCCGTGCCGGGCGACAGCCTCTCGCCCGTCGCCCCCTGGCGGGTCGTCAACATCGGCAATTCCGCGCCCGTGCGCCTCAGCGATTTCATCGACATCCTCGAGGCCGAACTCGGCCGCCCGGCCGAGCGGCTGATGCGTCCGATGCAGCCCGGTGACGTGCCGCGCACCTGGGCCGATTGCAGCCTGCTCGGCCATCTGACCGGGTTTTGCCCCGCGACCGACCTGCGCGCAGGCGTCACGGATTTCGTGCGCTGGTATCGCGGCTGGAACGGGGTCTGAGGGGACCTCAGAGCGCCGCGCGGCGCATCTCGGCGACATAGAGCGCGCGCAGCCGCCGCGTCAGCGGGCCGGGGCGGCCGTCCCCGACCTTGACGCCGTCGATCTCGACCACGGGCATCACGAAGGCCGTGGCCGAGGTCGCGAAGGCCTCGTCGGCCGCCTGCGCCTCGGCGAGGGTAAAGGCGCGCTCCTCGACCGCGATGCCCGCCTCGGCCGCAAGCGCGCGCACCGCGGCGCGGGTGATCCCGCTCAGGATGTCGTGCGAGAGCGCGCGCGTCACCATCCGCCCGCCCGAGATGATCCAGGTGTTGTTCGACGACCCCTCGGTCACGACCCCGCCCGGCTCGGTCAGCCAGGCGTCGTCGGCGCCGGCCGCCTTCGCCGCCATCTTCGCCATCGACGGATAGAGCAGTTGCACCGTCTTGATGTCGCGCCGCCCCCAACGCAGGTCGGGCACCGAGATGACGCGCCAGCCCGCCTCGGCAACCGGGCTCTCGGCCAGCCCCGGCTTCGACTGGGTGAACAGCACCACCGTCGGCGGCGTGTCCGCGGGCGGATAGGCAAAGTCGCGGTCGCCCGGATTGCCCCGCGTCACCTGCAGATAGACAAGCCCGTCCACCACCGCGTTCCGCGCCACGATCTCGCGGTGGAGCGCGAGCAGCGCCGCATCCTCCATCGGCGCCGCCATCCCGAGTTCGCCAAGCGACCGGCGCAGCCGCGCCGCATGGCCCGCGAAATCGATCAGCCGGCCATCGAGCACGCTCGTGACCTCATAGACACCATCGGCCATGAGGAAGCCGCGATCAAAGACCGACACCCGCGCCTCGGCCTCGGGGACGAAGGCACCGTTGACATAGACGATCCGGGACATGGGCGGCCCTCGCGCATCAGTGATCCCACCCGTGATGGAAGAGCGCCGCGGCCCCGTCAAGGGCCGCTCAGGCGATTGCGCCGCGCGCCCGGCGCCGCCATATAGGGACAGCGGACAGAGCGGGGCCGGACATGACGCAGCACTACCTCGACTTCGAAAAACCCCTGGCCGAGATCGAGGGCAAGGCCGAGGAATTGCGCGCCGTCGCCCGCGCCAACCCCGAGATGAACGTCGAGAAGGAGGCAGCCGCGCTTGACCGCAAGGCCGAGACGCTGCTGCGCGACCTCTACAAGGACCTCTCGCCCTGGCGCAAATGCCAGGTCGCCCGCCACCCCGACCGCCCGCACACCCGCGACTACATCGCCGCCCTCTTTACCGAGTTCACGCCCCTTGCGGGTGATCGCAACTTTGCCGACGACCATGCGGTGATGGGGGGGCTCGCGCGGTTCAACGACGCCCCCGTGGTCGTCATCGGCCACGAGAAGGGCCACGACACGAAGTCGCGCATCGAGCGCAACTTCGGCATGGCCCGCCCCGAGGGCTATCGCAAGGCGATCCGCCTGATGGACCTCGCGCACCGCTTCCGCCTGCCGGTCGTGACGCTGATCGACACGCCCGGCGCCTATCCGGGCAAGGGCGCCGAGGAACGGGGCCAGGCCGAGGCGATCGCGCGCTCGACCGCCCGATGCCTTGAAATCGGCGTGCCGCTCGTCTCGGTGGTGATCGGCGAGGGCGGATCGGGCGGGGCGGTTGCGCTCGCGACCGCCAACCGCATCGCGATGCTCGAACATTCGGTCTATTCGGTCATCAGCCCCGAGGGCTGTGCGTCGATACTGTGGAAGGACGCCGAGAAGATGCGCGAGGCCGCCGAGGCGCTGCGCCTGACCGCGCAGGACCTGCTCAAGCTCGGCGTGATCGACCGGATCGTGAAGGAGCCGCTGGGCGGCGCCCAGCGTGATCGCGCCGCGACGATCGAGGCCGTGGGCAAGACGATCGAGGCGATGCTGAAGGAGCTTGCGGGGAAAAAGCCCGAGGCGCTGATCCGCGACCGGCGGCAGAAATTCCTCGAGATGGGCGCGAAGGGCCTCGCGGCCTGACCGGCCGCCCTCAGGTGCCGCAGAAGGTCGCGTGGACGACCTCATGCGCGGCGGGGGGCGCGCGCAGGTCGTCATCCTCGGGCGCAACCTCCCACGGGGTCGCGAGCGCGCGGCGCAGACGCTCGAACGGGCCCGCATCGCCCGCCACCGCGGCCGCGATCGCGGCCTCGATGCGGTGGTTGCGCGGGATGATGGCGGGGTTCGTGCGCCGCATCATGGCCTGCGCAGCCTCGGGCGCGATCCCGCGCCGGCCGAGTTCGGCCCGCCAATCGGCCTCCCATGCGGCGAGGCCCTCGGGCAGCGGCCCGCCCTCGGCAAGGGTGCGGAACGTCACGGTGAAATCGGCGCCCGTCTCGGCCATCCGGTCCAAGAGCGCCTGCCCGAGGTCGGCCCCCTCGGGCCCGAGCCCGATCTTTGCCCCGAGGCGCTCGGCCCAGGCCTCCTGCCAGAGCGGGCCGAAGCGGTGGACGGCGGCGGTTGCGCGCTCGATCGCGCGGTCGCGGTCGGGATCGATCAGCGGCAAGAGGCAGGTCGCGAATTGTGCGAGGTTCCAGGCCGCGATCTGCGGCTGGTTGCCCCAGGCATAGCGCCCGCCCCGGTCGATCGAGGAAAAGACCCGCCCCGGGTGGAAATCATCCATGAAGGCGCAGGGGCCATAGTCGATGGTGATGCCGCCGACGTGGCAGTTGTCGGTGTTCATCACCCCGTGGATGAAGCCGAGCGCCATCCACTGCGCGATGAGGCGTGCCTGCGCCGCGACCGCCGCCTCGAGCAGCCCGAGCGGCCCCTCGGCCTGCGGATAGTGGCGCGCGATCGCGAAGGCGGTCAGGGTCCCGAGCGCCTCGGTATCCTGCCGCGCGGCGAAATACTGGAACGTTCCAACCCGGAGATGCGAGGGCGCAACCCGCGTCAGCACCGCGCCCGGCATCCGCCCGTCGCGCCAGACATCCTCGCCCGTCGCCACCGCCGCCAGCGCGCGCGTCGTCGGCACGCCAAGGGCGGCCATCGCCTCGCTCACCAGATATTCGCGCAGGACCGGCCCGAGCCAGGCCCGCCCGTCGCCCCCGCGCGAAAAGGGCGTCCGCCCCGACCCCTTGAGCTGGATGTCCCAATGCGCCCCGTCGGGCCCCACGACCTCGCCCAGCAGCACCGCCCGCCCGTCACCGAGCCGAGGCACGAAGCCGCCGAACTGGTGGCCGGCATAGGCCTGCGCGATGGGCTCGGCGCCCTCGGGGATATGGTTGCCCGCCAGCATCGCGACCCCCTCGGGCGCGGCGAGCGCGCGCGCGTCGAGGCCCATCTCGGCCGCCAGCGCCGCGTTCAGCGCCAAGAGCCGCGGCGCCGCCACGGGCTCGGGCGCGACGCGCACGAAAAAGTGCTCGGGCAGGCGGGCATAGCTGTTGTCGAAGCGGATCATCGGGGTTTCGCGGTCCGGGGTTTGGGGGCAATATAGCCGCGTTCTGCCCGCGGGGCGAGGGCGCACCGCCCGGCCCCCTTCGAGACCGGAGCCACCATGCCCCCCGCCGCCTATTCGCGCACCCAGATCCGCCTCCATTGGGCCGTCTTTGTCCTGATCGCGCTCCAGTTCATCTTTCACGAAGGCATCGCCGAGGCGTGGGAGCAGATCGAGGAAACCGGCGCCGCCGCGGGCGGGTTGCTCGTGCTCGGCCATGTCGCGGGCGGGATCGCGATCCTTGCGCTCGTGGTCTGGCGGCTCGTGCTGCGCGCCCGCCACGGCGTGCCCCCGCCCCTGCCCGGTACGCCCGCCGCGACGGCGCGCCTCGCCGCGCTGGCGCATGGCGGTCTCTATGCGCTGATGCTCGCGATGGTGGCGACGGGTGCGCTGGCGTGGTTCGGTGGCATAGGGGTGGCCGCCGAGGCCCATGAGGTGCTGCGGATCGCCCTCATCGCGCTGATCGCGCTCCATGTCGGCGCAGCACTCTGGCACCATTTCGTGCGCCGCGACGGGGTGCTCGCGCGGATGCGCTGATCACTCGGCCGGGCTGAGGCGCGTCACCCCGATCGCACCCGCCCGCGCTAGCGCGGGGTCGAGCGTCATCGGGATGTATTCGCCCCGCCGCCACAGCACGCCCAGATCGTCGTAATGGCGCGAGAGCGGGTGCCCCGACTGCCCCGTCGCGATGATGAAGACCGAGCTTTCGGGATCGGCGAAATCATAGACGCCCCGATAGCCCGCGGCGTGGACATTGGCGTCAATGTCGGGCGCGCGCCCCGCCGACACCCCGCGGTTGAGCGTGAAATCGTCGCCCGAGGATGACTGGCGGATGTTGACGAGGTGGCGCAGCCCCGGCACGGTCCCGAGCGTCTGGTGGTCGTGGCGCGCCTCATGCGCATCGCCCCAGCGCCACCCCTCGAGGCCCGGCCCCCAGCGTTCGACCAGTTCGCGCAGCGCCGTGTCGAGCGCCTCGCGCGCGATGTCGCTGCAACTCTCGACCGGGGCCGAGCGGATCACGTCGCACCAGACCGACGCGCCGTCGGTGTCGCGAAAGACCCGCTCGATGAAGGCGGGTTGCAGATGGGTGATCGCGTCGGCAAGCGGGCCGATCTCGTCCCGGATCAGCCGGTCCTGCAGGACGCGCAGCCAGTGCGTCGCGATCAGCGGCTCGGGCAGGTGCTCAGACATCTCGCCGTTCCACTCGGCCAGCCGCGCCAGCGCGCGCGCGCGCAGCCGCTCGGTGCTGCCCTCGGGCGCGGCCCCGCCGGTGAACCACAGATCCGCCCCGATCAGCGGCAGGAGGGTGCGGGCGACGGGGCTGACGGTGTCGAGCTGGGCC
>JAUREX010000147.1 GCA_030834485.1 Gemmobacter sp.
GGCTCGCCGCCCTTGCCGCCGTGAGCTTTCTGGTCGAGGGGGCGATCCTCGACTGGGGCGCGCTCCTCATCCTCGACAAGGGGGTGCTGGCGCAGGCGCAGGCGGGGCTCGGCTACATGGTCTTTTCGGTCGCGATGACGATCGGGCGCCTGACGGGCGATCGCATCGTGCGCGCGGCCGGGCCGCGCCGGACCCTGATCGGGGGCGGTGCGCTCGGGGTGGCGGGGCTTGCGCTCATGGTCGCGGCAGAGGGCGCGGGGGCGGTGCTGGCGGGGTTTGTGCTGGTGGGGTTCGGGGCGTCGAACATCGTGCCCGTCCTCTTCAGCCTCGCGGGGCGCCAGCAGGTCATGCCGGCGGGGCTTGCGGTGGCGGCGGTGGTGACGGTGGGCTATGCGGGCATCCTGATCGGCCCGGCGCTGATCGGCTTTCTGGCCGAGGCGACGGGGCTTGCGGCCGCCTTCGTGCTGATCGCGCTCCTCCTTGCGGCGGTGCCGGCGGCGGCGGGCCTCGTCGCGCCGGGGCGTGCGGGGCGATAGGCGCGCGAGGGCTCAGCCCCGCGCCTCGCTGGCCGCGATCATCGCTGCCGCGCGCCGGGCCGCCGCCCCGATCTCGGCCGGTGCGAAGCCCGAAAAGCCGATCACCAGCCCCTGCCGCGCAGGCGCGGCGATGAACATCTCGGACAGCCGGCGGGTCGCGAGGCCGCGCGCCTGCGCGCGGCGCTGCAGGTCGCCATCCTGCGCCCCCGCGGGCGCGAGCGCGACCAGATGCAGCCCCTGCTCGGGCACCGTCACCCCGAGCGGCGCGGCCGCCAGCCCCTCGACCAGCGCATCGCGCGCCATCCGGCAGCGTTTGCGCGCGCGGCGCAGATGGGCCGCGTAATGCCCCTCGGCCAGAAACCGCGCGAGCACCGCCTCGATCAGCGGGTTCGGGTAGCGGTCGGTCAGATCGCGCATGCGGCGGACCGCGTCGACGACCTCGGGCGGCAGCACCGCATAGCCAAGCCGCAGGCCCGGCGCGAGCGCCTTGGAAAACGTGCCGAGATAGATCACCCGCCCCGCCCGGTCGATGCCGTGCAGCGCCGCAAGGGGCGGGCCGGTAAAGCGGAACTCGCTGTCGTAGTCATCCTCGATGATCCAGGCCCCGCAGCCCCGCGCCCAGTCAAGGAGCGCGAGCCGCCGCGGCATCGACAGCGTCATGCCCAGCGGGAACTGGTGCGAGGGCGTCAGATAGACCGCCTCGGCCCGGGGCGCGGCGGCGATGCCCGTGGCAGGGTCGAGCCCGTCGCGATCCACCGGCACCGGCACGACCCCGAGGCCGAGGCTGCGGAAAAGCGCCACCGCCTGCGGATAGCACGGATCCTCGACCCAGATCCGGCTTTCGGGCGGCAAGAGCGCGCGCGCGATGATCGAGAGCGCCGATTGCGTGCCCGCGGTGATCATCACCTGATCGACCTCGGCCCGGATGCCGCGGGTGGCGCGCAGATAGGCCGCGATCTCGCGGCGCAGTGCAACCTCGCCCAGCGGGTCGCCATAGTGCAGGAACCCGGCCGGGGGCCGCGTCAGCGCCTCGCGGAAAAGGCCGCGCAGGGCGCGCAGCGTCGTCTCATCCGCCGTGCCGCTGCCGAGCTTGCCGGGCGCGGGGGGCGGCGGGCCGGGCGCGGCCGCCCCCTCGGCGCCGCGGGGCACCGCCCCCTCGGGCACACGCGCGGCCACATAGGTGCCCGCACCGATGCGCGTTTCGACATAGCCGTCGGCGGCCAGCTGCTCATAGGCCGCGACCACGGCGCCGCGCGCGAGCGCGAGCCGCTGGGCCAGTTCCCTGCTCGGCGGCAGCTTCTGCCCGGGCAGCAGGACGCGCGTTTCGATCAGCCGGCAGAGTTCGGCCCGCAGCGCCGCACGCCGCGGCCCTTCGGCGGGCAGCACCGGGATCAGCGCGGACCAGTCGGGCGAATTGGTCTGATGTTTTCGCAAATCGGTGGACCTTCCCCGGTCCAATCTTGCCTGCTACGCCGGCCGCATCAAGAGGAGATCGCCATGACCGACGCCGCCCCCGCCTATCCCGTCACCGCCCGCAACCGGGTGAAGCGCCGCCATGACCGCGGCCGCTACGATCACGCGGGCGTCCATGCCATCCTCGACAGCGGGATGCTCGCCCATGTCGCCTATGCGATCGACGGCCAGCCCTATTGCACCCCGACCCTTTACTGGCGCGAGGGGACGCGGCTCTATTGGCACGGCTCCTCGGCCAGCCGGATGCTGCGCGCGCAGGAGGGCGGCGTGCCGGTCTGCCTGACGGCGACGCATCTCGACGGGCTGGTGATGGCGCGCACGGGCTTCAACCATTCGGCCAATTACCGATCCGTCATGTGCTTCGGGCAGGCGCATCTGATCGAGGGCGCGGCCAAGGTCGCGGCGCTGCATGCGATGATCGAGCGGTTCTTTCCGGGCCGCGACGCCGGGCTGCGGCCCTTCTCGGTGCAGGACATCAAGGCCACGACCGTAATCGGGATGGAGATCGAGGAAGCCTCGGCCAAGGTCCGCGCGGCCGGCAACCTCGATGAACCCGAGGACATGGACAACCCGAGCTGGGCGGGCGTCATCCCGGTCGCAACCGTGATCGGCGCGGCCCAACCCTGCCCGAAGAACCCCGCCGACCCGATTATGGCGGGCCTCGGGCGCTATGTTGCGGGCGCGCGGCTCGATGAGGTCGTCGCGGCGGTGGCGGCGGGCTGATCCGCGCGGGCCTTGCGCGGTTCGGCCCGGCGCATGGGGGATGGATGAGCGGCCTTTTCGTCATCTGGTCGCGCCGGTGCGACGACGCGCTCGTGCAGCGACGGCAGGGCTATCGCCGCCTCGACCTCGACGGCGCGACCGCCCTTTGGCGCGAGGAGCACGACAGCGACTTCCTCGGTCGCCGCGCGGGGGCGCAGATCCGCATCTCGGCGCGCTGGATCGCCGATATCCGGGCGTGCGCGGGCGACCCCGCCGCGACCTTCTTCCTTGTCGAGATGCGCCACCGCGAAAGCATTGCAGAGGCGATCCGCCGGGGGCTTGCCCTGCCCATTGTCCGATCGGGCCATCCCCTCATCGGCATCGATACCGAACGCCGCCTTGCCGCGGATCTCGGGTGCTGAGGCGCGGCCGCGCCACGTCCCCGCCCGCTTGACGCCCCCGCGCCGAAGGTGAAGATGCGCGCAGCGGGGCCGAGGGGGGAAGCCATGTCGCCGATCGTCAGGCTCGAGACATTCCACGACGAATTCGTCTGCTTCGTGCGCGCCACCGCGGCGGACGGGGCGATCGGCTGGGGGCAGACCTCGACCTATAACGCCGACATCACGGCCGCGGTCCTGCACCGGCAGGTCGCGCCCTGGGTCCTCGGCGCCGATTGCGCCGACATCGCCGCGCTGATCGACCGGGTAGAGCGGCGCGAGCACAAGTTTCCGGGCAGCTACCGCTGCCGCGCGCTCGCGGGGCTCGATACCGCGCTCTGGGACATGGCGGGGCGGCGCGCGGGCCAGCCGGTCGCGCGGCTTCTGGGCGGCAGCCCGGGGCGGCTGCGCGCCTATGCCAGTTCGATGAAGCGCGACATCACCCCCGAGGCCGAGGCCGAGCGCCTCAGGCGGCTCTGCGCCGAGCAGGGCTTCACGGCCGCGAAATGGCGCGTGGGCGCCGAATGCGGCGCCGATGTCGACGAATGGCCCGGCCGGACCGAGGCGATCATCCCCACGGTCGCGCGCGCGCTGGGCGATGGCATCGACAAGCTTGTGGATGCCAATTCGGGCTTTTCGGTCCCCCGCGCGATCGAGGTCGGCAGGATGCTGCAGGACAACGGCATCGGCCATTACGAGGAACCCGTGCCCTATTGGGACCTCGAGGCGACGCAGGCGGTGACTGCGGCGCTCGATCTCGACGTGACCGGGGGCGAGCAGGACTGGGACCTCGCCACCTGGAAGCGGATGATCGCGATGCGCGCGGTCGATGTGGTGCAGCCGGACGTGATGTACATGGGCGGCATGGTCCGCACCCTCAAGGCCGCGCAGATGGCGGCCGAGGCCGGGCTGCCCTGCACGCCGCATGCCGCGAACCTCTCGCTCGTGACGATGTGCACGATGCATCTGCTGGCCGCGATCCCGAATGCGGGGCCCTATCTCGAGCTTTCGATCGAGGGGGATGATTACTATCCCTGGCAGCGCGGCCTCTTTCTGGGCGATCCCTTCGCGGTCGCGGACGGGCATGTGACCGTGCCCGACGCGCCGGGCTGGGGGCTCGAGATCAACCCCGCCTGGCTCGAGCGCGCGACCTGGCGCGAGAGCACGCTCGATGGCCCCGCGCAGAGCGCCTATGTCGCGCTCTATCACGCGGGCGGGGCGCGCAACGCCTGAGGCGCGCCACCCGTCTGCGCCCTCTTGTGCCGGCGCCGCGCAGGGTCGATCCTGCGCCCCGCCGCAACAGGGGGGTGAAGGGATGTCAGAGCAGCCAGAGACGCCCGGCGCCGCGATCCGGGCCGAGATCCGCGCCGCCGTCGCAAAGGTCTGCGCGCGCTTTCCGGGCAGCTACTGGCGCGAGCTTGACCGCGCGCGCGCCTATCCCGAGGCCTTCGTCGCGGCCCTTGCGGCGGATGGCTGGCTTGCCGCGCTGATCCCGGCCGAGCATGGCGGCGCCGGCCTCGGGATCGAGGATGCGGCCGCCATCCTCGAGGAGATCCACCTGCAAGGCTGCAACGCCGCCGCCTACCACGCGCAGATGTACACGATGGGCACGCTGCTGCGCCACGGCTCCGAGGCGCAAAAGCGCCGCTATCTGCCCGAGATCGCGGCCGGCCGGCTGCGGCTTCAGGCCTTCGGCGTGACCGAACCCCAAAGCGGGACCGAGACGCTCGCGCTGCGCACGACGGCGCGGCGCGAGGGTGCGGGCTATGTCGTCAACGGGCAGAAGATCTGGACCTCGCGCGCCGAACATTCCGACCTCATGGTGCTGCTTGCGCGCACCGGCCCGGCGGGGACGGGGGCCGCGCGCACCGAGGGGCTGTCGGTCTTTCTGATCGACATCCGCGACCATCTCGGCCGGGGCCTGACGCTGCGGCCCATCCGCACGATGATGAACCACGCCACGACCGAGGTCTTCTTCGACGATCTGCGCATCCCCGCCGAGGCGCTGATCGGCACCGAGGGGGCGGGGTTTCGCTACATCCTGTCGGGCATGAACGCCGAGCGCATCCTGATCGCGGCCGAATGCATCGGCGATGCGAAATGGTTCCTCGGCCGCGCCGCCGCCTATGCGCGCGAGCGCGTCGTCTTCGGCGCGCCGATCGGGGCCAACCAGGGCGTGCAGTTCCCCCTCGCGCGGGCCTGGGCGCGCACGCACGCGGCCGAACTCGTGGTGCGCGAGGCCGCGCGCGCCTATGACCGGGGCGAGGATGCGGGCGTTGAGGCCAACACCGCCAAGCTCCTCGCGGCCGAGGCAAGCTGGGAGGCCGCCGAGGCGTGCCTTCAGACCCACGGCGGTTTCGGCTTTGCCGAGGAATACGACATCGAGCGCAAGTTCCGCGAAACGCGCCTCTATCAGGTCGCGCCGATCTCGACGAACCTCATCCTGTGCCACATCGCCGAACGCGTGCTGGGCCTGCCCAAGAGCTATGGCCGGACCGAACCCGCGAGGAACGCGCACGACGGCGGCTGAGGCGCGCGCCCCCTTGATCTGCGGGCCGGTTGCGGCGACGGTGCCGGCAAGGGGGCGCGAGGGGAGATCGGCGATGACAAGGCCTGGAGCGGCGCGCCGCGGCGCGCGCGGGGCGGGGGCGCACTGGGCGGGGGCGCCCGAGGTGCAAGGCGGGGGCCGCGCATGATCGCCGACCGCCACGCCCGCATCGTCATCATCGGCGCGGGCGCCATCGGCTGCGCGCTTGCGGCCGCACTTGCGCACAAGGGCGAGCGCGATGTCCTCGTGCTCGAAAAGGCGCAGATCACGCACGGCTCCACCTGGCATGCGGCGGGGCTTGTCGGGCAGCTGCGCGGCAA
>JAUREX010000148.1 GCA_030834485.1 Gemmobacter sp.
CCTCCGCCAGGGGAGTACGGCGGCGGCGAGGGGTCGCGGGCCCACTGGGTGGGTACCAGCTGCGGCGGCGGCGGGGGAGGGGGGGAGGCGTCGGGGGTGGCTGCGGCTGCGGCGGCCGCGCTCGCGGCCGCGGCGGCCGCCCTTGCCGCGGCCGGCCTGCCCGCCGGCATCATCTCGACCGGCGGCACGCCCGACCTTTATCGCCTGACCGCGCGCGGGGTCGCCACCGAATACCGCCCCGGCACCTATGCCGATGGCGACCGCATGCAGGTCGGCTGGGGCCATGGCGCGCTCGAGGGCTGCGCGCTCAGCGTGCTGGCCACGGTCGTGAGCCGCCCGACACCCGACCGCGCGATCCTCGATGCGGGCTCCAAGGCGCTTGCGGCGGACGCGGTGGCGGCAGGCGGCTTTGGCCATCTGCCCGCCTTCCCCGAGGCGCGCATCGTCGGGCTGAGCGAGGAACACGCCACCGTCGATCTTTCCGCCTGCGGCCCCGCGCGGCCCGCGATCGGCGCGCGCCTCGCCGTCATCCCCAACCACGCCTGCGTGGTCTCGAACCTCCACGACGTCGTCCATCTCGCGCGCGGGGCAGAGATCGTCGCAATCGACCGCGTCACCTCGCGCGGTCGCCTCGGCTAGGGCACCATCGCGGGCGGCAGCCGGGCGCCGCGCTCGCCCTCCAGATAGGCCCGGACGCGGGCCGGATCGGGCAGGCCGAGCAGGTCGGTCCGCTCGGTCAGCACCTCGGCGTAGAGGGGGATGTTCATCAGCCGCTCTTCGCGCGTCTCGCGAATCTGCATCGCGTTGTAGCCGACCTGGTGGAAATAGGTGATCCGCGCCCTGATGAGGGCCTGCCGCGCGCCGAAGCCCATCGTGCGAAAGATGCGGTGCAGCTGCTCGATGCGCAGATCCTCGATGCGGCGCAGCACCTCGGCCGTCTCGGGGGCGCTGTGGGCCCATTCGCGGATCGCGTTGTCAAAGCGCGGGTCGAAATCGGCGTCGAGCACGAGCACGCGCACATAGGCCAGATACTGGTCCATCCCGTCGGGGCCGGCGGCCTCGATCGCGCGCGAGAAGGGCTCGGTGTTGCGCCGCACCCATTCGTCGCGGATCGCCTGATGGAGGTCCTCGAGGTTCTGGAAGGAGGAGTAGAACGCGCCTGTGGTGACGCCGAGCGCATCGGCGAGCTTGCGCAGGCTGAGGGCGGAAATGCCGCCTTCTATCAGGATCTCGCTTGCCGCGCCGACCCAGTCCTCGCGGGTGATTTCGCCGCGGCGTCGCGCGGTCCTGCTCGGCTGCTTCATGGTCACGGGTGATGCCAGACATATTGACAGGAGACAAGTGCGTAACATACGTTATCTTAACGTAACAGTTGTTATTGAATCGGCTCATGCAAGGGAGTTTGGGATGCTGGATGTCTTGAGACGGACCGCCACCGCGGGAATTCTCGCGCTCGGAACGGTCGCGGGCCTCGCCTTCGCGGCGAATGCGCAGACGGTCCTGCGCGTCGCCACGGATTCGGGTGCCGCGGGGTCGCCTTCGGGTGATGCGATCGCGAACTGGGCGAAGGCGATCGAGGAAGGCTCGAACGGCGCGATCGAGGTTCGGGTCTTCTATCAGGAGGAACTCGGCAACCAGCTCGAGGTCTTTGACCTCTTCGTCGCGGGCGAGGTCGACCTGATGCTGAGCTGGCCCTCGACCTCCTACGACCGGCGCATCGGGGTGCTGAACACGCCCTATATGGTCACGACCTGGGAAGATGCCTTCGAGGCCTACAAGCCTGGCGGCTGGGTCAATGGCGTGCTGAACGTCGTCTTCAACGACATCGGCCTGGTCTATTTCGGGGCCTGGCCCGAGGGCTTCAACGGTGTCGCGACGCGCGGCAAGAAGGCGATCACGGTCGAGGAGGCGAAGGCGCTCGGGATGCGGGTGCGGGTGCCGCCCTTCTTCCCGATGGCGCAGACGCTCGAGGCGATGGGCTATCAGACCGCCTCGATCGCCTGGGGCGAGGTGTTCACCTCGATCCAGACCGGGGTCGTGGACGGCGAGGCGGGCAATGTGATCTATTGGGATTACGAGTATTTCCGCGACGTGCTCGACTATTACGTCCAGACCCGCCACAATTTCGTGACCGGGAACCTGCTGGCCAACAAGGCATCCTTCGAGCGTCTGACGCCCGAGCAGCAGGAGCTGGTGCGCTCGACCGCGGTCGCAGAGATGCAAAAGCAGTTCGAGAGCGCCCGCACCGAGGACGAGAAATACATCGCCCTCGCCCAGCAGTCGGGGCTCGAATACATCCTGCCGACGGACGAACAGCTCGCGGCCCTCGCGGCCGAGGTGCGCGCCGTCGTCTGGCCGCAGATGGACGCCGAGATCGGCCCCGAGATCATGGGCCTGATCCGCGAGCGCGCGCAGTGACACGGGCCGACGCGGCGGGGGCGCGGCGCGTCCCCGCCGCGGGCGCGCCACGGGCGGCGCGGCGGATGGGAGCGCGGGGATGATGCGGCTGCTCGAGGCGCTCGACGTCATCTTGATGCGTGTCTGCGCCGGCGTCATCGTCGCGACCTCGGTCGCACTCGTGCTGCTCGTGTCCTTTCTCGTGCTCGACCGCATCGCGATCGGCACCTCGTTCATGGGCACGCATGAACTCGCGCTGATGGCGGCGATGTGGCTCTATATGGTCGGCGCCATCGTCGCGATGCGCAACCGCGAGCACATCCGGGTCGATTACCTCGCGGGCAAGATCACCCATCCGCGCTGGGCGGCGGGGCTGTCGGTGCTGACCGCGCTCATCGTGCTCGGGGTCGCGCTCTTCTTCGCGCGGCTCGCGCAGGATCTGGTGGTCTGGGCGCTGGCGCGGCCGCAGCGGACGCCGGCCTTGGGGCTGTCGCAGCTCTGGGCGCAGGCGGCGGTGGTTGTGGCGGCCGCGCTCGCGGTCGTCTATGCGCTGCGCGATGTCGCGGCGGCGCTGGTCGCGCTCTCGCGGGGTGGGCGATGATCCCGCTGGTCGCGATCGGGCTCCTTGTCCTCTTCATGGTGCTGGGGGTGCCGGTCGCCTGGGCCTTCGGCGGCGTGCTGGCCTATCTGGTCTGGGCCTATGACACCAACACCGCGACGCTGCTTTTGCAGGGGTATCGCGCGCTCGATTCGGTCATCCTGCTGGCGCTGCCGCTCTTTGTGCTCGCGGGGTATCTGATGCAGAGCGGGGGGGTCGCGCAGCGGCTCATCGCCTTCATCGAGCATCTGGTGCGGGGCCGCAAGGGCGGCCTCGGGGCGTCGATGGTGCTGTCCTCGACCATCTTCGGCGCGATCTCGGGGACGGCCACGGCGGCCATCGCATCGGTCGGCACGATCATGATCGGCCCGCTTGCCGAGCGCGGCTATGACCGGGGGTATTCGAGCGCGCTTCTGGGCATGTCGTCGCTGATCGGCATCCTGATCCCGCCGTCGATCACGCTGATCCTCTTTGGCGTGGTGACGCGGCAGTCGATCACCGCGCTCTTTACCGCGACGATCGTGCCGGGCCTGATGCTGATGGCGGGGCTCGTGATCTTCAACCGCATCCATTTCGCCCGCCGGCAGGAGGGGGGTGCGCCGGATGCCGCCGGGGCATCGCCCGGGACGGCGCGGCTGACGCTGCGCGCGCTGCCGGCGCTCTCGCTGCCGGTGATCATCCTCGGCGGCATCTATGGCGGGATCTTCACCCCGACCGAGGCCGCCGCGGTCGCGGTCGTCGCCTCGCTCGGCATCGGCTTCTTCATCTATCGCGACCTCACCCTCGGGCGGCTGCGCCAGAGCCTTGTCGCGGCGGGCGAGACGACCGGGACGATCGTGCTGATCCTGCTCTTTTCGTTCATGATCGGCCGGATCCTCGCCTTCGAGGGGGTGCCGCAGGATCTGACGCGCGCGGTCTCGGGCATCACCGACGACCACATCCTCGTCCTGCTGATGGTCAACCTGTTTCTCATCCTCGTGGGCATGGTGATGGACGATCTGTCGGTCACGGTGGTGATCGCGCCGCTCTTCGTGCCGCTGATGGAGATGCAGGGCATCTCGACGATCCAGTTCGGCGCGATCGTGGCCTGTTCGGTGGTGATCGGCGCCAACAGCCCCCCCGTGGCGCCCTGCCTTTACATGGCGTGCCGGATCGGCACCGTCTCGGTCCATCGGGCGGTCAGGCCGGCGGTCCTGATGATCCTGACGGTGGCGGTGCCGATCCAGCTTCTGGTCACCTTCGTGCCTGCGCTGTCGCTCTGGCTGCCGACGCAACTGGGCTTTCAGTAACCGGGGCGCGCGGCTGCGCGCCTCTCAGGGCTCGGGGAAGGGATCGGCGGCGCCGTCCTGCAAGGGCACCTCGAACGCGTTGATCGTGAGCGAGATGAGCGTGTAATAGCCGAGGATCCCGACCAGATCGACGACCGCCTCGCGCCCGAGCGCCGCGACCGCGTGCGCATAGGTCGCATCCGACACCCGCCGCGTGCGCAGGAGTTCCTGCGCAAACGCCAGCAGCGCGGCCTCATCCTCGGCGGCAAGATCGGGGGTAGCGCCGGTGCGGATCGCCTCGGCCGCGGCCGGATCGACGCCCGCACGCAGCGCGATCGGCAGATGCTCGACCCATTCGAAGCCCGAGCGCCAGAAAGCCCCGGTGATAAGGATCGCAAGCTCCGACAGGCGCGGCGGCAGATGCGAGCCATAGCGGCAATAGGCGCCCAGACGCTGCGCGGCCTCGGCGAGCGGCGGGTTCACGAGCCAGACGCGCAGCGGGCCCGGAACAGAGCCCCTCGGGCCGGCGACGATGGCATCATGGGCCGCGCGCTGCGCGGCGGTCATCTCTGCCACAGGAATATAGGGCGGGCGGGCGTGCGGGTCGGTCATGGGGGTGCTCCTGCAAGGCGGGCAGGTTATCGCGCGAATTGCCCGGGCGGGCAATGACCGGAACGGCTTGCCTTTTTCGCGCGCGTGCAGAAGTCTGCGCGCGACAAAAGGATCCCGCCCGTGAAGTTCGCCCCCTTCAGCTATGCCTGCCCGACCGAGGCCGCCGAGGCCGTGCGGCTCTGCGCAGAGGCGGCGGGGGCGGGACTTGGCGCGCGCTTCATCGCCGGGGGCCAGAGCCTCTTGCCGGCGCTCGCCTTCCGGCTCGATCAGCCCGGAACCCTCATCGACATCGGGCGGATCGGCGCGCTGCGCGGCGTGACGCTGCACGAGGGGCGGCTGGTGATCGGCGCGCTGACGACCCATGCGACGCTTGAGCGCGACCCCCTCATCGCGCGGCACGCACCGATGCTCGCGCATGCCGCGGGCTTCATCGCGCATGCCGCGATCCGCAACCGCGGCACGATCGGCGGCTCGATCTGCAATGCGGACCCTGCGGCGGAACTGCCGGCGGTCGTCGTCGCGCTCGGGGCGCGGCTGCATCTTCTCGGGCCAGCCGGTGCGCGCGCGATCGAGGCGAGGCGCTTCTTTCGCGGCTATTACGAGACGGCCAAGGCGGCGGAGGAATTGCTGACCTCGATCGAGATCCCGATCGCTGCGGCTGCGGATCGCTGGGCCTTTGGCGAGCTCGCGCGCCGTCGGGGCGATTATGCGCTGGCCGGGGTTGCGGTGGCGGCGACGGGCGCGCCGCGCATCGTCTGGTTCGGGGTGGGTGACGGGCCTCGGCGCGACGGAGCGGCAGAGGCCGCGCTCGCGGCCGGGGCGCCCGCGGCGGAGATCGCGCAAGCCGCCCTCGCCGGGATCGAGGTGGCCTCGGACCACACGACCGACGCCGAGACGCGCGCGCGGATCGCGCGCGTCGTGCTGCGCCGCGCGCTCACCGGGGCGGGGCTCGCGGCATGAGGGTCTCGCTTGTCGTCAACGGCGAGGCGGTAACGGCCGAGGTCGAGCCGCGCCAGCATCTGACCGATTTCCTGCGCCAGACCCTCGGCCTGAC
>JAUREX010000149.1 GCA_030834485.1 Gemmobacter sp.
CGCGGACGCATCAAGGCTCGTCCCGTCGGCCAGCACCACCCCTGCGACGCGGCCCTGCTCGATCTGCAGGTCCACAACCTCGCCGCCCAAGATGTCCAGACCCGGCGTGGCATGCAGCGATGATTGAACGGCAGCGCGGTAGCGCGCCCTGTCGGCTTGCGTACGCGGCCCCTGAACTGCGGGTCCCTTTGACCTGTTGAGGAGCCGAAACTGGATCCCGGCGGCATCCGCCGCACGCCCCATCACGCCATCAAGCGCGTCGATCTCGCGCACCAGATGCCCCTTTCCGAGGCCTCCGATCGCAGGATTGCACGACATCGTCCCGATTCGGGCCGGATCCTGTGTCACCAGAATCGTCGGCACGCCCATCCGCGCCGCCACGGCCGCAGCCTCGACTCCGGCGTGGCCGCCCCCGATAACGATGATGCGCGCGTGTTTCACGTGAAACATCCCTACTTGCCGATGCAGAAGTTGGCGAAGATCTCTCCCAGAATATGCTCCACATCGACGCGCCCGACAATGGCATCAAGGCGCGCCATCGCGACGCGCACTTCTTCGGCCCGCATCTCGATGGCCTGCGCCGCAGCCGCCGCCCGCAGCGCGACCGCTGCCCCCTCGAGTGCAACGCGGTGCCGCTCCCGCACCGCCAGCCCCGCTCCGGCCGCGCGCGGCGCCAGGCGCGCCGCAATCTCGGCCACAAGCGCCTCCACCCCCTCGCCCGTCAGGCCGGAGACACCCGGAAGCCTGCCATGAACATCATATTTTCCATATATTACAATGTCTTGGTCGCTCACCAGCCGTTCCGTGCCTGCCCGTGTCGCGTCTCCCGGATCGATGAGGTGAACCCTCAGATCGGCATGCGCGGCCCGGGCGAGACTGCGTTCTATCCCGATCTTCTCGATCGGATCCACGCTCTCCCTCAGCCCTGCCGTGTCGAGGAGCGTGACCGCCAGCCCCTCCACATCCATCCGCACCTCGATCACATCGCGCGTCGTCCCCGCAATCGCCGAGGTGATCGCTGCCTCCCGCCCCGCGAGACGATTGAGGAGCGTGGATTTCCCGCTGTTGGGCGCCCCGATGATCGCAACCTCGAAGCCCTCCCGGATCCGTTCCGCTGCCCCCTGCCCGCGCGCTTGAGACTCGAGCTCTTCGGCAAGCTTGAGGATCTCCAGCCCGAGACCAGCCTCCAGGTCGGCCGGGATCTCTTCTTCCGCAAAATCGATTGAGGCCTCGATGCGCGCGCAGATCGACAGCGCCCGCCCGCGCCACACCGCCGCCCGCACACCTAGCTCACCCGCAAAGAGCCGCATCGCCTGGCGTCGCTGCGCCTCGGTCTCCGCCGCGATCAGATCGCCAAGCCCCTCGACCTGCGCGAGGTCGAGCCGGTCGTTCTCGAGCGCGCGCCGCGTGAACTCGCCGGGCTCGGCAAGGCGAAGCCCCTCCATCCGCCCCAAGGCCGCCAGCACCGCCGAGACGATCGCCACGCTCCCATGCAGATGCAGCTCAACCACCGCCTCGCCGGTAAAGCTCGCCCCTTGCGCGAATCGCACCACCAGCGCCCGGTCGACAGCTTCGCCCCCGATCCGCACGGTCCGCAGCGTCGCCACCCGCACCACCGGCAACGGGCCGCAGAGCGCTGCCAGCGCGCCATCGGCACCCGGGCCCGAGATACGCACTAGGCTGACGCCTGCGCGTCCCCGCGCGCTCGCCAGCGCAAAGATCGTGTCCATCCGCCCGCGCCCCTCGCCGGCCGATCAGCTGTTCATGGAATCGAAGAAGTCCGAGTTGCTCTTGGTCTGCTTGAGCTTCGTGATCAGGAACTCGATCGCATCCGTCGTCCCCATCGGGTTGAGGATCCGGCGCAGCACATAGGTCTTCTGCAGGTCGTTCTTCGCGACCAGCAGCTCTTCCTTGCGCGTGCCCGACTTGAGGATGTCCATCGCCGGGAAGATCCGCTTGTCCGCGACCTTGCGGTCGAGCACGATCTCCGAATTGCCCGTGCCCTTGAACTCCTCGAAGATCACCTCGTCCATCCGGCTGCCGGTATCGATCAGCGCGGTCGCGATGATCGTGAGCGACCCGCCCTCCTCGATGTTGCGCGCCGCGCCGAAGAAGCGCTTGGGCCGCTGCAGCGCATTGGCATCCACGCCCCCCGTCAGCACCTTGCCCGAAGACGGCACCACCGTGTTGAACGCCCGCCCCAGCCGCGTGATCGAATCGAGCAAGATCACCACGTCGCGCTTGTGCTCGACCAGGCGCTTCGCCTTCTCGATCACCATCTCCGCCACCGCCACATGCCGCGTCGCCGGTTCGTCGAAGGTCGAGGAGATCACCTCCCCCTTCACGCTGCGCTGCATGTCGGTCACTTCCTCGGGCCGCTCGTCGATCAGCAGCACGATCATGTAGCACTCGGGGTGGTTCTGCTCGATCGAATGGGCGATGTTCTGCAAGAGCACCGTCTTGCCCGTCCGCGGCGGCGCCACGATCAGACTGCGCTGGCCCTTCCCGATCGGCGCCACCAGATCGATGATCCGCGCCGAGCGGTCCTTGACCGTCGGATCCTCGAGCTCGAGCTTCAGCCGCTCGTCGGGATAAAGGGGCGTCAGGTTGTCAAAATGCACCTTGTGGCGCGCGCGCTCGGGGTCGTCGAAGTTGATCCGCGTGACCTTGGTCAGGCTGAAATACCGCTCCGTCTCGTTCGGCGCCTGGATCACCCCTTCGACCGTGTCGCCCGTGCGCAGCGACCACACCCGGATCATCTCCGGAGAGACATAGATGTCATCGGGCCCCGACAGATAATTCGCCTCGGGCGAGCGCAGAAAGCCGAAACCGTCCTGCAGCACCTCGAGGACCCCGTCGCCGCCAATTTCCCAGCCTTCTTCCGCATGCTCTTTCAGGATCGAGAACATCATCTCGCCCTTGCGCATGGACGAGGCGTTCTCGATCTCCCACTCCTCCGCCATCGAGAGAAGGTCGGCCGGCGTCTTGGCCTTGAGGTCGGCAAGCCGAAGCTGCTGCATGTCACGCTCCATGCCCGGCTCCCGCCGCCCTCTCGGGGCGCGGCGCGCGGGTCGTTGATCGGGAAGGCGGTGATGGCCGGACGGCCGCCGCGAGGGTCCCCTAGCGCGGATCGGGCCGCGAAGTCAATCGCGGGCTCAGTATTTCACCACCACCGAGACAACGATCAGCACCATCAGAAGCGTAGGCACCTCGTTCATGATCCGATAGCTGCGCCCCGAACGGCGGTTCGCCCCTTGCGCGAAATCCCGCCGCGCCGCACCGAGCCACATGTGAAAGACGGTCATCCCGAGGATGCTCGCCCCCTTCACCCAGACCCAGGGCGCGCCCCAGTCGATCACGCCTGGCGTCAGCACCAGCGCCAGCCCGAAGATCCAGCTCGCCACCATCGACGGGTTCATGATCGCCCGCAAAAGCCGCCGCTCCATCGTCCTGAACAGCTCCTCCGCCGCGACGATGCCCCCGCTCACCTGCTCTGCGTGATAGACGAAAAGCCGCGGCAGATAGAAAAGCCCCGCCATCCAGGCGATCACAGAGATGATATGCAGCGCCTTCGTCCAGGGATAGGCCGCCGCCAGCAGATCCGACACCGCGCTCTCCTTCTTCTTCAAGAATCCTTATCCAATAGGAATGATGATGATGCAAACCCTGTGGTCATGTGGATTGCCCCGATTATCCACCGCCACCACCCTCAGATGCCAGCCCCAGGACGCTTCTCGGCAACGCCGCATCAAAGCTGGGGATTTCTGCAATATATCATATAAAATCTGAGGCTTGACACTCTCCCACCGGTGGATGAAACCGCGCCACCCGTTGCAAAACCGCGCCGCCACCCCCGCCGCACGGCGCGATCCACACCCATCCCGGAGCACCCCTCCACAAGGGCAGAACCCGCCCCGGGCCGCCCCCCGCGCGCTCCGGGCCGAAGGGCATTCCCGCCCGCCCCCGATCCGTGCTAGCTCTCTCCCCACGCCCGCCGCCGCTTTCGCACCGAGATGTCCACAGCCCTCCCGATCCTCGCCTCCACCTCCCCCGTCCGCCGCGCCCTCCTCGCGGCCGCCGGCGTCGCGGTCGAGGCCGTCGCCCCCCGCGTCGATGAGGAAACGCTCCTTGCCGCCCTCGCGGCCGAGGGCGCGACACCGCGCGACATCGCCGACACCCTGGCCGAGCAAAAGGCCGCCCGCGTCGCCGCCCGCGTCCCCGACCGTTTCGTCATCGGCGCCGACCAGGTGCTCGACCTCGACGGTGCGGCTCTCTCGAAACCCCGCGACATCGCCGAGGCGACCGAGCGGCTGCGCCGCCTGCGCGGCCGCACCCACCGCCTCCACACGGCCGTCGTCGTCCACGAAGGGCCCCGCCCCGTCTGGCGCCATCTTGAGACCGCAACCCTCGTCATGCGCGATTTCTCCGACGCGCTCCTCGCCGAACATCTCGCCCGCGCCGGCGCGGCCGCGACCGAAACCCCCGGCGCCTACCGGGTGGAGGATTTCGGGATCCGCCTCTTCTCGCGCATCGAGGGCGACCATTTCGCGATCCTCGGCCTGCCGCTCGTGCCCCTACTGGCCTATCTCGCGCTCCGCGGGGTGATCGCGCCATGACCCCGAGCCGGATCCCCCTCGCCGGCGTCATCGGCGACCCGATCGCGCACAGCCGCTCGCCACGGCTGCACGGCCACTGGCTCGCCCGCTACGGGCTGCCCGGCCATTACGTCCCCCTCCATGTCGCCGCCGCCGATCTCGCCACGGTGCTCGCCGCCATGCCGCGCATGGGCTTCGTCGGCGCCAATGTGACGCTGCCGCACAAGGTCGCGGCCCTTGCCCTCGCCACCCGCGCGACCGACCGCGCGGCCCGGATCGGTGCCGCCAACACCCTCACCTTCCTCCCCGATGGCGGGTTCGAGGCCGACAACACCGACGGCGAGGGCTTCCTGCGCAACCTCCGCCAGGGCGCGCCCGGCTGGAACCCCGCCGCGGGCCCCGCGCTCGTGCTCGGGGCGGGCGGGGCGGCGCGCGCCGTCCTCGCCGCGCTGATCGACGCGGGCGCACCCGAGATCCGCCTCGCCAACCGCACCGCCGCCGGCGCCGCCGACCTCGCCGCGGCCTTCGGCCCGGCCATCCGCCCCTGCGCGTGGGAGGATCGCGCCGCCGCGCTCGCGGGCGCCGCGACGCTCGTCAACGCAACCGCGCTCGGCATGGCCGGCAAGCCCGCGCTCGAGATGCCGCTCGACGCCCTCGCCCCCGGCGCCCTCGTCACCGATCTCGTCTATACCCCGCTCGAAACCCCGCTGCTGGCGGAGGCGCGCGCACGCGGCGCCGCGGTCGTCGACGGGCTCGGGATGCTGCTTCATCAGGCCGCGCCCGGCTTCGAACGCTGGTTCGGCCGCGCGCCCGAGGTCGACGAGGCGCTCCGCCGCGTCGCGCTCGCGCCATGACGGCCCCCTTCCGCCTCGGCCTCACCGGCTCGATCGGGATGGGCAAATCCACCACCGCCAGCTACGATCCCAAGAGCGGCGCGTGGAAGGTCACGGACTCGCGCGCGTTCATGCGGACAGAGGCGGAGATTTCGGCGAGCGTCACCCCGGACGGCACCAAGAGCGTCAACATCAAGGCCAAGAGCGACCCGGCCTCCGAAGCGATCAAGGCGGCGGCG
>JAUREX010000014.1 GCA_030834485.1 Gemmobacter sp.
AACGCCCCGCCCCTCGGCGCACCAGCAGCCGGAGCGGCCCGGCGGCGACGCTGCAGGCCGCCCGCACCCCGGGATGCGCGCGGCACCACCCCGCACACAGGCACCGCGGCCGCGCCCGCTCCCGGCCCGGGTGTGTTTGGGGGGTGCGGGAGCATTTGGCGGCGCGGTCGGCGGGTTGCCCCTCCGCTGCCGAGCAGGCACCCCGGGCGGTGCGAGCCAGGCGCGGGCGCGCGGGGCGGGTGCCTCGGATGTGCCGGGCGGGGATGGCCCCCGTGCATCGGGGTTTCACGGCGGGAGAGCGGCTCGGGGTTGAACGGATGGGGCGCGGGTAGGTGGGGCATCGCCGTTCGCGAGGGCGGTGCGTGGGCGCGGCGGCGTGGGGTGCGTCGGGCTGGATCGGGTCGTCTCTGGCCGGCTCAGGGGTTGCAGAAGGCGCAGGCGGCGGGGTCGGCGTGGCGGCGCCCGTCGGGGCGCGGGGTGCGGGTGCGGGCGCCGCAGGCGGTGCAGCCGTGGATCGTCTCGGCCACGAGGGCCGTCGGCGCGCCGCAATCGGCGCAAGGGAGGCCCGCTTCGGTCCCGATCAGGCCCCAGCCCGGCGCGCCGCAGGAGCCGCAGGCATGGCCGAGCCGCGCGGCGAGCCTCTGGGCGAGTGTCGCGATCATGCCCATGCGCCGGGGGTTCATGTGGGCGCGCATGTCGGTCTCGAGGAGGGCGGGGCCGGGGCCGGCGGCTGCGATCGCGGCCCGCAAGTGGCAGAGGTCGCGCAACCCCTTCGCGACCGGCGCGGCCGGCACGTCCGCACGCGCCACGATCACGGCGGTTGCGGGAAAGCCGATGCGGGCGAGGAACGCCTCGGCCCCGGCCATGTCGCGCACCTCGGCGCGATCGAAGCAGGGCGCATCGTCGATCAGCCGCTCGATGACCTCGTGCCCGGTCGTTTCGTCGTGCCAGAGCATCACCTCGACCCCGCGCGCGACGAAGGGCAGCGCGGGGTCGGGGCCATAGGCGCCCTCGCTCGCGAGCCCCGTCCCGAGGCCCGTCGCGGCGATCGCGTGCCGGGCCTTGGCGCGGGCGGCCTCGATCATGCCGCCCGCGCGCGCGACCTCACCCGAAAAGGTGCCGAAGCGGTCGGTATCGAGCCCCCCGGGGACCACCAGCGCGATCCCGAGCGGCGCGAGCGCCGGGGCGATGGCGGCCTCCTTGCCGTGCATCGTCCCGAGCGCGACCCGTTCCGGCAGGCGCCTCATCCCCCGATCAGCGCCCCCGCCGCCCAGATCCAGAACGGGATCGAGAGGATCGCGACCGGCGTGCCGATCCCGGTCGAGGTGCCGACATAGGCCGAGGGGTTCGCCTCGGGCAGGGCGCCGCGCAGCGTGGGCGGGCCCGAGATGTCCGAGCTCGACGCCGCCATCACCGCCAGCAGCACGACGCCGCCGAGCGAAAAGCCGGTGATCTGATGGGCAAGCACCCCCACCGCGAGGCCGAGCGCGCCATGCACGAAGGGCGCGGCAAGGCCGTAGAGGACATAGGCGAAGGCCACCTTGCGCATCTCCGACAGCCGGGCCCAGGCCTCGAACCCCATGATGAGCATGAGGACCGACAAGAGACCCCTGAAGAGCGGCTCGTAAAAGCCCTCATAGACGCTCTCGGGTCGGGCGAGAAGGCCAAGCGCGAGGCCGAGGAGCAGCGCCGAGATCGCGGGGCTGCGCAGCGTGTCGAGGAGGATCGCCCTCAGCAGGCCGGGCTCTAGCCCCGACCCGCCGCCGCCGCCCCCGTCGCCGCCCCCGAGGACGACCACGCCCCCCTGCGCCGAGCCCGCCCGCGCCGCGCGCCGCTCGGCCGCGAGGCGGCCCAGCACGATTGCGGTCACGAGGGCGGGGACATCCATGAAGGGATAGAGCGCGCCGATGAAGCCCTCATAGGCGATCCCCTCGGCATCGAGCATCGCCATCCCGGCCGCGAGCGTCGCCGCCGAGACCGCGCCGAAAAGGCCCGCCGTCGCCATCGCATCGGCATGGGCCACCCCGCGCAACCGCGCGATCGTTACTGAGCCCAGAAGCACGACCGCAACCCCGATCACGGCGGCGCCAAGCGCGGGCACGGCGAGGGCCGCGAGATCGGCCTCGCGCACCGAGATGCCGGCCGACATCCCGACCTTGAGAAGCAGGAGCATCACGATCCATTTGTAGATCGCTTCGGGGACTTCGAGGCGGCTCGACAGCGCTGCAAGCACCATGCCCCCGATCAGGAAGGCAAGCGTCGGTTTCTGCGCCTGCGCCACCAGCGCGCCGGCAAGCTCGAGGATCATCTCCATGGCGGTCATCCTTTCGTGATGTGGATGACACGGAAGTGACGCACCGCTCGACATTTATCAAATACATGTTTTATGAGAAATCGTTCTGTTTGATGGAATGATAATGTCGGTGCCGAACCTCCACCACCTGCGCCTCTTTCATGCGGTCGCGCGCGAGGGCGTGCTGACGGCGGCGGCCGGGCGGCTCAACCTGTCGCAATCGGCGCTCTCGACGCAGATCCGCGCGCTCGAGGCCGCACTCGGGCACGCGCTCTTTGAACGACGCGGGCGGCGGCTGATCCTGACCGAGGCTGGGCGCATCGCGCTCGACCATGCCGAGGCGATCTTTCGCACCGCCGAGGATCTGACCGCGACGCTCAGGCGCAGCGGCGGTGGGCGGCGGGTGCTGCGGGTGGGCGCGCTCGCGACGCTGTCGCGCAATTTCCAGATCGGCTTTCTCGCGCCGCTGATCGGGCGGGCGGATGTCGAGGTGGTGCTGCGCTCGGCCTCGCAGGCGGAACTCCTGCGCGGGCTCGAGGCGCTCGCGCTCGATGTGGTGCTGACGAACCTCGTGCCGGCGCGCGATGCCCTCAGCCCCTATATCGTGCACACGCTCGACCGCCAGCCGGTCGGCCTCGTGGGGCCGCCCCGCGCGACGGATGCGGGGGGCGGGGGGCGGAGCCTGCGCGACCTCCTCGCGGCCGAGCCCCTGATCCTGCCCACGCCCGAATCGGCGATCCGCGCCGCGCTTGATGCGCTATTGGACCGGCTCGGGATCGTGCCGCGCATCGCCGCCGAGGCCGACGACATGGCGATGCTGCGGCTTTTGGCGCGCGCGCATGCGGGGCTGGCGGTCATTCCGCCCATCGTCGTGCGCGACGAGCTCGAAGCCGGCACGCTCGTCGAGCACGCGCGCCTCGAGGGGATCTCGGAGGCCTTCCACGCGGTGACGCTGCAGCGGCGCTTTCCGAACCCGCTGCTGGCGGAACTCATCGACGCGCAGCACGCAGGCGGCGGGCCCGGCGCTAGCGGTTCCTGAGGCGCTGCCAGAACCAGATGATGAGCATGCTCGCGATGACCGCCCCCACGAACCCCGCGAGCCAGCCCCCGACCATCATGAGGAACCGCAGCACGAGGCCGCCCACCAGCGCGCCCAGAACGCCGATGCCGACGGTTGTCAGCAGGTCGGTCTGCAAGCGCATGAGGCGCGTCGCGATCAGCCCCGCCGCCGCCCCGATGATGATGAGTGCGATGATCTGCATGTGCGCGCCCCCTGTCGCGGATATGGGGGCCGCAGGCGCCGGCGCAAACCCCCCTCAGCCCAGGAGGTCGGGCAGGGAAAAGCCGCGCGCGAGTTCCTCGGCCCCCATCGCGCGGCGCCCCTCGCGCTGGGCCTCGAGGATCTCGATCGCGCCGGTGCCGCAGGCGACGCTGAGCCCGCCCAGCGCCTGCCCCGGCGCCCCCGCGCCCGGGCAGGGGCGCGCGCGCAGGATACGCAGCCGCTCGGCCCCCGCCAGCGTCCAGGCGCCGGGATGGGGCGAGAGGGCGTGGATCCTGCGGCAGACCTCCTCGGCCGGGGCCGCCCAGAGGATGCGCGCCTCGGCCTTGTCGATCTTGGCGGCATAGGTCACACCCGTTGCGGGCTGCGGCCGCGGCACGAGGGTGTCGAGGTCCTCGAGCGCGCGCAGGATCAGGGCCGCGCCCATCCCGGCCAGCCGGTCGTGCAGATCGCCCGCCGTGTCGGCCGGGCCGATCGGCGTCGCCTCGGACAGAAGGACGGGCCCGGTATCGAGCCCCTCCTCCATCTGCATGATGCACACGCCCGTCTCGGCATCACCCGCCTCGATCGTTCGCTAAAGCGGCGCCGACCCCCGGCCAGCGCGGCAGGAGCGAGGCATGGATATTGAGGCACCCGCGCGCCGGCGCCCGCAGGATCGCCGCGGGCAGGATCAGCCCATAGGCCACCACCACCGCCACATCGGCGCCATGCGCGGCAAATTCCGCCTGCGCGGCCGGATCGCGCAGGCTTACGGGCTGGCAGAGCGTCAGGCCGCGGGCGCGCGCCTCGGCCGCGACCGGGCAGGGGCGCGGTTGCTGGCCGCGGCCCGCCGGGCGGTCGGGCTGGGTGTAGACGGCGACGATCTCGTGGTGCGCCGCGAGGGCGCGCAGCGCCGGCAGCCCGAACCCCGGCGTCGACATGAAGACGATCCGCATGCCGCCCCCCGAGGCCCCGGCGCGCGCGCCCCCTCAGGGACGGGCGTGCTCGCGTTTGTATTTCACCATCTTGCGGGTGATCATGTGGCGCCGGATCGGCCCCAGATGGTCGATGAAGAGCCGCCCGTCGAGATGGTCGAGCTCATGCTGCGCGCAGACCGCCCAGAGGCCCGTGAACGCCTCTTCGTGCTGCTTGCCGTCAAGGCCGGTCCAGCGCAGCGCGACCTCGGCCGGGCGCGTCACCTCGCCGAACTGCTCGGGGATCGAGAGGCAGCCTTCCTCATAGGTGCCGAGCGCGTCCGAACGCCAGACGATCTCGGGGTTGACGAGGACGACCGGGCGGGGCGGCGCGTCGGGCGCCTTTTCGCAATCCATCACGAACAGGCGTTGCAGCACCCCCACCTGCGGCGCCGCGAGGCCGACGCCGGGGGCGGCATACATCGTCTCGAGCATGTCCTCGGCCAGCGCGCCGATCTCGGGCGTGATCGCGGCCACGGGGGCGCACACCTTCTTGAGGCGCGGGTCGGGATGCAGGACGATGGGGCGCAGGCTCATGGCCCCGAGATACGCGCGCGGGCGGGCCCGATCAAGCCCCGCGGGCGCTTGCCTTGGCCGCGCTCGGCGCGCACAAGTGCCCGAGGGATGGAGGAACGGCATGAACTTCGACGAGGCGATCGAGCGGCGCGGCACGCATTCGATGAAATGGGACATGATGCGCCCGATGTTCGGTGTCGATCCGGCCGACGGCATCCCGATGTGGGTGGCCGACATGGATTTCCGCCCCCCGGCCTGCGTGCAGGGCGCGCTCGAGGCGATGGCGCGCCATGGCGTCTACGGCTATTTCGGCGATGAGGGCGCCTATCGCGCCGCCATCGTGTGGTGGATGCGCACCCGCCACGGCTGGGAGGTCGATCCGGCCGCGATCTTCACGACGCATGGCCTCGTCAACGGCACCGCGCTCTGCGTCGATGCCTTCAGCGCGCCGGGCGACGGCGTCGTGCTGACGACGCCCGTCTATCATGCCTTTGCCCGCGTCATCCGCGCGGCGGGGCGCGATGTCGTCGAATGCAGGCTCCGGGTCGAGGAAGGCCGGCACCTGATGGATTTCGACGCCTGGGACGCGCAGATGACGGGGCGCGAGCGGATGTTCATCCTCTGCTCGCCCCACAACCCCGGCGGGCGCGTCTGGACCGAGGCCGAGTTGCGCGGGGTCGCCGATTTCTGCCGCCGGCACGACCTGATCCTCGTCTCGGACGAGATCCACCACGATCTGGTGCTGCCCGGCGCGCGGCACCGGGTGATGGCGACGGTTGCGCCCGAGATCGCCGATCGGCTGGTGATGCTGACGGCCGCGACCAAGACCTTCAACATCGCGGGCGCCCATGTCGGCAACGTGATCGTGCCCGACCCCGCCTTGCGCGCCCGTTTCGGGGCGCGGATGGCCGCGCTCGGCATCTCGCCCAATTCCTTCGGGCTTGCGATGGTGACGGCCGCCTATTCGCCCGAGGGCGCGGCCTGGGTCGATGCGCTGATGGCTTATCTTGATGAAAACCGGCGCAAATTCGATGCCGCGATGGCCGCGATCCCCGGCGTGCGGTCGATGCCGCTCGAGGCGACCTATCTTGCCTGGGTCGATTTCACCGCGACGGGGATGACGCCCGCCGAGGTGCGCGCGCGGGTCGAGGGGCAGGCGCGCATCGCCGCCAACCACGGCGAGACCTTCGGGGCGGGCGGCGAGGGGCATCTGCGCTTCAACCTCGCGACGCCCCGCGCGCACATCATCGAGGCCGCCGCGCGGATGCGCGCAGCGTTTGCCGATCTGCAATAGTCAGGCCCGCGGCAGGCGCAGCGCCTCGGCCGTGGCGGTGCGGACGTAATCGACCGGCGCTTCGGCGTGGACGGGGGTGATGCGCTTGAATTCGCACAGGAGCATCCCGTCCTCGACCCGGCTCGCAACGATGAGGCAGGTCCAGAGGTCGCGCCCCGCGCGCGAAATCTCGACCGCCCCGCGCAGCCGCGGCACGAGGCCCGCATCGACGGCAAAGCCACCCTCCCACAAGCGCAGGACGGCGTGCGTCTCGGCCCCGACATGGACGAGAAAGCGCTCGGCCCCGCGCGAGCGGCGCGACGGGTGGGCGGCGGTGTGCACATAGGCCTCGGGCAGGGTTTCGATCATGGCGCGCTCCGGCATCGATCCCGGTTTCATCTGGACCGGCGGATGCAATTTGCAAGCCAGCGCCCTAACGCGCGGTTGACGGCCGTCAATGAAGCGCGCAGGCCGGCGGATGGAGGGGCTGTCGCGGGCGGGCGGGCACATGGTCCGGCCGGTCGGCCGAATGCATCACCAGCGCCGCCAGATCGCCCGGCCGCGTCGCATAGGAGAGATAGGCCCGCACATTGGGCAGAAGGGCCTGCAGCGAGCCGTCGGGCTGGATGCCGGGCCCGATCATCAGCACGACCGGCACGCCGGGCTGGCGATAGGCGACGAGGGTTGCGACCGTCAGCGCATCGACCCCGCCCCTTGCATCGAGCGCGATGACCGCGGCACCAAGTTCGAGATCGCGCAGAACCGCGATCGCCTCATCCGTGCCGCCCGCGATGCGCGTCCCCAGCCCCTCGCGGGCGCAGGCCTCGGCCCAGAGCCGGGCGGCATGGGGTTCGGCGCAGGCAATCAGGACGGTCATCGAAAGGCCTCTGCACGCAATGCATGAACCGTTAACCCGAATGCAACCTTTCGGGGCAAGGGGGCACGCCGCGCGGGGCGGATTCATCCACAGGATTCTGCGCGACCTGTGGAAAACTAGGCCACCAGCGCCTCGGCCGCGCGCAGATCGACCGAGACGAGCTGGCTCACCCCCTGCTCGGCCATGGTGACGCCAAAGAGCCTGTCCATCCGCGCCATCGTCACCGCGTGATGGGTGATGACGAGGAAACGCGTCTCGGTCCGGCGCGCCATCTCATCCAGCAGGTCGCAAAAGCGCGTCACATTCGCATCGTCGAGGGGGGCGTCGACCTCATCGAGGACGCAGATCGGGGCCGGGTTGGCGAGGAAGACCGCGAAGATCAGCGCCAGCGCCGTCAGCGTCTGCTCGCCCCCCGACAGCAGCGAGAGGGTCGCGAGCTTCTTGCCCGGCGGCTGGCACATGATCTCGAGCCCGGCCTCGAGCGGGTCATCCGATTCGACCAGCACGAGCCGCGCCGACCCGCCGCCGAAGAGATGGGTGAAGAGCGTGGTGAAATTGGCATTCACCTGCTCGAAGGCCGTCAGCAGCCGCTCGCGCCCTTCGCGGTTCAGCCCGCCGATGGCGCCGCGCAGCGTGCGGATCGCGGCGTCGAGATCGGCCTTTTCCTGCCCGAGGGTCGCATGCTCGGCCTCGATCTCGCGGGCGTCCTCCTCGGCGCGCAGGTTGACGGCACCGAGACCGTCGCGCGCGCGTCGGAGCCGCGCGATATCCTCCTCGAGCGTCGCGGCCTCGGGGATTGCCGCCGCCTCGGCGCCGATCCGCGCGAGCAACGCCTCGGGCGCCCCGGTGCTGTTGCCTTCGCCGTCTTCGGCCATCTCGGCGATGCGCCCGCGGGCCTCGGCCTCGGTGGCGTCGGCGGCCTCGGCGCGGGCGAGCGCGCCGGCGCGGGCCTCGCGGGCCTCGGCGGCCTCGGCCTCGGCGCGCCGCTCGGCGGCTTGTGCCTCGCGCAGGCGTGCCTCGGCGGCCCCGAGCGCGTCTATTGCGCGCGCGGCGCGCGCCGCGGCGGTGGTGCGCGCGGCCTGCACGCGCTCGGCCTCGGCCGCGAGGCGGGCGGGTTCGGCGGCGGCCGTCGCGCGCTCTGCCCCGAGGCGCGCGGCTTCGGCGGCCAGTTCGGCCGCGCGCCGCTCGGCCGCCGCGCGACGCTCGCGCCACTGGAGCGATTCGCGCGCGATCTCGGCCCGGCGGCGGGCGCGGCGTTCGCCCTCGCGCTGCGCCTCGTCATGGCGGCCGCGGGCGGCGAGCATGGCGCTGCGCCCGGCCTCGACCTCGGCGCGCAGTGCCGCGATGGCGGCATTGGCGCCATCGGGCGCCGGCAGCGCGGCAAGCTGCGCCTCGGCCTCGGCAAGACGCGCCGCCGCCTCGGCGTGTTCGGCGCCAAGGCGCGCCTCGGCCAGACGCGCGGCCTCGAGCCTGCCGGCCGCGACGGCGCGCGCGGCATCGGCCTCGGCGCGCGTGCGCCCTGCGCCCGCGAGCGCCTGATCGGCCGCGCGGCGCGCCTCGCGCGCAAGTCGGTCGGCGTCGGAGGCGGCCTGAAGCTCGGCGCCCAGCCGCTCATGCGCCTGCCGCGCGCCGGTGGCACGCGCGTTCGCCTCTTCAAGGTCGCGCCGGAGCGAGGCGAGGCGGTTGACCTGTTCGAGCCGGAGCGCCGCCGCGCTCGGCGCATCGCCCGCGAGCAGGCGGAACCCGTCCCAGCGCCACAGATCGCCCGCCCGGCTGACGAGGCGCTGCCCGGGCGCGAGCCGCGCCTGCAACCGCGCCGCCGCATCGGCCTCGGCGATGCCGACATGGGCAAGCCTGCGCGCAAGCGCCGGGGGGGCTTCGACATGGGGCGCGAGCGGCTCGACCCCCTCGGGCAGCGCGAGGGCATCGGGCGCCGGCGCCTCGGAGGGGGCGACCCAGCCGCTCTGGTCGGGCGCCTCGGCCAGCGGGCTGCGCAGATCGTCGCCTAGTGCCGCGCCAAGGGCGCGTTCATAGCCCGGCGCGACCGTCAGCCGGTCGAGCACCTGCGCCCCGGCGCGCGATTCGCGCGCGATCAGCGCCGCGAGCGCCTGCGCCTCGGCCCCGAGCGCGCGCGCCTCGCCTTCGGTCGCGGCGCGGGCGGCGCGCGCCGTTCCCTCGCGCGTCTGCAGATCGGCCCGTGCCGCCTCGGCCGCAGCAAGGCGCGCATCGGCCGCGCGCGCGGCCTCGGCGGCGCCCAGCGCCTCGGCATCGGCCTCGGCCCGGATTGCCTCGGCGCGCGCAAGGGCTGAATCGGCCGCCTGCGCCGCCTCGGCCGCGCGCGCGGCATCCGCGCCCGCACGCGCCATGGTGGCCGAGATCTCCTCGACAAGGCGGCGGGCCGACTGGTGGCGCGCAGCGATGCGCGCGGCGTCCCCGGTCGCGCGCGAGAGCGCCTCTTCGGCACCGCCGAGCGTCGTACCCGCGAGAAGTGCCGCCGCCGCAAATTCCGCAAGCCGCGCCTCGTGCCCCTCGCCCTCGGCCGCGAGCGTCGCCTCTTCGGTCGCAAGCGCCGCCACCGTCTCGGCGGCGTCGCGCAGAAGTTCGGCCTCGCGTTCGGCGTCGCGCTCTATCTGGACCGCGCGCGCCTCGAGCACGGCCCCCGCCGCCTGCGCGGCCGCCTGCCGGTCGGCGAGGATCGCATGCTCCTGCTCGAGCCGCTGGCGCAGGGCGCCCGCGATCGCGGCCTCGTCGCGCGCCGCCGGCAGGGCGGCCTCGCAGGTCTCGCGCGTGCGCGCGGCGCCAAGCGCGCGCCCGGCCGCGGCGCCGACCGCGCGCGTCGCCTCGGCCAGCGCGTCGGCTGCGCGCGCGCGGGACGCATCGGCCTCGGCCCAGCGGCGCCAGGCGGCCATCGCCTCGGCCCGCCGCAGCGCCGCCCCGATCTCGCGGTAGCGCGCCGCCGCACGCGCCTGGCGGGCGAGGGCCGCAAGCTGCTGGGCGAGCTGTTCGAGCACATCCTCGACCCGCGCGAGGTTCGTCTCGGCCGCCGAGAGGCGCAGCTCGGCCTCGTGCCGGCGCTGATAGAGGCCCGCGATCCCGGCCGCATCCTCGAGCACGCGGCGGCGGTTGCGGGGGCGGGCGTTGATGAGTTCGCCGATCTGGCCCTGCCGCACCAGGGCGGGCGACTGCGCCCCCGTCGCGGCATCGGCGAAAAGAATCTGCACGTCGCGCGCACGCAACTCGCGCCCGTTGAGGCGAAAGGCCGAGCCCGCCTCGCGCGTGATCCGGCGCGTGATCTCGATCTGGTCGGCGTCGTTGAAGCCCTGCGGCGCGAGGCGTTCGGAATTGTCGATCAGCAGCGCGACCTCGGCGAAGTGACGCGCGGGGCGGCTGGCCGAGCCGGCGAAGATCACATCCTCCATCCCCTCGCCGCGCATGGCGGTCGGGCGCGTTTCGCCCATGACCCAGCGCATCGCCTCGAGCAGGTTCGACTTGCCGCAGCCGTTCGGGCCGACGACGCCCGTCAGCCCGTCGCGGATGGGCAGATCGGTCGGGTCGACGAAACTCTTGAACCCGTTCAGCCGCAGCCGAAGTAAGCGCACCCCGAACCCTCTGCCCCGCGGCACCCCCGCCGCACGCAAAGGCTAGCGGTTCGTGCGGAAATGCCAACCATATTCTGCGGGATCGGCCCGAGGTGCCAACAAGGCGCGCGCCCCTCGGGGCCTGCACTTGCGCTTTCGGGCCTGATGGTCGGAGTGAGAGGATTCGAACCTCCGACCCCCTGCTCCCGAAGCAGGTGCGCTACCAGACTGCGCTACACTCCGACGGGCCGAGGGGTTAGCGTCGGCGGGCGGATTTGGCAAGGGTAAAGACATTTCGGCCATGGAATGGCAGGCAGGGGGCCGGCGGGTCGCGGCGGTGGAGCGTTTCGGATGCGAAGGCTGATGGCGATCTTGGCGGCGGCGGGGCTGCTCGGGGGGTGCGCGGCGCCCTTCGGAGGGCCCGACGCGGCCGCCCTGCCCGGTGATGCGGCCGCAATAGGCCTCGGGCTGCCCGCCGAAGGGCTGCCCGAGATGCGCCGCTTTGCCGACGGCCCCGCCCCCGCGCCCGAGCGCGACAACGCGACCGCCGCGCGCGACATCCTCGATCTGGTGTTTCGCCTCGAGACGGGGCGCGAGGTCGCGCGCCTCACCCGATTCGAGGGGCCGGTGCGCGTGACCCTTGCGGGGCGTGTGCCCGCGACGGCCGAGGCCGACCTCGGGGCCCTTTTGCGACGGCTGCGGGCCGAGGCGGGGATCGACATCCGCCGCGCGCCCCCGGGGGCGCAGGCCGCCGAGATCGTGGTGGCCTTCGTCCCCGACCGCGCCATGCGCAGCGCCGTGCCCGAGGCCGCGTGCTTCGTCGTGCCGAGCGTGACCGGCTGGGAGGGGTTTCTGGCCGATCCGCGCAGCGCCGCCTTCGACTGGGCGCAGCTTGACCGACGCCGGGGCGCGACGGTCTTCATCCCCGAAGGCGCAGCGCCGCAGGATGTGCGCGACTGCCTGCACGAGGAGATCGCGCAGGCGCTCGGCCCCCTCAACGATCTGTGGCGGCTGACCGATTCGATCTTCAACGACGACAACGCCCATGTCGTGCTGACGGGCTTCGACATGCTGGTGCTGCGCGCGATCTATGACGATGCGCTGACAAGCGGCCTGACGCGGGCCGAGGTCGCGGCGCGGCTGCCGGGCGTGCTCGCGCGGATCAACCCGGCGGGCGGGCGGATGGCGATCGCGCCGGCGATCCCCGAGACGCCGGCGGCCTGGCGGCAGGCGACGGGCACCGCGCTCGCGCCCGGGACGGGGCGGGCGGCGCGCCGCGCGGCGGCCGAGCGCGCGGTCGGCATGGTCGGGCGCGCCGGCATCGGGCCAGCCGAGGCGGCCTTCAGCCATTTCCTGATCGCGCGCGGCATCGGCGCGACCGACCCGGTGCGCGCGCTCGGCCATTTCGCCGAGGCCGCGTCGATCTGGGAAGGGCTGCCCGGCGGCGCGCCCTATCTCGCGCAGGTCGACATGCATGTCGCGGCCCTCGCGCTGCAATCGGGCGAGGCGGCGGTGGCGGCGCGCCTGACGGCGCGCGCGATCCCGCGGGCGCGCGCCGCGCAAAATGCCGCGCTGCTCGCGAACCTCCTGATGATCGAGGCCGCGGCACTCGCTGCACAGGGCGAGGCGCAGGCTGCGCGGGCGCGTTGGCTCGACAGCCTCGGCTGGGCGCGCTATGGCTTCGGCGCGGAACGGCTGGTGCGCGACCGGGCCGAGAGCATCGCGCGGCTCGCGCAGGGGCAGGAGCAGGGATGATCGTTCTGGCGGGGGCATTGCTCGGGGCGCTGCTGGGTGTCGCGCAGGCGCGCCGGCGGGGCGGCACCCGCCTCGATATCGCACATCATGCCGCGGCCTATGCGCTCGCCTTCGCGATCCTCGGGCTGTTCCTGACCCTCATCGTCGGCCACAGCTTCGGCCCATGACGCCCGCCGCGCGGGTCGAGGCCGCGATCGCTATCCTCGATCGCATCCGGGGCGGGGCGCCGGCCGAGCAGGCGCTGACCAACTGGGCGCGCGCAAGCCGCTTTGCCGGATCGGGCGACCGGGCGGCGGTGCGCGATCATGTCTTCGATGCGCTGCGCCGGCGACGCTCGGCCGCGGCGCTGGGGGGCGCGGGCTGGGACGACAGTGACGCCGCCGACGCGCCGGGGCGCGCGCTGATGCTCGGCCTCCTGCGCCAGCAGGGTATTGATCCCGGAGCGGTTTTCGGCGCCGCCGGCCGCCACGCGCCGGCGCCGCTTGAGCCTGCCGAGGCTGCGCCGTCCGGGGTGGAGCTGCCGCAGAACGTGGCGCTCGACTGCCCCGAATGGCTCGCGCCGCGGCTGGCCGCCGACCTCGGCGCGCGTTTCGCGCCAGTGCTCGGGGTCCTGCGCGAGCGGGCGGGCATCTTCGTGCGCGTGAACGCGCGCCGCGCCGACCGCGCCGCGGCGATCGCGGCCCTCGGGGCCGATGGGATCGCGGCGCGGGTCCATCCGCTCGCGCCCGAGGCGCTCGAGCTTGGGGCGGGGGCGGCGCGGCTGCGGCTGTCGCGCGCCTATGCCGAGGGGATTGTCGAGCTGCAGGATGCCGCCTCGCAGTCCGTCGTCGCGGCGCTGCCGCTTTGCGACGGGATGCGGGTCCTCGACTTCTGCGCGGGGGGCGGGGGCAAGACGCTCGCCATGGCGGCGCGGGCCGATCTGAGCCTCGTGGCGCATGACGCCAGCGCCGCGCGGATGCACGACCTGCCGCTCCGGGCCGCGCGGGCGGGCGTCGCGGTCGATATCCGCCCCGATCCGCGCGATCTGCCGGCGGGCGGGTTCGACCTCGTGCTTGCCGATGCGCCCTGCTCGGGGTCGGGGGCGTGGCGGCGCCAGCCCGAGGCGAAATGGACCCTGACGCCCGCGCGTCTGGCAGCCCTCGGGCAGGCGCAGGCCGAGGTCCTGGGCGCAGCGGCGCGGCATGTCGCGCCGGGGGGGGTGACTGCCTATGCGACCTGCTCGATCCTGCGGGCCGAGAATGAGGACGCCGTCGCGGCCTTCGTCGCGCGTTCGGGCTTCGGGCTGCGGCAGGAGTGGCGGTTTGACCCTTCGGCGGGCGGGGACGGGTTCTATCTGGCGCTGCTCGACCCGCCCCGGGGGGCCTGAGTTAATCGGTGATTAACGCTTCGGCCCGATATACGCTGCGAGGAATTGATTCGCAGCTTGCCCGAAGCCCTTGACCGGACCCGCTTTCATCACGCTCGAGACTGTCGGCGCGCGCATCCTGCGCCAGACGCCCGTGCTTGCGGCGCTGGCGGGTATCTCGGCGGCGGCCTCCTTCGCGACAGCGCCGGGCAAGGCGCAACTCTCGCTCCTGACGCTCGGGCTGACGCTCGGTGCGTTGCTCGGGATCGCGCGGATCGTGGTCTGGGCGGGCACGCGGCTGCGCGAGCGCGCGGCGGACCGGCTCGGCCGCGCGCTCGAGGCCGACCCCGCGCTCGTGTTCCTGACGGATGCGGACGGCTGCGTGCTGGCCGAGAATGCCGCGATGCGCATGGCCCATGCCGAGGCGGGCGCGCCGGGCGTCGTGGCCTATCTGGGCGGCCTCGTGGCGCATCCGGCGGCCGCACTCTTGCGGCTGCAGAGCCGCGCCGCAACCGAGGGCGCGGCTGAAGAGGCGTTCGTCTCGGGCTCGGGGCGGCTGCGCCTCACGGTGCATCGGGCGGGCGGCGGGATCTTCCTGTGGCGGATCGCCCCGCCGGATGAGGGGCGCGCGATCCTGCCCGTCGCGGCCGCCGCGGGCGGCGGGGCGGGGGCGATCGCGCGCGGCGTCGTCCCGCCGATCCTTGTCTGCGACGAGGCGGGCCGCGTGGTCGGCACGAACCCCGCCCTCGCGGTGCTTCTTGGCGGGCGGGTGCCCGACACGCTGCCCGAGGTGCTGAGCCCCCCGCTCGAGGGGCATTTCGCGCGCACCTCCCTCCTGCGGCAGGGGGACGCGCCGCTGCCGGTCGTGGCGCTGCGCAGCCCGATCGGGGGCGGCCTCGTGCGGATCTGCCTCTTGCCCGCGGCCGAGCACGACCGCGACGCCGCCGGCGCGCCGACGGGGGCGGATTTCGAATCGCTCCCGATCGCGCTCATGCGGCTGAGCCCTTCAGGGGTGATCCTGGCCGCCAACGAGGCCGCGCGCGGCCTGCTCGGGGGTGAGCGGGCGGCGGGCCAGAACCTTGCCGATCGCATCGAGGGGCTCGGGCGCAACATGCGCGACTGGCTTGCAGATGTCGCGGCAGGGCGCATCCGCGCCGGCGCCGAGGTGGTGCGCCTGCGCCGCCCGGGCGGCGAGGCCGAGGCCTTCGTGCAGATCACGCTCCATCCCGACCCGGGCGGGGCGCTGATTGCGGTGCTGACGGATGCGACCGCGATGAAGACCCTCGAGACGCAGTTCGTCCAGAGCCAGAAGATGCAGGCTATCGGGCAGCTCGCCGGGGGTGTTGCGCATGATTTCAACAATCTGCTGACCGCGATTTCGGGCCATTGCGACCTGCTGCTTCTGCGCCACAAGGCATCCGACAGCGATTACGCCGACCTCGTGCAGATCCATCAGAACACCAACCGCGCGGCGGCGCTGGTCGGGCAGCTCCTCGCCTTTTCGCGCAAGCAGACCCTCAAGCCCGAATCGCTCGATCTGGCCGAGGTGCTTGCCGATCTGACCCATCTGCTCAACCGGCTGGTCGGCGCGCGCGTGCATCTGCGGCTCGACGTGGCCGAGGATGTTGGGCCGATCCGGGCCGACCGGCGCCAGCTCGAGCAGGTGCTGATGAACCTCGTGGTCAATGCGCGCGACGCCATGCCCGAGGGCGGCGAGATCGCGCTCTCGGTCAGTCCGCTGCGCCTCGGGCAGCCCCTGCGGCGCGGGCGCGCGACGGTGCCGCCCGGTGAATACGCCCTCATCACGGTTGCCGACGAGGGGGTGGGGATCGCGCCCGACTGGCACGACAAGATCTTCGAGCCCTTCGTCACCACCAAGCGCCCCGGCGAGGGCACGGGCCTCGGGCTCTCGACCGCCTATGGCATCGTCAAGCAGACGGGCGGGTTCATCTTCGTCGACAGCGCCCCGGGGGCGGGGGCGCGCTTTTCGATCTATCTGCCCGTCAACCACGACCCCGTCCGTCCCGAGGGGCGCCCCGTCACGGCCGGGTTGGTCGCGGCCGGGTTGGTCGAGGTCGGGGGGCTCGAGGCCGGCACAGGCCAGCCGATCCCGGGCGGGGTCGGCGCGGGGAAGGTGCTGCTCGTCGAGGATGAGGCGCCCGTGCGGGCGTTCGCGGCGCGCGCGCTGCGGATGCGCGGCTTCGTCGTGATCGAGGCCGATTGCGCCGAGGCGGCACTCGAACTGCTCGAGGATCGGGCGCTCGGCGTCGATGTGATCGTGACCGATGTCATCATGCGCGGGCTCGACGGGCCCGCCTGGGTGCGGCGCGCGCTGATCGACCGGCCGGGCACGCGGGTCGTGTTCATCTCGGGCTACACGGATGAGCATTTCGAGAATGCGCAGGCCGCGATCCCCAATTCGGTATTCCTGCCCAAGCCCTTCGCGCTCGGCGATCTGATCCGCGTCGTGCAGGGGGCGGCGCATTAGGCGCGATCGGCGAGGCTTTCGTAGAGGGCGAAATCCTCGGCAAAGGCGGCCCTGAGGCGCGCCTCGGTCTCGGCCGCGAGGTCGAGCGGCGCCGGCGGCGAGACGTTGCGCCGCGGCAGCGGCGGCGCGACCCCGATCCGTCCGGCGAGGAAGTCAACGAGCGCCTCGATCCGGTCATAACGAAAGAGGTGATCGACCCGCCGGTCGGGTGCTGGCACGACGAGGCGCGACTGCCGCCCGACCGACGCATGGGGCGGCGCGGGGGCGGACATGCAGTCGCGCACGAAGCGATCGAAATCCATCCCGCGGGTCGAGGTGGGCGTCCCGGCGATCTCGTCGCGCAGCCGATAGCGATACCAGCTCCCGAGCCAGTCGATCGGTTCGCGCACGACCGCCACCGTCTCGAAGCGCGCGCCCCCGTCCGCGCGTTCGAGGAGCGGGCGCAGGTTGCGATCAAAACCGTTCAATCCCAGATGCTTGAGGGTCGGCGGCTGGCGCAGGACCACGCCCGCATGGGGCCCGAACGCCAACTCGAGCGCCGTCGACCCCGTCTTGGGCACCGCGAGCAGCACGATCCGAACATCGGGAAAGACGAGCATCGCCCCCTCCTGAAAAATCGCGCGGCGACGTCAACGCTTCGTTAACCGAAGCCGTGGCAGGATACGCAGAATTCGATTGAAATGTTCCGCATTTACCCCTATTAACGGAACAGGACGCGAACAATGCCCCGTGTTGCCGCACCGCCGCGGCTGTGAAATAAGGACCCGTCAAATGGTGACAGCAAATCTGGTCGAGTTCAACGGAAGGCGCGAGATGGACAAGCAGAAGGCACTCGAAAGCGCACTCGCCCAGATCGAGCGGCAGTTCGGCAAGGGCTCGATCATGCGCCTCGGCGCCGGCAACCCGGTGGCCGAGATCGAGGCGACCTCGACCGGCTCGCTCGGGCTCGACATCGCGCTCGGCATCGGCGGCCTGCCCAAGGGCCGGATCGTCGAGATCTACGGGCCCGAAAGCTCGGGCAAGACGACACTCACGCTCCACGTTGTGGCGGAAGAGCAGAAGAAGGGCGGCGTCTGCGCCTTCGTCGATGCCGAGCACGCGCTCGACCCGACCTATGCGCGCAAGCTCGGCGTCAACCTCGAGGATCTGCTGATCAGCCAGCCCGACACGGGCGAGCAGGCGCTCGAGATCGTCGACACGCTGGTGCGCTCGGGCGCGGTCAGCCTTGTCGTCGTCGATTCGGTCGCAGCACTCACGCCCAAGGCCGAGATCGAGGGCGACATGGGCGACATGCAGATGGGCAGCCAGGCCCGTCTGATGAGCCAGGCGATGCGCAAGCTCACCGCCTCGATCGGGCGGTCGAACTGCATGGTGATCTTCATCAACCAGATCCGCATGAAGATCGGCGTCATGTTCGGCAGCCCCGAGACCACCACGGGGGGCAACGCGCTCAAGTTCTACGCGAGCGTGCGGCTCGACATCCGCCGGACCGGCTCGATCAAGGACCGCGAGGAGGTCGTGGGCAGCACGACGCGCGTCAAGGTCGTCAAGAACAAGCTCGCGCCGCCCTTCAAGCAGGTCGAATTCGACATCATGTATGGCGAGGGCATCTCAAAGACGGGCGAGCTTCTCGACATCGGCGTGAAGGCGGGCGTGGTCGAGAAATCGGGGGCGTGGTTCTCCTACGGGGATGAGCGGATCGGCCAGGGGCGCGAGAACGCCAAGACCTATCTGCGCCAGAACCCGGCCATCGCCGCCGCGATCGAGGATCGCATCCGCGCGGCCAACGGGCTCGACTTCCACATGCCGGGCGGCGGCGAGGGCGAGGACCTCGTCGACAGCTGAGCGGGCGGGCCGGCGCCGGCCCCGCTTGTTGCAGTGGCGTGCGGGCCCCGCTAAAGGGATGGGTCGAAACCCAGACCCCGGGGCCCGCCGCCATGCCGTCGCTTTCCGACATCCGCTCGACCTTTCTCGACTATTTCGCGCGCAACGGGCACGAGGTCGTGGCCTCCTCGCCGCTGGTGCCGCGCAATGACCCGACGCTCATGTTCGCGAATTCGGGGATGGTGCAGTTCAAGAACCTCTTCACCGGGGTCGAGCGGCGCGACTATGTCCGCGCCACCACCGCGCAGAAATGCGTCCGCGCCGGCGGCAAGCACAACGACCTCGACAATGTGGGCTATACGGCGCGCCACCACACCTTCTTCGAGATGCTCGGCAACTTCAGCTTCGGCGACTATTTCAAGACCGACGCCATCGCCTTCGCCTGGGAACTTCTGACGCGCGACTATGCCATCCCGAAGGATCGGCTCCTCGTCACCGTCTATCACACCGACGACGAGGCCGCGGGGATCTGGCGCAAGGTCGCGGGCCTGCCGGAGGAGCGGATCATCCGCATCCCGACCAACGACAATTTCTGGATGATGGGCCCGACGGGCCCTTGCGGCCCCTGCACCGAGATCTTCTTCGACCACGGCCCCGGCATCGCCGGCGGCCCGCCCGGCAGCCCCGATCAGGACGGCGACCGCTTCATCGAGATCTGGAACCTCGTGTTCATGCAATACGAGCAGTTCGCCGACGGCACCCGGCGCGACCTCGAGGCGCAGTCGATCGACACCGGCATGGGGCTCGAGCGGATCGGGGCGCTCCTGCAGGGCAAGCACGACAATTACGACACCGACCTCATGCGCGCGCTGATCGAGGCGTCGGCGCATGCGACCTCGGCCGACCCCGACGGGCCGGGGCGCATCCATCACCGCGTCATCGCCGACCACCTGCGCTCAACCTCCTTCCTGATCGCGGACGGGGTCATGCCGTCGAACGAGGGGCGCGGCTATGTGCTGCGCCGCATCATGCGCCGCGCCATGCGCCACGCCCATATGCTGGGCGCGGCCGATCCGGTGATGCACCGCCTCGTGCCGGAACTCGTGCGCCAGATGGGGGCGGCCTATCCCGAGCTGATCCGCGCGCAGGCCCTCGTGACCGAGACGCTACGGCTGGAGGAGACGCGCTTTCGCCAGACGCTCGAGCGCGGTCTGCGGCTCCTTGCGGACGAACTCGGCCGCCTGCCCGAGGGCGCGGCGCTGCCCGGCGAGGCGGCCTTTCGCCTTTATGACACCTATGGCTTCCCGCTCGACCTCACGCAGGATGCGCTGCGCGAACAGGGGCGCGCGGTCGATGTCGCGGGCTTCGAGGCCGCGATGGCCGCGCAGAAGGCGCGCGCGCGCGCGGCCTGGGCGGGTTCGGGCGAGGCGCGCGAGGCCCCGATCTGGTTCGATCTGGCCGAGCGCAACGGGCCGACGGAGTTTCTGGGCTACGACACCGAAACGGCCGAGGGGCAGATCCTCGCGATCGTCGCGAGCGGCGCCGAGGTCGCGGGGGCGGGCGCTGGCGAGGCGGTGCAGATCGTCCTCAACCAGACGCCCTTTTACGGCGAATCGGGCGGCCAGATCGGCGACACGGGCCATCTGCGCACCGCGACGGGGGCGGCGCGCATCACCGACACGCAAAAGGCGCAGGGCGTCTTTGTCCACCACGCCGAGGTGACCGAGGGCCGCATCGAGCCCGGACAGGGCGCGACGCTCGGGGTCGATCACGACCGCCGCGGCGCGATCCGCGCGAGCCATTCGGCCACGCATCTGCTACACGAGGCGCTGCGGCGCGCGCTCGGCGATCATGTGGCGCAGCGCGGCAGCCTCAATGCCGCAGACCGGCTGCGGTTCGATTTCAGCCATTCTGCGGCACTTTCGGCGTCCGATCTTGCGACGGTCGAGGCCGAGGTCAACGCCTTCATCCGCCAGAACACCGCCGTCACCACCCGGATCATGACGCCGGACGAGGCGCGCGCCCTCGGCGCGCAGGCGCTTTTCGGCGAGAAATACGGCGATGAGGTGCGCGTCGTCGCGATGGGTGCGCTGCCCGGTTCGGGCAAGGGCGCGGATGGGGCGACCTATAGCCTCGAGCTTTGCGGCGGCACGCATGTCGCGCGCACGGGCGACATCGGCGCCTTTGTGGCGCTTGCCGATCAGGCCTCATCGGCCGGGGTGCGGCGGATCGAGGCGCTGACGGGGCAGGCCGCGCTCGAGCATCTGCGCGGGCAGGACCGGCGGCTTGCCGAGGTCGCGGCGGCGCTGCGCGCGCCGGTCGCGGATGTGCCCGAGCGGGTGCGCGCGCTCATCGATGAGCGGCGCGCGTTGCAGGCCGAGGTCGCGCAACTGCGCCGCGATCTGGCGATGGGCGGCGGGGCGGCGGCGGCCGACGCGCCCGAGGATGTGGCCGGGCTGCGGATGCTTGCGCGGCGGATGGCGGGCGTGGGCGGGCGCGACCTGCCCGCGCTGATCGATCAGATGCGCGCGGCGGGCGGGGCGGATGTGATCGTCCTCGCGGCCGAGGCCGAGGGCAAGGCGGCGGTGGCGGTGGGCGTCGGCGGCGCGGCCGCGGGGCGCGTCTCGGCCATCGAGGTGTTGCGCGCGGTGGTGGGCGCGCTCGGCGGCAAGGGCGGCGGCGGGCGGCCCGACCTCGCGCAGGGCGGGGCGCCCTCGCTCGGTGGTTGGGCGGATGCGGTCGCGGCCGCGCGCGCGGCCATCGCCGCCGCCGGGGGGGCCTGAGCCATGCCGACCGCGCTCTGGGTTGCCCATGTACTGGTGCACGACGCCGAGGCCTATGGCCGCTATGCGCGGCTGGCGACCGAGGCGATCGCGGCGCATGGGGGCGTGTTCCTCGCCCGCGGCGGGCGGCATGTCCAGCTTGAGGGGGCCGAGCGGCCGCGCAACGTGGTAGCACGCTTCCCCTCGGTCGAGGCCGCGGTCGCCTGCTATCATTCGCCCGAGTATCAGGCAGCACTCGAGCACGCGCGGGGGGCCGCCGTGCGCGAGCTGTCGGTCGTCGAGGAAGCGGGCTGAGCGCGCGCCCTCAGTCCTTGCCGCGATAGATCGCCACCAGCCGGTCGAGCATCGCCAGCGCCTCGGCCCGCGGGCGCTGGAAGGTGTTGCGCCCGATGATAGAGCCGTTGCCGCCCCCGTCGCGGATGGCGCGCGCATCGTCATAGACCGCATCCTCGCCCTTCGCCGCACCGCCCGAAAAGACGATGATCCGCCGCCCGTCGAAGGCCGCCTGCACGCAATGGCGCACGCGCGCGGTCTGGGTCGCGACATCGATGCGCTTGCCCTCGTAGATCTTCTTCGCCTCGGGCTGCATGAGGTGGTCGGTCGAGAGCTTGACCTTGATGATGTGCGCACCCAGAAGTGCCGCGATATGCGTCGCATAGGCCGCAACGTCGATCGCCGTCTCGCCGTCCTTCGTCACCGCCTCGCCGCGCGGATAGGACCAGATCACGGTCGCCACCCCCTTGCGCGCGGCCTCCTCGCGCATGGCGCTGATCTCTTCATACATCTCGAGGGCGGCGTCCGAGCCGGGATAGATCGTGAAGCCGATCGCCGCGCAGCCAAGCCGCAGCGCATCGTCGACCCCGGCGGTGATCGCCTGATTCTTGCCCGCCGTCTCCGAGAGCAGCGAATTGGCCGAATTGACCTTGAGGATCGTCGGGATCTGCCCGGCGAAGGTGTCGGCGCCGGCCTCGAGCATCCCGAGCGGTGCCGCATAGGCATTGAGGCCCGCATCGATCGCGAGGCGGTAGTGGTAATGCGGATCATAGGCGGCGGGGTTGGCGGCAAAGCTGCGCGCCGGCCCATGTTCGAACCCCTGATCGACGGGCAGGATGATCATCCGCCCCGTGCCGCCCAGCCGCCCGGTCATCAGCATCCGCGCCAGATTGGCCTTCACGCCGGGCGTTTCGCCCTCATACCGCGAGAGAATGGTCTGGACCGTCTTCGTGGCGCGCATCGGCTGCCCCCTTCATGGAAATCCCCCCTCCTCTAGGGCGGGGCGCGGGCGCTGGCAATGGCCGGGCGCGGGGGGGCGGCGTTTTTCCTCTCGCATCGGCGGGGCGGCTTTGCTATTGGGCGACGGATTCAGGGCGGGCGGGGCATCCGGTCCGCCCTGTCATCGTATGGCGGGTGTGGCGGAACTGGCAGACGCACCAGATTTAGGTTCTGGCGCCGCGAGGCGTGGGGGTTCAAGTCCCTCCACCCGCACCAGAAAACAATGGGGAACAGAGGAATGCAGCTGACCGAGACCCTGAACGAAGGGCTGAAGCGCGGATACCAGATCACGGTCACGGGCGAGACGCTCGATGCCATGGTCGAGACGAAGCTGATCGAAGCCCAGCCCGAGATCGAGATCAAGGGCTTCCGCAAGGGCAAGGTCCCGCTGCCGATCCTGCGCCGCCAGTTCGGCGAGCGGCTGATGGGCGAGGCGATGCAGTCCGTGATCGATGATGCGGTCAAGGCCCATTTCGATGCCTCGGGCGACCGTCCGGCGATGCAGCCGCGCATCGCGATGAAGAATGGCGACGCCTGGAAGAAGGGTGACGACATCGTGGTCGAGCTGAACTACGAGGCCCTGCCCGAGATCGCGATCCCCGATTTCGCGGCCGTCGAACTCGAGCGGCTGCTCGTCACCCCCGATGAGGGCGCGGTGACCGAGGCGCTCGAGAACCTCGCGACATCGGCCCAGCAGTTCGAGGAGCGCCCGCGCAAGGGCGCGGCGAAATCGGGCGATCAGGTCACGATCGACTTTGTCGGCCGCGTCGACGGCGAGGCCTTCGAGGGCGGATCGGCCGAGGATTTCGCCCTCGTGCTGGGGTCGGGCCAGTTCATCCCGGGCTTCGAGGACCAGCTGATCGGCACCAATGCCGGCGATGAGGTCGAGGTCAAAGTGAAATTCCCGGAAGCCTACGGCGCCGCCGATTTGGCCGGCAAGGACGCGGTTTTCAAGGTGACCGTGAAGGAAATCCGCGAAACCACGCCCGCCGCCATCGACGATGATCTCGCCAAGCGCTTCGGCGCCGAGACGCTCGAGGCGCTGCGCGGCCAGATCTCCGAGCGCCTCGCGGCCGAATATCAGGGCGCCTCGCGCGCGGTGATGAAGCGCGCGCTCCTCGACCGGCTCGACGCGCTGGTGGGCTTCGCGCTGCCGCCCTCGCTCGTCGAGGCCGAGGCGGGCCAGATCGCCCACCAGCTCTGGCACGAGGAAAACCCCCATGTCCACGGCCACGACCACCCCGAGATCGCGACCACGGATGAGCACAAGCGCCTCGCCGAGCGGCGCGTGCGCCTAGGGCTCCTGCTCGCCGAAGTGGGCCGCGTCGCCGAGATCGCGGTGACCGACGCCGAGATGACGCAGGCCGTCCTCGCGCAGGCGCGCGCCTATCCGGGGCAGGAGCGTGCCTTCTTCGAATTCGTCCAGAAGAACCCGCAGATGCAGACCCAGATCCGCGCGCCGATCTTCGAGGAAAAGGTGGTCGACCACATCATCGCCCAGGCGCGCATCACCGAAAAGGCGGTCGGCAAGGACGAGCTGCGCACCGCGGTCGACGCCCTCGACGAGGGCTGATCGCCCGAAGGGCGCGCCTCGCGCCCTTGACCATCGGGGCGCGCCGCCGCTATGGCACGCTCGGAGCCGGCATAGCTCAGCGGTAGAGCAGCGGTTTTGTAAACCGAAGGTCGGGGGTTCAATCCCCTCTGCCGGCACCATCCCCCACGCAAAAGGGGCCCCGGACACCCGGGGCCCCTTTCGCCTTTCGCGCGCCTCAGCGCTGCAGGAGGCTCAGCACACCCTGCTTCGAGGCATTCGCCTGCGCCAGCATGGCCATCGCCGCTTGCTGCAGGATCTGCGACTTGGCGAGGTTCGTCGTTTCGCCAGCGAAGTCGGCATCCTGAATACGGCCCTGAGAGGCTTGAACGTTGGTCACGACGTTCGTCAGGTTCCGAACGGTGCTGTCGAGG
>JAUREX010000150.1 GCA_030834485.1 Gemmobacter sp.
AAATTCCTGCGCCAGCAGCCCAAGCTGAACTGGACGCATGCGGACGCGCGCGAAGCCGCGCTGGGCGTGCTGGATACCTGGCTGGGGCGCGGCGTGGATGGCTTTCGGCTCGATGTCGCCAATGCCTCGCTTCTTGATGAGGCGACGGCGGCGGCCGAGGCGATGGTGATGGCCGAGCGGGTCGCCAAATCGAAGGCGCGCGCCTTCTTCGTCGACGAGAACTGCCACCCGCAGACGATCGCGGTCCTGCGCACGCGCGCGCTGCCGCTCGGGATCGAGATCATCGAGGGCGCGCCCGAATCGCTAGAGGCGGGGCGCGTCTTCGGCGCGATCTTCCAGTATCCGGGCACCTACGGCCATGTGCGCGACATCGCGCCCGAATGCGCCGCACTCCACGCGGCGGGCGCCGTCGCGGTCGTGGCGACCGACCTGCTCGCGCTCTGCATCCTCAAGGATCCGGGCACGATGGGGGCCGACATCGCGATCGGCTCGGCGCAGCGCTTCGGCGTGCCGATGGGCTATGGCGGGCCGCATGCGGCCTTCATGGCCTGCCGCGACGAGATGAAGCGCGCCATGCCCGGCCGCATCGTCGGCGTGTCGGTCGACGCGCGCGGCAACCGCGCCTATCGCCTCTCGCTCCAGACGCGCGAGCAGCACATCCGGCGCGAAAAGGCGACCTCGAACGTCTGCACGGCGCAGGCGCTGCTTGCGGTCATGGCGGGGTTTTATGCGGTCTTCCACGGCCCCGAGGGGCTGCGCGCCATCGCCGAGCGGGTGCATGTCTCGACCCAGCGGCTGGCGCGCGCGCTCAAGGCTGCGGGCGCGAAGGTCCAGCCCAAGGCCTTCTTCGACACGATCACGGTCGAGGTCGGCGTGGGCCAGGCCGGCATCCTTGCCGCCGCGCGGCATGAGGGGCTGAACCTGCGCAAGATCGGCACCGACCGCGTCGGCATCAGCCTCGACGAGACGACGGATGAGCGGGTGCTGATCCGCGTGCTGCGCGCCTTCGGGATCGAGGGCGTGCCGCCCCATCGCGGTGCTTTCGGCTTTCCCGAGGCGATGGCACGCACGACCGATTACCTTGGCCACCCGGTCTTTCACATGAACCGGGCCGAATCCGAGATGATGCGCTATATGCGCCGGCTGTCGGACCGCGACCTCGCGCTCGACCGGGCGATGATCCCGCTCGGGTCGTGCACCATGAAGCTCAACGCCGCGGCCGAGATGATGCCGCTGAGTTGGCCCGAATTCGCCAACCTCCACCCCTTCGCGCCGCGCGACCAGGCGCAGGGCTATGCCGAGGCGATCGCGGATCTGTCGGAAAAGCTCTGCGAGATCACGGGATATGATGCCTTCTCGATGCAGCCCAATTCGGGCGCGCAGGGCGAATATGCGGGGCTGCTGACGATTGCCGCCTATCACCGCGCGCGCGGCGAGGGGCACCGCGACATCTGCCTCATCCCCGTCTCGGCGCATGGCACGAACCCGGCCTCGGCGCAGATGGCGGGGATGAAGGTCGTGGTCGTCAAATCGGCCGCGAACGGGGATGTCGACCTCGAGGATTTCCGCGCCAAGGCCGAGGCGGCGGGCGGCAATCTGGCCGCATGCATGGTCACCTACCCCTCGACGCATGGCGTCTTCGAGACGACGCTGCGCGAGATTTGCAGGGTCACGCATGACCACGGCGGGCAGGTCTATCTCGACGGCGCGAACATGAACGCGATGGTCGGGCTGATGCGGCCGGGGGATGCCGGCGCGGATGTGAGCCACCTCAACCTCCACAAGACCTTCGCCATCCCGCATGGCGGCGGCGGTCCCGGCATGGGGCCCATCGGCGTCAAGGCCCATCTCGCGCCCTATCTGCCTGGCCACCCCTTCACCGGCGGGGGCGAGGGGCCGGTCTCGGCCGCGCCCTGGGGGTCGGCGTCGATCCTGCTCATCTCCTGGGCCTATTGCCTGATGATGGGGGGGCGGGGGCTGACGCAGGCGACCAAGGTCGCGATCCTCAACGCCAACTACATCGCGGCAAGCCTCGCGGGCGATTACGAGATCCTCTTCATGGGCGGGCACGGGCATGTGGCGCATGAATGCATCCTCGATACACGGCCCTTCGCGGCCGTGGGCGTGACCGTCGACGACATCGCCAAGCGGCTGATCGACAACGGCTTTCATGCCCCGACCATGAGCTGGCCGGTCGCCGGAACGCTGATGGTCGAGCCGACCGAGAGCGAGACCAAGGCCGAGATCGACCGCTTCATCACCGCGATGCGCGCGATCCGGGCCGAGATCGCGGCGGTGGAGCGCGGCGAGATCGCGCCCGAGGCAAGCCCCCTGCGCCACGCCCCGCATACGGTCGAGGATCTGGTCGCGGACTGGACGCGCGCCTATCCGCGCGAACAGGGTTGCTTCCCGCCGGCCTCGTTCCGGGTCGACAAATACTGGCCCCCCGTGGGGCGCGTCGACAACGTCTTCGGCGATCGCAACCTCGTCTGCACCTGCCCCCCGCCCGAGGTCTATGCCGAGGCGGCGGAATAGGAACCGGGGCGCTGCGGCGGGCACAGATTTCCGCCGCAGCCCTCTGGACAGCCCCGCGCGGGTCGTCTAATCACCGCCCTGCCCCGCGGTTCGCCGCACCCTGCCCGGGTAGCTCAGGGGTAGAGCAGTGGACTGAAAATCCTCGTGTCGGTGGTTCAAATCCGCCCCCGGGCACCACTTTACCCAGCGGCGACAGCGGATCAGCTGTCGATCTTCAGGGCCGAGATGAACGCCTCCTGCGGGATCTCGACCCGGCCGAACTGGCGCATCTTCTTCTTGCCGGCCTTCTGCTTCTCGAGGAGCTTCTTCTTGCGCGTGACGTCGCCGCCATAGCATTTGGCGGTCACGTCCTTGCGCATGGCGGCAATCGTCTCGCGTGCGATGACGCGCCCGCCGATCGCGGCCTGCACCGGGATCTTGAAGAGGTGGCGGGGGATCAGCTCCTTGAGCTTTTCGCACATCACCCGGCCGCGCATCTCGGCCCGGTCGCGGTGCACCATCATCGAGAGCGCGTCGACCGGCTCCTCGTTCACGAGGATCTGCATCTTGACGAGGTGATCCTCGCGATAGCCGGTGATCTGGTAATCGAAGCTCGCATAGCCCTTGGTGACCGACTTCAGCCGGTCGTAGAAGTCGAACACGACCTCGTTCAGCGGCAGGTCATAGACGACCATCGCGCGGCTGCCGGCATAGGAGAGATCGAGCTGGATGCCGCGCCGGTCCTGGCAGAGCTTGAGCACATCGCCGAGGTATTCGTCGGGCACGAGGATCGTGGCCTTGATGCGCGGCTCCTCGATATGGTCGACATGGGTCAGGTCGGGCAGATCGGCGGGGTTGTGCAGTTCGCGCATCGTGCCGTCGCGCATCGCGATGTGATAGACGACCGAGGGCGCGGTGGTGATGAGGTCGAGGTTGTATTCCCGCTCGAGCCGGTCGCGCACGACCTCGAGATGCAAGAGCCCGAGGAAGCCGCAGCGGAACCCGAAGCCGAGTGCGGCAGAGCTTTCCATCTCGGAGGTGAAGGAGGCATCGTTCAGCGCGAGCTTCTCGATCGCCTCGCGCAGCGCCTCGAAATCGGCCGCATCGACCGGAAAGAGGCCGCAGAACACGACCGGCTGGGCGGGCTTGAAGCCCGCGAGCGGCGCGGCGCAGGGCTTGCGCTCATGCGTGACGGTGTCGCCCACGCGGGTGTCGCGCACCTGCTTGATCGAGGCGGTCAGCACCCCGATCTCGCCCGGGCCGAGCTCGGCAATATCGACCATCTGGGGCTTGAGGACCGCGAGCTTGTCGACGCCGTAGACCGCGCCCGTCTGCATCATCTTGATCCGCTCACCCTTGCGGATCACGCCGTCGATCACGCGGATCATGACGACGACGCCGAGATAGCTGTCATACCAGCTGTCGACCAGCATCGCCTTGAGGGGCGCGTCGCGCTCTCCCTTCGGCGGGGGCAGCCGCGTCACGATCGCCTCGAGCACCTCGGGAATCCCCAGCCCCGACTTGGCCGAGATCAGCACCGCATCCGACGCATCGAGCCCGATCACATCCTCGATCTGGGCGCGCACCCGGTCAGGTTCGGCCGCCGGCAGGTCGATCTTGTTGAGGACCGGCACGATCTCATGGTCGGCATCGAGTGCCTGATAGACGTTCGCAAGCGTCTGCGCCTCGACCCCTTGCGAGGCGTCGACGACAAGGAGCGAGCCCTCGACCGCGCGCATCGAGCGGCTGACCTCATAGGCGAAATCGACATGGCCGGGCGTGTCGATGAGGTTCAGCACATAGTCCTTGCCGTCGCGGGCGCGATAGTCGAGCCGGACGGTGTTGGCCTTGATGGTGATGCCGCGCTCGCGCTCGATATCCATCGAATCGAGGATCTGCTCCTTCATGTCGCGTGCAGCGACCGTCCCCGTCATCTGGATCAGACGGTCAGCGAGGGTCGATTTCCCGTGGTCGATATGCGCCACGATCGAGAAGTTGCGGATCTGCTGGATGTCGGTCATGTCGGGCGATATGCGCGGCTTGCCGGGCGGGGTCAAGCGGCGCCTTGGGTTTCCTGCTTGCAAAGCGCAGGCCGCCCCGCTACACCCCGCATCCGACGCGCCCGTAGCTCAGCTGGATAGAGCACCAGACTACGAATCTGGGGGTCAGGAGTTCGAATCTTCTCCGGTGCGCGCCATCCCTTCCCGAAGATCACCCGCGCAAGAGTGCCTCGATCTCGGCGCGTGAGGGCATCGCGGGCGCGGTCCCTGCGCGCGTGACCGAGATACCGGCCGTCGCACAGCCAAAGCGCACCGCCGCGACCGGGTCCGCGCCCTCGGCCAGCGCCGCTGCAAAGCCGCCGTTGAAGGCATCCCCCGCCCCCGTCGTCTCGACGACCGGGCCCGCGTTGAAGGGGGGCACATGCACGGTGCGCGCGCCGTCGTGGTAAAGCGCGCCCTTCTCGCCCAGCGTGATAATGGCCGTGCCGACGCCGCGGGCGCGCAGCGCGCGCGCCGCCGCCTCGGCGCTCTCGACCGAGGCAACCTCGATCCCGGTCAGCGCGCTCGCCTCGCTTTCGTTCGGGGTCACGACATCGCATAGCGCCAGCATCTCATCCGTCAGCGGCGCGGCCGGCGCGGGGTTCAGGACGGTGCGCACCCCTGCCCCGCGCGCGATCTGCAGCGCGCGCAGCGCCGCCGGCATCGGCTGTTCAAGCTGCGTGACGAACACCGACGCCCCCGCGATCAGGTCAGCGCGCGCCTCGATGTCGGCGGCCGAGATCGTGCCCGCGACACCCGGCGAGACGATGATCGCGTTGTTGCCGGTCGCGGCCTCGATGATGAGGTCATCAATGGCGCGTTGCCACGCACTCTTGAGGTCCGTGACCGTCTCGGAATCGGGAAGGCCGATCTCGCCGAGCTTTTCTTGATCCCACTTGTCAAAGACGAAGTGTTTCG
>JAUREX010000151.1 GCA_030834485.1 Gemmobacter sp.
GGCGCCGCGCCGGGCTGCGCGATCCCGACCCAGAGCCCCGCCGCAAGTGCTGCCGTCGAGAGGCCGCCGAGCCCCGCGAGCGGGCGCAGCGCGCGCGCGATCGCGGCCAGCGCGCCGCCCGGCGCCTTGCGCGCCTCGGGTGCAGGTGGCAGCGCGCGCGGCTGCGCGGCCGCCGCATCCGCGAGCACGCGCGCCATCAGCGCAGGCGGCACTTCGGGCGCGGCGCGCGCGCCCCGAGCGGCCGCAAATGCCGCGGCCAGCTCGGCGGGCAGCGCGCCCTCGGCCCGGCGCAAATCGTCATCCTCGGGGATCATCGCTCAGCCCTCCTTGTCGGGGTTGCTGTCGGGGTCGATGTCGTGGCGCAGGGCGGGGTCGGCCGCAAGGGCGCGCCGCGCGCGCGCGAGCAGGCTCTCGACCGCCTCGACGCCGGTGTCGAGAATCGCCGCGATCTCGGGGTTCGAGAGCGCCTCGAGATGGCGCAGCACCACCGCGATGCGTTGCCGCTCGGGCAGGCGGCCGAGTGCCGCGTTCAGGGCCGCCGCCCGCCCCTGCGCGATCAGCCCGGCCTCGGCCGAGGGCTGCGGGTCGATCGGGTCGGGTGCATCCTCGAGCGGGCGGGTGCGGCCGCGACGGCGCAGCCGGTCGGTCGCGAGGTTGACGACGACGCGGTGCAGCCAGGTCTCGACCCGGGCGCCGCCATCGGCGCGCCAGCCCGGCGCCGCGCGCCAGAGCCGCAGCATCGCCTCCTGCGCGACATCCTCGGCCTCGGCCGGATCGCCCAGAAGCCGCGCCGCGAGCCGCAGGCTGCGCGGCAGGAGCCGCGCCGCGAGCGTCGCCGCCGCCTGCGCGTCGCCCGCGGCATAGGCCGCGAGCAGCGCCGCATCGGCATCCGCGCCCGCCGGCGGCAGGGGCCGGTTCATGATCCGCCCGGCCCCCGCCGGTCCTTGCGCGCGCGCTCAGTCGCCGGCCCCGGCGCGCGGGGCGGCACCGCCCGTCTGGCCCCTCTCGTGGGCATGCCGATCCTTCCCGCCATGCTTGCCGCCATGATCCCCGCCTTGCCGACCGCCGCGCGCGGCGCCTGCGGCCGCTTCCTCGCTGCTCAGCACGCCGTCGCCGTTGCGGTCAAGCCGGTCGAACATCGCGAGCGGCCCGCCCCCGCGCAGCGCCTCGGCGGCCGAGAGGATTCCGTCGCCGTCGGCATCGAGCGCGGCAAAGCGCGCCTCGGCGGCGGCGGCGGCGCGCTCGGCCGCTTCGGTCCGCGCGGCCTCGATGAAATCTGCGCGCGCGATCGCGCCGTCGCCGTCGGGATCCATCCGCGCGATCCCGGCCGCGCGATGGGCCTCGATCTCGGCGCGGCTGATCTTGCCGTCGCCGTCGGTATCGAGCCGGGCGAGCATCGCGGCGCTGCCCATGCCGTCGCGGCCATGCTGGCCGCCGTGGTTGCCGGTTCCGGCGGCAAGTGCCGTCCCGGCCACGAGGGCCGCGACGGCCGTGCCGAGGGCGATGCGTCCGAGGGTCGAAGTCTTCATGGTGTCCTCCGTGGGATGATGTCCTTGGGTCGTTCGAGAGGTTCCACGCAGCAGGCGGCGGTTTCCGTCGCGGGAATATTCCGCGGGCCGTCGGGAGTGGGGCCGGCCCGCGCGGGGCCTTTCCCCCGCCCGCCGCGCGGGTGTAAGGGAGGGGCGAACGAGAGGATCGCGCATGAGCCTTGCAGAACCCACCGCGCCCGGCCTTTCTGCCGGACAGACCGACGAACGCCCCTGGCAGCGCGCGCTCTGGCGCGGCGTCGGGCGGTGCTGCCCGGCCTGCGGGGCACGCACGCTGATGGCGGGCTATCTTCGGGTCGCGCCCGCCTGCGCGCGCTGCGGCGAGGATTTCTCGCACCAGCGGACCGATGACGGGCCGGCCTATCTCACGATCCTGATCGTGGGCAAGCTGCTCGCGCCCGCGATCTTCTGGGTCTTCGTCACCTTCCGCCCCGATCCGGCGGTGATGGCGGGCGGGTTCTCGGCGGCGACGGTTCTGCTGGCGCTCTGGCTCTTGCCGCGCGTCAAGGGCGGCTTTGTCGGGCTGCAATGGTCGCGCCGGATGCACGGCTTTGGCGGGGCGGAAACCGCGTGAACGCGCCAACCCCGATCCGCGATGCCGCAACCGTGATCCTGTGGCGCGCCGCCCGGTCTGGGCCCGAGGTGCTGATGGGCCAGCGGGGGGCGGGGGCGGCGTTCATGCCCTCAAAATTCGTCTTTCCGGGCGGCGCGGTCGATGCGGCGGATGCGGCCGTCGCGCTGGCTGATCCGCTCGGTCCCGATTGCGCGCGCCGCCTGACCGCGCCCGGCGCCCCGGCGCCCGCGACCCTCGCCGCGACCGCGATCCGCGAGACGTGGGAGGAAACGGGCCTCGCGCTCGGGCGGGCGGGGCGTGGTGCGGCGGGCTTCGGGCCGGGGTGGGAGGGGCTCGCGCCCTCGGCCGCGGGGCTGCGCTTCGTCTTTCGCGCGATCACGCCGCCCGGGCGGCCGCGGCGCTTCGATGCGCGCTTCTTTCTGGCGGATGTGGCAGAGATCGCGGGCGACCCCGAGGATTTCTCGCGCGCGACGGATGAGTTGACGCATCTGCGCTGGGTGCCGATCGCGGCGGCGCGCGAGCTCGATCTGCCCTTCATCACCGAGGTCGTGCTGGCCGAGGTCGCGCGCCTCGGCCCCGGCGAGACACCGCCGGGCGGCGTGCCCTTCTTCGACAACAGCGGCCCCGTCGCGGCCTTTCGCCGGATCGTCTGAGCGCGCTCAGCCCCCGCGCACGAGGGCGGCGAAGGGCTCGAAGAGGCCCGCGTTCGCGGCGATGATCTCGCCCGTGGTCAGCGGATCGCCCGCCGGATCGATCCCGCCCGCAAATCCGCCCGCCTCTCGCACCAGAAGCATCCCTGCGGCCAGATCCCACGGGCCGAGCCCACGCTCCCAGAACCCGTCGAAGCGGCCCGCCGCGACATAGGCCAGATCGAGCGAGGCCGCCCCCCAGCGCCGCAGCCCGGCGGTGCCCGGCATCAGCCGCCCGACCTCGGCCAGCGACTGGCCAAGACCCGCGCGCGTCCCGAAGGGCACGCCGGTCGCAAAGAGCGCCTCGGACATCTGCACCCGCCCCGAGACGCGCAGCCGGCGGTCGTTCATCCAGGCGCCGAGGCCCTTTTCGGCCCAGAAAAGCTCATCCTTGGCCGGGTCATAGACCACCGCCGAGACGATCTGCCCCTTGTGTTCGAGCGCGATCGAGATCGCCCAATGCGGCAGGCCGTGAAGGAAGTTCGTCGTGCCGTCGAGCGGATCGACGATCCAGCGCCGGGTCGGATCCTCGCCCTTGGCCTCGCCCGTCTCCTCGCCGATCCAGCCATAGGTCGGGCGGCCTGTGGTGAGTTCTTCGCGGATGACGCGCTCGGCCTCGCGGTCGGCGCGGCTGACGAAATCGCCCGGCGCCTTGACCGAGACCTGAAGGTTCTCGACCTCGCGGAAATCCTTGACGAGGCCGCGCGCGGCCTTGCGCGCGGCGCGGATCATGAGGTTGAGGTTCGCGCTTCCTTGCATGGGGGCCCCCGTTGCGGCCCGCCGGCTATAGGCCCCGCCCGCGCCGAAGGAAAGCCCCGCTAGCCGCGCTGGAGCTTGACGGGCTCGGTCCGCGCGAGGCGCAGGAAATGCGCAAGATAGGGCAGCCCCGCATCCTCGGCTCGGATCGCGGCGAAAAGGCGCCGCTCGGGCCGGCCCGCCAGCGGGCGCAGCGCAAAGTCGGGCGCGTCGCGCAACCGCCTCAGCACCCAGTCGGGCAGGACCGCCACCCCCCGGTCGGCCGCCACCAGCATCTCGATCACCGCCGTCAGTTCGACCTGCCGCACCGAGCGCGGCTCAATCCCGGCCGGATCGAGAAAGGCCGTGAACACATCGAGCCGCGACCGATCGACCGGATAGGTGATGAGGTGCTGCGCGGCGAGGTCCGCGGGCGTCACCTCGGCGCGCGCCGCGAGGGGGTTCGCCGCCGCCATCAGGCACATCGGGTGATAATCGAACAGCGGGTGCAGCCCGATCCCTGGCGCCGCCTCGGGGTCCGAGGTCACCACCAGATCGACCTCGGCGCGCTCGAGCGCAGGCATCGCACCGAACGCAAGACCCGGGCGGATATCGACATCGACATCGGGCCAGACGCGCCGGTGCAGCCCGAGGACGGGCAGGAGCCAGTCGAAACAGGCGTGGCATTCGATCGCGATGACAAGCCGCCCGGTCCGCCCCGCGCGCAAGGCGGCGAATTCGTCCGAGAGCGCATCGACATCGGGCAGGACGCGCTCGGCCAGCGCCAGAAGCCGCATCCCCGCCCCGGTCAGCCGCATGGGCCGCGCCCGGCGGGCGAAAAGCTCGACCCCCGCCTGATCCTCGAGCCCGCGGATCTGATGCGAGAGTGCCGATTGCGTGATGTTGAGTTGCTCTGCCGCGCGCGCAAGCCCCCCGGCGGTGTGGATCGCGCGGATGGTGCGGAGGTGGCGAAGCTCGATGTGCATGAGCGTCTTTCAAGTAGAGCATGAGAATTATGAATTTGTCTCATATCCCGCCCCATGCGACAAGGCCCGTCAGAGAGGTGCCCCATGTCTGAGCCCGCCGCCCGGCTTTCGTTCGAATTCTTCCCGCCCAAGAACATCGAGGCGACCTTCGATCTGTGGGAGACGGTGCGCGCGCTTGCGCCCTTCCGGCCCGAGTTCGTGTCGGTCACCTATGGTGCGGGCGGCAGCACCCGGGCGCTGACGCATGACGCGGTGCGCGCCATCGCGCGGGGCTTCGATCTGAGGGTGGCCGCGCATCTGACCTGCGTCGGCCAGAGCCGCGCCGAGACGCTCGCGATCGCCGAGGCCTATGCCGAGGCGGGCGTGCGCGACATCGTGGCGCTAAGGGGCGACATGCCGGGGGGCGCGCCCTTCGCGCCCCACCCCGAGGGCTTCGCCTCGGCGGTCGATCTGGTCGCGGCGCTGGGCGCGACGGGGCGGTTTTCGGTGCGCGTCGGGGCCTATCCCGACCCGCACCCGGAATCGCGCGGCCGGGGCTCGGACCTCGACTGGCTGCGCGCCAAGGTGGATGCGGGCGCCTCGGCCGCGATCACCCAGTTCTTCTTCGAGGCCGAGACCTTCCTGCGCTTTCGCGATGCCTGCGCGGATGCGGGCATCGATGTGCCCGTGATCCCCGGCATCCTGCCGATCGAGGGTTGGGCGGGCGTGCGCCGCTTTGCCACGCGCTGCGGCGTGCCCGTGCCCGGCTGGCTCGACGAAGCCTTCGCCGCCGCCACCCGCGACGGGCGCGAGCGGCTGCTTGCGCTCGCGCTCGCGACCGAGATGTGCGACCGGCTGATCGGCGAGGGGGTCGGGCATCTGCATATCTATACGCTCAACCGCGCGACGCTTGCGCGCGATCTGGCGGTCGCGCTCGGACTCGGCCCGG
>JAUREX010000152.1 GCA_030834485.1 Gemmobacter sp.
TCCAAAGTGATTATCGACGTGAAATCGGGGCGTCTACATTCCAGCCACCGCGAAGAGTTGCGGTTTTATGCGCTTGTTGAAGCAATGCGCACGGGCATGGCACCGCGGCGGCTTGCTGACATCGGCTGCGGGACGGCTGTTCTGGCGATGGCGGGCGCGATGCTCTGGCCCGAGGCGGTGCTCGGGCGGATCGTCGCCTCGGACATCGACGCAGTCGCGGTCGAGGTCGCGGCGCGCAACACCGAGGTGAACCGGCTGGGCGGGCGCATCGCGACCTGCGAGGCGGCCGGGTTCGACCATCCGCTGATCGCGGATGCGGCCCCCTTCGACGTCATCCTCGCCAATATCCTCAAGGGCCCGCTCATCACGCTCGCGCCCGATGTTGTGCGCCATCTGGCGCCGGGGGGGCGGGCGATCCTGTCGGGGCTGCTTGTCGGGCAGGCCGATGAGGTCGCGGCGGCCTATGCGGCAGAGGGCCTCGGCGTGATCGAGCGGCGCGACATCGGCGACTGGGCGACGCTGGTGCTGGCGCGCGGCTGAGAGCGGCTGAGCGGGGCGGGGCGCGCGCTGTCCCTGCCGGGGGAAGCGCCCTTGCGCCCTATTGAGGGGCGCGCGGGCGCGCGGGGGGGCCCTGGGCCCCCGCCGGGCGGCGCGCGTCAGGTGATGCGGCCACCTTCGAGGCGCAGCACGCGGTCCATCCGGGCGGCAAGCTCGAGGTTGTGGGTCGCGATGAGGGCGGCGAGGCCCGTCTCGCGCACGATCTCCATCAGCACGGCGAAGACGCGCTCGGCGGTCGCGGGGTCGAGGTTGCCCGTCGGTTCGTCGGCGAGGAGGAGGGCGGGGCGATTGGCAAGCGCGCGCGCGAAGGCGGCGCGCTGCTGCTCGCCGCCCGAGAGCGCGGCGGGGCGGTGGTCGGCCCGGCCCGAGATGCCGACGCGCGCAAGAAGCGCCGCGGCCCGCGCCGCCGCCTCGGCCGGGGGCGTGCCATTGGCAAGCTGGGGCAGGATCGCGTTCTCGGCGGCCGTGAACTCGGGCAGGAGGTGGTGGAACTGATAGACGAAGCCGATCGCGCGCCGGCGCATCGCGGTGCGCGCGCCATCCGGGGCGCCCGTCATCGGCTGGCCCATGATCGCGACCTCGCCCGCGTCGGGGGTGTCGAGCAGGCCCGCGATGTGCAGAAGCGTGGACTTGCCCGCCCCCGATGGTGCCACAAGCGCGACGACCTCGCCGCGCGAGAGCGCCAGATCGACGCCCCGCAGCACCGCGACCGCCTCGGCGCCCTCGCGCCGATAGCTGCGCGCGACACCGGCAAGGCGCAGCACCTCATTCATAGCGCAGCGCCTCGACCGGGTTCATGCGGGCCGCGCGCCGTGCGGGAAACCATGTCGCGATGCACGACAGCCCGAGCGAGAGGCCCGCGGCCTTGGCGACATCGACGCCGCGCAGCTGGGCGGGCAGCGCGTAGATCCCGCGGATCGCGGGATCCCACACGCCGCCGCCCGCGACATAGTTGACGAAGGAAAAGATCGGGTCGATCCAGACCGCGAAGGCGACCCCGAGCGCCACGCCCGCGACCGTGCCCGCAACGCCCGTCACCGCGCCGCACAGGAAGAAGACGCGCAGGATAGAGCCCTCTGTCAGCCCGATCGTGCGCAGGATGCCGATGTCGCGCCCCTTGTTGCGCACCAGCATGATGAGGCCCGACACGATGTTCATCGCCGCGATCAGCACGAGGATCGAGAGGATCACGAACATCACATTGTCCTCGATCGCGAGCGCGCGCAGGAACCCCCCCGCGCTATCGCGCCACGTCCAGAAGAGGACCTCGGGCCCGGCGGCGGCCGCGAGGGGGTCGAGCATCGCCTCGATCCGTTCGGGCTCGGCCACGGCCACGTCGATCTCGTCGATCTGGCCCGTGCGGTTGAAGAAGGTCTGCGCGGCCTCGAGCGGGATGTAGACGCGGGTGCGGTCGATATCCCATCGCCCGGCGGTAAAGACATAGGCGACCTCGAAGCCCGTGACGCGCGGCGAGGAGCCGAAGGCGGTCCGCACGCCCGAGGGCGAGATGAGGCGGATCGTGTCGCCCACGCCCACGCCCAACTCGCGCGCAAGGCCCGAGCCGATGGCGATGCCCGGCCCGAAGCCCGCCAGATCGCCCACCGCATCCGCCCCCGTGCCGACGCGCGGGATTGCGGCCAGATCGGCGGGCGCGATGCCGTAGACGTCCGCCGCACCCGCACGATCGCCAGCGGACGCCATCACCTGCCCGCGCACGAGCGGGGCGGCGCGCAGCACCCCCGGCACGGCGCGCAGCGTCGCGGCCAGCGCGTCCGCATCGCCGAGCGTGCGATCCACGCGGCCGGCATCATCGATGCGCGGCAGGGCGTGGACCGTGACATGGGCGTTCGCGCCGAGGATCGTGTCGACGAACTCGGCCCGGAACCCCGCCCGGACAGCGAGCGTCGCGATCAGCGCGAAGACCGCAAGCGTGATGCCCAGAAGGCTGATCCATGTCATCACGCCGACGCCGCCCTCGGCGCGGCGGGCGCGCAGATAGCGCCAGGCGATCATCCATTCGAAGGCGGCGAAGGGGGGCATGGGGCCTCGGACCGGCGGGGGCGCCGCCCTTCCTCTAGCCCGGCGCGATGGCCGCGGGCAAGTGGGGGGCGGGCGGGCGGGCAGGCGGAGGCACCAAAAGGCGTGGCGCGGCGCGGGGCGGGCTGCTAGAAAATCCCGAAAAAATTCGGAGGGACTGCCAGATGACCGACGCAACCGCCGCCCGGAAGGAGCGCGCCGCGACATGGTTCCGCGCGCTGCGCGACGAGATCGTCGCGGCCTTCGAGGCGCTCGAGGACAGCCACGCGCAGGGCCCGCTGGCCGATGCGGCCCCCGCCCGGTTCGAGCTGCGCGAGACGCGCCGCGCGAGCGAGGACGGATCGGACGCCGGCGGCGGGTTGATGAGCGTGATGCGCCGCGGCCGCGTCTTCGAAAAGGTGGGCGTCAACGTCTCGACCGTGCACGGCACCCTCGGGGCGCGCGCGCAGCAGGCGATGGCGGCGCGCGGCGTGCCGGGGATGGCGGATGATCCGCGCTTCTGGGCGTCGGGCATCAGCCTGGTCGCGCATATGCAAAACCCGCATGTGCCGGCCGTGCACATGAACACGCGCATGTTCTGGACCCCGCACGCAGCCTGGTTCGGCGGGGGCACCGACCTCAACCCCTGCCTCGAATATGCCGAGGATACCGCCCATTTCCACGCCACGCTGCGCGCGGCCTGCGCGCCCTTCGGGGCGGATGTCTATGACCGCTACAAGGCCTGGGCGGACGAGTATTTCTTCATTCCGCACCGCGGCCGGGCGCGGGGCGTGGGCGGGATCTTCTACGACGATCTTGCGACAGGCGACTGGGAGCGCGACTTTGCCCTGACCCGCGCGGTCGGGCAGGCGTTTCTGCAGGCCTTCGTGCCGCTGGTCGAGCGTCGGCGGGCCGACGGCTGGTCCGAGGCCGACAAGGCCGCGCAGCTTGCCCATCGCGGGCTCTATGCCGAATACAACCTCGTCTATGACCGCGGCACGAAATTCGGCCTCGAGACGGGGCATGACGCGACGGCGGTGCTGATGAGCCTGCCGCCCGTCGCGACCTGGGAATAGCGCCTCAGCCCTTGGCGGCGGCGCTGCGGGCGCGCTTCGGGGCGGCGGGGGCAGCCGGGGATGCGGCCGCTTCGAGTGCCGCGACCCGGGCCGCGAGCGCCTCGGTCTCGGCGCGCGATTTCAGGACCATCTCGCGCAGCGCGTCGATCTCTTCGCGCGTGGCAAGGTCGCGCTCGGCCAGCCAGCGGTCGATCATGCCGCGCATCGCGGTCTCGGCCTCGGTGCGGGCACCTTGCGCGACCCCGAGCGCATTGGTGAAAAGCTGCGACATGTCGTCGAGGAACTTGTTGCGCGTCTGCATGGACCGGACCCTTTCGCTCGGCCCTATATGGGCGCGCCCCGGCGCGAGGGCAAGGTTGACTTCGCGACCGCCGCGCCCGACAACCGCCCGGCCCAGCCCAGATGCGACGGAACCCGCCCGTGACGCCGATCCCCTTTCCCGACATCGCCCCCGAACTCTTCAGCCTCCAGATCGGGGGCCTGACGCTCGCGGTGCGCTGGTATGCACTGGCCTATATCGTCGGGCTCCTCATCGGGTGGCGGATCATCGCGGGCACGATGCGCCGGCCCGCGCTCTGGGGGCCGGGGGGGGCGCCGATGGCGCCCGAGGCAGCCGAATCGCTCTTTACCTGGCTCATCTTCGGGGTGCTGCTGGGCGGGCGGGTGGGCTTTGTCCTCTTCTATCAGACCGACGCCTACCTCGCCGAGCCGTGGCGCGTGTTCTACCTCTGGCAGGGCGGGATGTCGTTTCACGGGGGCTTTCTGGGCGTCGTCCTCGCGACGCTGATCTGGGCGCGCAGGAACGGGGTCGCGCTGGGGCGGATAGCGGATGTCGTGGCGCTTGCGACCCCGCCGGGGCTTTTTCTCGGGCGCATCGCCAACTTCATCAACAACGAACTCTGGGGCCGGCCGACCGATGTGCCCTGGGCGGTGGCCTTTCCCGAGGCCGGGCAGATCTGCCCGGGCGTCGAGGGCATCTGCGGGCGCCACCCCTCGCAACTCTATGAGGCGGGCCTCGAGGGCCTCGCGCTCGGGCTTTTCCTCTGGTGGCTCGCGCGGCGGGGCGGGCTCGGGCGGCCGTGGCTGCTGACGGGGCTGTTCCTCGCGGGCTATGGCGCGGCGCGCATGTTCGTCGAGACCTTCCGCGTGGCCGACGCCCAATTCATCACCCCCGACAACCCGCTCGGGCATGTCGTGGGGCTCGGGCCCGTCGGGCTGTCGATGGGGCAGTTGCTGTCGCTGCCGATGGTGATCGTGGGCCTCGTGCTCGTCCTTGCGGCCATGCGCCGGCCGAGGGCATGACGACGCCGCTCGGGCGCAGGCTTGCCGCGCGGATCGCGGCCGAGGGGCCGATCGGGCTTGATGCCTACATGGCGGCCTGCCTTTTCGATCCCGAGCACGGCTATTACACCACCGCGCCCGTCTTTGGCGGGGCGGGGGATTTCATCACCGCCCCCGAGATCAGCCAAATGTTCGGCGAGCTGATCGGGCTCTCGCTCGGGCAGGCCTGGCGCGATCAGGGCGCGCCGGGGCGGATCGCGCTGGCAGAGCTCGGGCCGGGGCGCGGGGTGCTGATGGCCGATCTGTGGCGCGCGGCGGGCAAGGTCGCGGGGTTTCGCGACGCGGCCGACCTCTGGCTCCTCGAGGCCTCGCCCCGGCTCGCGGCGATCCAGGCCGAGCGGCTGGCCGCGGCGGCGCCGCGTTTTCTGGCCGACGCCGCCGCCCT
>JAUREX010000153.1 GCA_030834485.1 Gemmobacter sp.
CGAGGTCCGGGGCCGGGCCGGTCACGATGTTGACGACGCCCGCTGGCACGTCCGAGGTGTCGAGGACCTGCCCGAGGTCGGTCGCGGCCAGCGGATAGGGGCGCGAGGGCACGACGACGCAGGCGTTGCCCATGGCGATCGCGGGCGCGACGAGGGCGATGAGGCCCGCGAGCGGGGCGGCATCTGGCGCGAGGATGCCGACGACGCCCACGGGTTCGTTGACCGCAAGCGCGATGCCCCGGATCGGCACCGGTTTCGCGGCGCCGTCGTGCTTGTCGGCCCAGGCGCCCCAGGTGAAGAGGCTCTGCGTCGCGGCTGCGACCTCGGCCGCGGCCTCGGCCGCCCCCGCGCCGGTCAGGTCGCGGATGCGGGCCGCGAATTCGCCCGCCCGCGCCGAGAGGTTCTCGGCCATGAAGTGCAGGACCTGCGCGCGCCCCGCCGCGCCGAGCCGCGCCCAGCCGGGTTGCGCGGCACGCGCGGCCTCGACCGCGTTGCGGATGTCCTTGCGGTTGCCGATGCCCGCATGGCCCAGAAGCCGCCCGCCGCGCGACCACACCGCGCGCGACGTGCCGCCGTCGGGGCGCACCTGCTTGCCGCCGATCCAGAACTTCGCCGTGCGGTCGATCTCTGCGACCTCGGCGGCGCCCGCGGGCGGGGCGAGAGGTGCGAGGGGCGCGGCGCGGCGCATCGGCATGGCGGGGCGGAGGTATTCCATCAGCCCCTCGCGCCCGCCCTCGCGGCCGAAGCCGGATTCGCGCACACCGCCAAAGCCCGCGGCGGCATCGAAGAGGTTCGTTGCGTTGATCCAGACGATCCCGGCGCGCAGCCGCGGCGCGATGTCGAGCGCGAGGTTCACATTCTCGCTCCAGACGCTGGCGGCGAGGCCGTAGCGCGTGTTGTTGGCAAGCTCGACCGCCTCGGCCGGGGTGCGGAAGGTGGTCGAGACGAGGACCGGGCCGAAGATCTCTTCCTGCATCAGCGGGTCCGAGGGGGCGAGGCCCGCGATCAGCGTCGGCGGATAGAACGAGCCCTCGGGGATCGCGCAGGCGGCGCGATAGGGCGCGACGGCGGTGCAGCCCGCGACCATCGCCGCGATGCGGTCGCGCTGGATCGGATCGACGATCGCGCCCATGTCGATCGCCTTGTCGAGCGGGTCGCCCACGCGCAGCCGGTCCATCCGGGCGCGCAGCCGGCTGTGAAAGCGCTCGGCCACGCCCTCCTGCACCAGAAGGCGCGAGCCCGCGCAGCAGACCTGCCCGCCGTTGAACCAGATCGCATCGACGAGGCCCTCGATCGCACTGTCGTGGTCGGCGTCGTCGAAGACGATGTAGGGCGATTTGCCGCCGAGCTCGAGCGTCAGCGCCTTGCCGGTGCCGGCGGTCGCACGGCGGATCGCGCGGCCGACCTCGGTCGAGCCGGTGAAGGCGACCTTGTCGACTGGCGCCTCGACCAGCGCCGCACCCGTCGCGCCGTCGCCCGTGACGATGTTGAGCACGCCGCGCGGCAGCCCCGCCTCGCGCGTCATCTCGGCGAAGAAGAGCGCGCTGAGCGGCGTCCACTCGGCGGGCTTGAGCACCACCGTGTTGCCCGCCGCAAGCGCCGGCGCGACCTTCCAGGCAAGCATGAGGAGCGGGAAGTTCCACGGGATGACCGCCCCGCACACGCCCCAGGGCGCCATGCCGGGCGCCTCGGTCGCGATGATCTGCGCGAGGCCCGCGTGATAGTGGAAATGCCGCGCGACCAGCGGGATGTCGATGTCGCGCGATTCGCGGATCGGCTTGCCGCAATCGAGGCTCTCGAGGACGGCAAGCGTGCGCGCATGCTTCTGCACGAGGCGGGCGAGCGCATAGAGGTGGCGCGCGCGCGCCGGGCCGCCCATGCGCGCCCAGCCGGGTGCCGCGCGCCGCGCGGCGGCGACCGCAGCGGCGACATCGGCCGCTGATCCCTCGCTCACCTCGGCCAGAACCGCGCCGGTCGCGGGGTTGCGGGTCGCGAAGGTCGCGCCCGGTTCGGCGAAGCGCCCGCCGATCCAGTGCCCGAAGCGCCCGCCATGCGCCGCGATCCACGACTGGGCGGGGGCGGGGGATTCGGGGGCGGGGCCGTAGTCGAGGCTCTCGAAGATGTCGCGCACGGTCATGGCCTAGCCCATCGGATGGCGGTTCGCGGCGGAATAGGCGCCGCTCAGGTGGTGTTCGAGCTGCCGCTCGATGTCGCCCAGAAGCGAGGACGCCCCGAAGCGGAAAAGCGCGGGCGAGAGCCAGGGCAGCCCGAGCTCCTCGCGCATCAGCGCCATGTAGACGAGCGCGTCCTTGGCCTTCGAGATGCCGCCCGCGGGCTTGAAGCCGACCGCGTGGCCCGTCCGCTCGCCATAGGCGCGGATCGCGCGCAGCATGGTGAGCGAGACGGGCAGGGTGGCGTTGACAGGCTCCTTGCCGGTCGAGGTCTTGATGAAATCGGCCCCGCCCATCATCGCGACCAGCGAGGCGCGCGCGACGTTGCGCAGGCTCCCGAGTTCGCCCGTCGCAAGGATCGCCTTCATGTGGGCGGGCCCGCAGGCGGCGCGCATGGCGCGCGTCTCGTCATAGAGCGCCTGCCAGTCGCCGGTCAGCACATGGCGGCGCGAGATGACGATGTCGATCTCGGCCGCGCCGGCCGCGACCGAGGCCTCGATCTCGGCCAGCCGGGTCGCGAGCGGCGAGAGGCCCGCGGGAAAGCCGGTCGAGACCGCGGCGATCGGGATCGCGCTGCCCGCAAGCGCCGCGCGCGCCGGCGCGATCATGTCGTGATAGACGCAGACCGCCCCGACCGTCAGCCCCTCCATCCCGAGTGCGGCGAGCAGATCGAGCCGCACCGGCTGGCGCGCCTTGGCGCAGAGCCGCGCGACGCGCCCCGCCGTGTCGTCGCCCGCAAGCGTCGTGAGGTCGATGAGGCTGATCGCCCGGCAGAGCCACGCCGCCTGCCAGTCCTTCTTGACGCTGCGCCGGCCGGGCAGGGCGGCGATGCGCCGCTCGATCGCCGAGGTATTGGCCTGAACCCCCGCCACCCAGTCGAGGTCGAGCGCCATGCCGGGGTTTCGGGCATGGACGGGCGCGTCGGCGGCAGGGGCGGAAGGGTGCATCATCTGGGGTCTCCGGCGCGAGAGGTTCGCAGATCGTCCGGTCGCGGGCAAGTCAGCCCGCGGCGGGTGCCGCGAGGATCGTGACTAGGGCGCGCCCGTGGCGGCGCTCGTCGAGGAGCGCGAAGCCTTGTGGCACGACGGGGGCCGCGCCTTCCTCCCACACCACCGTCGCGCCGGGCGCGAGCCAGCCGCCCGCGACCGCCGAGGCGAGCGCGGCCTCGCCGAGCCCCGCGCCATAGGGCGGATCGAGAAAGACGAGCGCATAGGGCGCGCCGCGGTTCACACCGAGGTCGGTCGCGTCGCGCCGCCAGACATCGGTCGCGCCCTGAAGCTGCATCCGCTCGATGTTGCGCCTTTGCAGCGCGCGCGCCGCCGCGCCGTCATCGACGAAGGCCGCGCGCAGGGCGCCGCGGCTCAGCGCCTCGAGGCCCATGGCGCCGGTGCCGGCAAAGAGGTCGAGGACGCGCGCGCCCGTCACCCGGTCGCCGAAACGGCCCTGGGTGAGCATGTTGAAGACCGCCTCGCGCGTGCGGTCGGCGGTGGGGCGCAGATGGGCGGCGGCGTCGCCCTCGCCGACCTCGGCGAGTTTCGTTCCGCGGAATCTGCCCCCGATGATGCGCAAGGTCAGCTCAGCAGGGCGCGCAAATTGGTGGCGGGGTCGATGAGCAGCGCGGGGTCGGGGCTGCGCCCGCCCTCGAGCAGCCGCTTGCCGACCATGTAGGCGCGCGAATCGTTGATCGCATCGACCGCAAGGAGGGCGCCCGCACGGAAATACCAGTGCGACCGGCCGCCGCCATGGCCCGTCGCCTCGCGCACGACGATGCGGTCGTGGCCTGCGCCGAGCCCCGCGATCTGGAGCTTGGCGTCATACTGGTCCGACCAGAACCACGGCACCGGCGCATAGGGCGCGCTCTGGCCCATCATGTCGGCGGCGACGGCTTCGGCCATGTCGATGGCGTTCTGCACGCTCTCGAGCCGCATGCGCCCAGCGGGTCCCGGGAAAGAGGCGCAATCGCCCGCCGCCCAGATGCAGGGGTCCGAGGTGCGCCCCGTCGCGTCTGTCGCGATGCCGTTGTCGATGGCGAGGCCGGCGCTGGCGGCAAGGCCGGTCGCGGGGCTGACGCCGATGCCGATGATTGCGAGGTCGGCCGCGATCCGGCTGCCGTCGGCAAGCTCGGCGCCGTCGAGCTGCCCCGCGCCGGTCAGACGCCGCAAGCCGACGCCCTCGCGGATCTCGACGCCGCGGCTCTGGTGCAGGTCGCGAAACCAATTGGCGGTCTCGGCGCAGGCAACGCGGCCGAGGATGCGCGGCGCGGCCTCGATCAGCGTGACATGGAGGCCGAGCGTTGCGCAGACGGCTGCTGCCTCGAGCCCGATGTAGCCCCCGCCCACGATCAGGGCGCGCCGCCCCGGGCGGAGATCGGGCGCAAGCCCGTCCGCATCCGCCAGCGTGCGTAGCACATGCACGCCCCGCAGCGCGCCGCCGATCTCGGGCGGCAGGTTGCGCGGCGCGGCACCGGTCGCGAGCGCGAGCCGATCGTAGGGGATGCGCCGCCCGCCCGCGATGACGACGCGCGCGGCGCGGTCGATCGCCTCGACGCGCAGGCCGGTCAGCAGCTCGATCCCCGCTTCGGCAAAGTATTCCTGCGGCCGCAGGAGCAGCCGGTCGATCCCCGCCTCGCGCTTGAGATAGGCCTTGGAGAGGGGCGGGCGCTGATAGGGGGGGGTGGGTTCCTCGCCGATGAGGGCGATCGGCCCGTCATGGCCGAGCGCGCGCAGCCGCAACGCCAGCGAGAGCCCCGCCTGACCCGCCCCGACGATGACGATGCGTGCCGACATTTTGCGCCGCTTCTCTGGCCATTGGACTGTTCCCACTTATAAACAGCGGGTCAGGGTTTCAACGCATGAGGAAGAAGATGACGATTTCGGTGGGTGACCGGCTGCCCGAGGCCAGCTTTCTGCGGATGGGCGCGAACGGGGCCGAGAGCGTCTCGCTCGGATCCCTGACCGCGGGGCGCAATGTCGTGATCTTTGCGGTCCCGGGCGCGTTCTCGACGACCTGTGACAAGGCGCATGTCCCGAGCTTCATCCGTGCGATGCCTGCTTTGCGCGCCAAGGGCGTGGTGGATGTGATCTGCATCGCCGTGAACGACCCCTTCGTGATGAAGGCCTGGGGCGAGACGACCGGGGCGACGGCCGCGGGCATCCACATGCTGTCGGATG
>JAUREX010000154.1 GCA_030834485.1 Gemmobacter sp.
AGCACGGCATTCGCAGACATGGGCCCCGCCTTTCGCCGCGCCCTTCTTTGCGCGGTGGCGGCAAGATAGCCCCGCCGGGTTAGCGAATCGTTGCCGCGAACCCGGCCCCTAGCCCTCGGGAACCTCGGCCAGAAGCGCGAGCGCCTCGGCATGGAGCGCGGGGTTCGCGGCGGCGAGGATCCGCCCCCCGCCATGCGCGCGCCGGCCGCGCCAGTCGGTCACCACCCCGCCCGCGGCCTCGATCACCGCGATCGGGGCGCAGACGTCATAGGCCTCGAGCCCGGCCTCGATCACGAGGTCGATCTGCCCGAGCGCCACCAGCGCATAGGCATAGCAATCCATCCCGTAGCGCGTGAGCCGCACCCGGCGCGCCACCGCCTCGAACCCCGCCCGCTCGGCCGGCGTGCCGACCTCGGGAAAGGTCGAGAACAGGATCGCATCGCCGAGCCGCCCCGTCGCTCTCGTGCCGAGCGCGGCCTCCCCCCCCGGCCAGACCATCCCGGCCTGGCCGAGCCCGCCCTCGAACCGCTCGCCGGTAAAGGGCTGGTCGATCAGGCCATAGACCGGCCCGCCCGCGTCGCAGACCGCGATCAGCACCCCCCACACCGGCGTCCCCGACATGTAGGAGCGCGTCCCGTCGATGGGGTCGATCACCCAGGTCAGCCCGGTTCGCCCCGCGGTCGGGGCATATTCCTCGCCGAGGATCGCATCCTCGGGCCGGCGCGCCGCCAGCACGGCGCGCATCGCGGCCTCGGTCTCGCGGTCGGCGATGGTGACGGGGTCGAAGCGCGCGGCTTCCTTCGATTCGGCGCGCAACCCGCGGCTGCGGAAATGCCGCAGCGTCGTCATCCGCGCGGCATCGGCCATCGCATGGGCGACGGCGCGCAACTCGGCCACGAGGGCGGGGTCGGAAAGGGCAGGGGGCATGGCGGGCCTCGGGCGCTGACGTTCCTGTCTTCGCACGCCCGCCCAGCATGGAAAAGGGCCCGCGCCATGGCGCGGGCCCCCGTTGCGCGCCTTACTGGAGCGCCTTGTCCGTGATCGCGTGCGTCCAGGCCCCCTCGGGCGCCTTGGAGATGACCGGGTCCGACCCGCCCGCGAGCAGCGTCGCCACCGTCCGCTCGTAATCGGCCGGATCGAGCGCGCCGTTCGAGCCCGCGGTCAGCTTCGCGACCTCGCCCATCATCCGCTTCTGGTGGCCCTCGGTCTGGGCGCCCGTGTCGTCATTGTCGAGCACGATCATCGCCGCCTCGTCGGGGTTCGCCTCGGCGTATTTCCAGCCCTTCATCGAGGCACGCACGAAGCGCACCATCTTGTCCTGGAACGCCGCATCCGAGAGGTTCTGCTCGAGCACATAGAGCCCGTCCTCGAGCGTCGCGACGCCCTGATCCTCGTATTTGAAGGTCACGAGGTCGTCGGGGCTGATGCCTGCGTCGATCACCTGCCAGTATTCGTTGTAGGTCATCGTCGAGATGCAGGCCGCCTGCTTTTGCAGGAGCGGATCGACGTTGAAGCCCTGCTTGAGCACCTCGACCCCGTCGGCCCCGCCCGCCGTCGGGATGCCGAGCGTCGCCATCCAGCTCAGGAAGGGGTATTCATTGCCGAAGAACCACACGCCCAGCGTCTTGCCCTTGAAGTCGGCCGGGCTCGTGATCCCCGTCTCCTTCAGGCAGGTCAGCATCATGCCCGAGGATTTGTAGGGCTGCGCGATGTTGACGACCGGCACGCCCTGCTCGCGCGCCGCGAGCGCCGAGGGCATCCAGTCCACCATCACATCCGCCCCGCCGCCCAAGAGCACCTGCACCGGCGCGATGTCGGGCCCGCCCGCCTTGATCGTGACGTCGAGGCCCTCTTCCTCGTAGAAGCCCTTGTCGAGGGCGACGTAATAGCCCGCGAACTGCGCCTGCGTCACCCATTTCAGCTGCAGCGTCACCTCGTCGGCGGCCTGCGCGGCCCCGGCAAGCAGCGCCGCCGCCGCCATCCCTGTCAGAATTCGCTTCATCGTCTCACCTCCGTTGCGGGCCGCCCGCGCGGCCCCGTTGTGACGGGTGCCAGAAGGTCACCCGCCGTTCCATCGCGGCGACCAGCCCGTAAAAGGCCGACCCCGCCAATGCCGCCACCGCAATCTCGGCCCAGACCATGTCGAGTTGAAGCCTGCCGACCTCGGTCGAGATGCGAAAACCCATTCCCTTTATCGGACTGCCGAAGAATTCGGCAACAATCGCCCCGATCAGCGCCAGAGTGGTTGCGATCTTGAGGCCATTGAACACGAAAGGCATCGCGGCGGGCAGGCGCAGCTTCCACAGCGCCTGCCAGTAACTCGCGGACCATGTCGCCATCAGGTCGCGCCCCGCCCGGTCGGTCGCCTGCAGCCCCGCGAGGGTGTTGACGAGGACGGGGAAGAACACCATCACCACCACCACCGCCGCCTTCGACTGCCAGTCGAAGCCGAACCACATGACAAGGATCGGCGCGATCCCGACGATGGGCAGGGCGGCAACGAAATTGCCGACCGGCAACAGCCCCCGCTGCAGGAAGGGCGAGCGGTCGACCGCGACCGCCACCGCCACCGCCGCCCCGGCGCCCATCGCATAGCCCGACAGCGCACCCTTGACGATGGTCTGGACGAAATCGATCCAGAGCACATCGGCCGCCGCCGCCATCTTCGCCCCGATCGCCGAGGGCGCGGGCAGGATCGCCTGCGGCACCCCGAGGCCCGCGACCGCGACCTCCCACAGCCACAGGAGCGTGATCCCGAACGCCGCCGGCGCGAGCACCCGCCACGCCCCGCGCCGCCCCGCCGCCTCCTCGGCGACGAGGGCAACAAGCATCCACGCCCCGAGCCACACGCCCGCCACCCCGGCCCAGAGGCCCGCGCCCCCCCCGGGCACTGCCGCGCCCGCGATCCGCGCCGCGGCCAGCGCCAGCGCCGCCGCCGCGACCCCGAGCGCCCCCCAGCGCGCCACGCGCCCGGGCTGCTGGCCGACCACCGCGCCCCCCGCCGCCGCCGCCATGATGAGGCCGAGCGCCGCAGGCCAGCCGCCCGCGCCGCCACCGAGCGCGACGAGCGCAAGGCCCAGCGCCCCCGCCGCCAGCCCCTGCCAGCGCCCCGGCCGGGCGGAAAGCGCCCTCATCGCCCGAACCCCATGCGGGAGAGCGTCGCGCGCTCTGCCGCCCCGATCGCCCCGACGATCGCCGCGGCGAGCAGCGCCGCCGCCATCAGCGCGGCCCAGATCTGCACTGTCTGCCCGTAATAGCTCCCCGCCAGCAGACGCGCGCCAAGCCCGCCCTCCTGCACCGGCAACTCGCCCACGATCGCGCCCACCAGCGCCGCCGCCGCGCCCACCTTCATCGAGGCGAAAAGATAGGGCACCGACGCCGGCAGCCGCAGCCGCAGGAAGATCTGCGCCCCGCTCGCCCCCCAGGTCCGCATGAGGTCGAGCTGCATCGGATCGGGGCTGCGCAGCCCCTTCACCATCCCCACCACTACGGGAAAGAATGAGAGATAGGCCGAGATCACCGCCTTGGGCACCAGCCCCGTCACCCCGACCGAGGCCAGCACCACGATGATCATCGGCGCGATGGCAAGGATCGGCACCGTCTGGCTCGCGATCGCCCAGGGCATGACCGAGGCATCCATCGCCCGGTTGTGCACGATCCCGACCGCGAGCAGGATGCCGAACCCCGCCCCGATGGCGAAGCCCAGCGCCGCCGCCGACAGCGTCACCAGCCCGTGATAGATCAGGCTGCGGTTCGACAGCGAGCCCGACCGCACGATGCCGCGCCTGCCCGTCGCCTCCTCGACGAAGGTCGAGCGCCAGAACTCGGCCGCCACCTGATGCGGTGCGGGCAGCTTCGGGCGCTCCTGCACGAAGGCGTCGCGCAGGATGTCGCCAAAACCCGCCTCGACCCCGGCCCGCGCCGCCTGATCGCGCGTCCATTGCCCGTTGAGCGCGACCGCCGCCGCATACCAGATCACGATCAGCGCCGCGACGACCGTCAGCACGGGCAGGAGGCGCCTCATCCCCGGCCCTCCCAGCGCAGCCGCAGGACGGGCAGCCCCTCGTCGGTGTCGATGCGCCGCCGGCCGGCCATCTCGGCGAAGCCCTCGCGGGCATAGAAGCGCCGCGCCTCGGCATTGACCTCGAACACCTCGAGCTCGAGCCCCTCGGGGTGGCGCGCCTTGGCGGCCTCGATCAGCCGCCGCCCGACGCCCCGCCCGCGCGCGGCCGCGCGCAGATAGATCGCGCCCACATGCCCCTCTGGCGCGAGCGAGAGATAGCCCAGCACCTCCCCGCCCCCTGCCGCGACCAGCACCGTCCGACGGCCGAGCAGCTCGGGCGTGAAATAGGCCTCGATCTCGGCATGGGTCTTGACGCGGGGGATCCAGCCCGTCTCGTCGATCCAGCCGTTGACGACCTCGGCGCAGCCCGGCAGGTCGGCCACGGTGGCGGGCCGGATCTCGACCGCGGCCGCGCTCATCCCCGGCCTCGCGGGGTGGGTTCGCGCATCTGCTCGTGGGCCTCAATCGTCATAGGCATGCCCCGCCCGCAGCCCCTCGCGCACGCGGTGGGCGATGTCGAGGAACTCGCGGCTGTCGCGGATGTCGAGCGGCCGCTCGGCCGGCAGCGTGCTCTTGATCACGTCGGTGATGCGGCCCGGGCGCGGGCTCATGACCACGATCCGGGTCGAGAGATAGACCGCCTCGGGGATCGAATGGGTCACGAACAGGATCGTCTTGCCCGTCCGCCGCCAGAGCTGCAAGAGCGCCTCGTTGAGTCGGTCGCGCACGATTTCGTCAAGCGCGCCAAAGGGTTCGTCCATCAGGAGAAGGTCCGCATCAAAGGCCAGCGCCCGCGCGATCGAGGCGCGCTGCTGCATCCCGCCCGAGAGCTGCCAGGGATATTTGCCCGCGAACCCCGCAAGTTCGACGAGCTCGAGCACGCGCGCCACCCGCGCCTCCTGCTCGGCCCGCGGATAGCCCATGATCTCGAGCGGCAGCCGCACATTGCCCGCGATCGTGCGCCACGGATAAAGTCCCGCGGCCTGAAAGACATAGCCATAAGCCCGCGCCCGCCGCGCCGCATCAGGCTCCAACCCGTTGATTTCCAACACCCCTTCGGTCGGATGTTCGAGTGCCGCGACACAGCGCAGAAAGGTCGTCTTGCCGCAGCCCGACGGGCCGATGAAGCTCACGAACTCGCCCCGCCCGATCGAGAGGTTGACATCGCGCAGCGCCTGCACCGGCCCGTCGCCCGTCTCGAAGGTCAGGTTCAGCCCCTCGGCCCGGATCACCGTCTCGCGCGCGGTCATGTCACG
>JAUREX010000155.1 GCA_030834485.1 Gemmobacter sp.
CAACGGTGGCACCGGCAACGACTGGATCAACGCGGGCGGGGGCGACGACATCATCGACCCCGGCCCGGGCGATGACATCGTCCTTGGCGGCACGGGCGACGATCTGATCTATCTCTCCGAGGGCGAGGATATCGAGGACGGGGGCGAGGGCATCAACACGCTGGGCGTGCCGGCCGCCCTCTCGGCCTATCCGCGCATCACCATCGATTTCACCATCGGCAAATACTACACGACCGGCGCGCCGGCGCCGGTCACGCCGAGTTTCTCGAACTTCCACCACCTCAGATCCCTCGCGACGGTCGATCTGCTGATCTACACCACCAACGCCTCGACCATCGTCGAGACGGCAGGCGGCAACGACGAGATCATCGCCGGCAGCGGCAATGACGAGATCACGACGGGTGCGGGCAATGACGTGATCGACCCCGGCACCGGGCGCGACCGCGTCTTTGCGGGGGCGGGCGACGATGTCATCTACCTCACCCGCGGCGACAAGTATTACGACGGCGGCGCCGGGTCGGACACGCTCCGGCTGTCGGCGAGCTTCGGCACCACGCCGATCCATGTCGATCTGTCGCGCAACCTCTATTTCTTCCCCTCGCTTGCCGAAGCCGAGGACGGCTTCGACAAGCGATTCTTCCTGATGGAGAATGTCGAGGTCCTCTCGACCGGCAACGTCACGCTGATCGGGGATGCAAACGCCAACCGCCTGACGGGCGGCGGCGGCAACGACACGCTGATCGGCGGCGTCGGGGCGGATGCGCTGTCGGGCGGGCCGGGCGACGACACCATCCACGCCGATGAGGAAGACACGATCGACGGCGGCTCGGGCAACGACACGGTGCGCTTCACCGCGCCCGTCACGGCCGCGAAGCTCTCGGACGCCGACCTCGTGAATGTCGGGCGCATCATCCTCGAGACGGCGATGGCGGCGGATTTCTCGGTCCAGTCCGAATCGCTCAACATCACCGGCAGCGCGGGTGCAGACACGATCACCGGGGGCGCGGGGGATGATGTCATCACGCCCGGATCGGGGGCGGACACGATCATCGGCGGGCGCGGCAGCGACACGATCGACCTGACCGAGAACGTCGCCGCGGTCGACCGTGTGCGCCTGACCACGACGGACGCGCCCGACACGATCACGGGCTTTGGCCATGTCACCGACGACATCGTGGAAATCAGCGTGGCCGCGATCAGGCCGGTCGACGGCAACGGCGGCGCGATCGCGGCGGGCACCGCCGTCGTCGTGCAATCCCAGGTCGGCGGGTCGAGCGCGCCGGTCGAGATCGAGACGCATATCCTCGCGCTCTCGACCAACTTCGCCTCGGCGACCGCGATGCTCGCGAGCGTCAACGCCGGCACGGTCGAGGCCGCCTCGGGCTTTGCCGACGGGGGCGATCTGCTCGTGCTGTGGTACAATTCGACCGCGCAGCAGACGATCCTCTCGATCGTGAACCTCGACGTCTCGGATGTCGCGGGGCAGGACAAGGCGATCGACGACAACGCCAGCGACACGACGCTGGCGATCCTCGCGGGCGGGGGCGATCTGGTCGAGATCCTGACGGGCGCGAACTTCGCCTTCGTCGCCTGAGGGCGCATTGTCTTGGCACGCGGGCCGGCCTAGATTGCGCCCATGCCTGCACGCCGCCAGATCCGCGATTCCGTCTCCTGCCCGCCCGGGGCGGTGCGCGCCCTGGCGCTGGCGCTCTGCCTCGGGCTCGGCGCCGCGGGGGCGGGGGCAGAGCCCGCGGGTCCCTATCTGGTGGCGCGGCAGGCCCTGATGGGCAACGATTTTCCGGCCGCCTCGGATGCGCTTGCGCGCGCGCTCGTCGGCGATCCGGGCAACATGCAACTGGCCGATGCCGCCGTCGCCGCGGCGCTGGGCGAGGGGCGGATCGCGCGCGCCGCCGAGGTCGCGGCCCGGATGGATGCCGCCAGCGCGGTGACGCCGCAGGGTGCGCTCGCGCGGGTCGTGCACGAGCTTGGGCGGGGTGATCTGACCGCGGCGAAGGCGCTCCTTGATCGGGGGCCGGCGGCGGGGCCGCTCGCGGATGGGCTGATGCGCGGCTGGATCGCGGCCGGGCAGGGCGACATGGGCGGCGCCATCGAAACCTTCGAGGCGACCGGCCGACTGAGCGGCGCCGAGGCGATCGTGGCCTACAACATCGCGCTCGCGCGCGCCGTGGCGGGGGATTTCGAGGCCGCGGACGCGCTGCTCGCGGGCCCCGCCGCCCCGATCATCGAGAGCCGGCGCGGGATCCTCCTGCGCATCGAGATCCTTGCCCAGGTCGACGAGGCCGACACGGCGGTGGCGCTGATCGATACGGCCTTCGACATCTCGGCCGATCCGGCTGTCGCGGCGCTGCGCGCGCGCCTCGTCGCCGGAGAGCCGGTGCCATATGGCTTCGTGCGCGACGCGCGCGAAGGCATCGCCGAGCTTTTCCATACCCTCGCGCTCGCGCTGCGCGACGAAGAGCCCGAGACCCTCGCGCTCGTCTACGGGCAGATGGCGCGCCACCTCGGACCGGGGCGCACCGACAGCGCGCTCCTCGTGGCCGGGCTCCTCGAGGAGGTCGGGCAATACGCGCTGGCGATCGGGGTCTATGACACGATCCCGGCCGATTCGCCCGATACGCTCGAGGCGCGGATCGGCCGCGCCGGCGCGCTGCTGGCCGACGGGCGCGAGGCAGAGGCGCTCGAGGCGCTGCGCGCGCTCGCGAAGGAGATGCCCGACCGGATCGAGGCGCAGGTCGCGCTCGGCGATCTCTTGCGCCGAACCGAGGCCTATACCGAGGCCGCCGAGGCCTACAGCCGCGCGATCGACCTCATCGGCACGCCCGAGCCGCGGCACTGGTCGCTCTTTTACAGCCGCGCCATCTGCCTTGAGCGGGCGAAGGAATGGGACCGCGCCGAGCCCGACTTCCGCACCGCGCTGCGGCTCGCGCCCGATCAGCCGATGGTGCTGAACTATCTGGGCTATTCCTTCCTCGAGATGGGGGTGAACCTCGACGAGGCGATGGCGCTCATCCGTCGGGCGGTCGAACAGCGCCCGGAGAGCGGCCACATCGTCGATTCGCTCGCCTGGGGCTATTTCCTGCTCGGCGATTACGAGGCGGCGCTGACCCCGATGGAGCGCGCCTCGCTCCTCATGCCGGTCGATCCGATCGTGACGGACCATCTGGGCGATGTCTACTGGGCGGTCGGGCGCACGCGCGAGGCCGAATTCCAGTGGCGTCGCGCGCTGTCGTTCGACCCCGAGCCCGACCTCGCCGACCGCATCCGCCGCAAGCTCGAGATCGGCCTCGACGCGACGCTGGCCGAGGAGGGGGCGCCCTCGCTCGCCGAGCGCGCGCGGAAATGATCGCGGCCGATCCGGGCTTTGCGCCCGCCAAGGTGAACCTGTGCCTGCATGTGACCGGGCGGCGCGCGGATGGCTATCACCTGCTCGATTCGCTCGTGGTCTTTGCCGATACGGGCGACCGGGTGGCGCTGGCGGGCGCAGGTGCCGCGCCCCTGACGCTGCGCGGGCCAGAGGCACGCGCGCTGGGGGCAGACGGCGACAACCTCGTGCTGCGCGCCGCGCGCCTTGTCGCCGGCGGGGCAGCGCCGCCCCTCGTGCTGACCAAGCGCCTGCCGGTCGCCTCGGGGATCGGGGGCGGGTCGTCGGATGCGGCGGCCGCGCTCAGGGTGGTTGCGGCCGCGACGGGGCGGCCGATGCCCGATGCGGCCGCGATCCTCGGGCTCGGCGCCGATGTGCCGGTCTGCCTCGATGCCCGCCCCGCCCGCATGTCGGGGATCGGCGAGGGGGTCGTGCCGCTCGGGCCCCTGCCGACGGTGTGGGCGGTGCTCGCCAATCCGCGCCGGCCGCTGGCCACCGCGGCGGTGTTCGGGGCGCGGCAGGGCGATTTCGGCGCGCCGATGCCCGATCCGCCCCGCTGGCGCGACGGGACAGAGCTTGCGCGCTGGCTCGGCGCGACGCGCAATGACCTCGAACCCGCGGCGCGCGCGCTGATGCCCGAGGTCGGCGCGCTGATCGCGGCGCTGGGCGCGCTGCACGGCGCGCTGATCGCGCGCATGTCGGGTTCGGGCGCGAGCGCGTTTGCGATCATGCCGACGCGCGCGGCCGCGCGCGAGGGTGCCGCCCGCCTTGCGCGCGCCCATCCCGGCTGGTGGGTGCGCGCCTGCAGCTTGGGCGGCGCCTAGCCGCGCTCGATCGCGGCGGCCAGCGCGCGCAGCGCCGCCAGCGGGTCAGGCGCGGCCCAGACCTCGGGGCCGAAGGCGAAGAAATCGGTGAAGGGGGCAAGTGCCGCGACGCGAGCGGGGTCGAGCGCGCCCTCGGCGATCACAGGCACCTCGATCATCTCGGACCACCAGCCAAAGAGGTCGTCCGCCACCTGCCGGCCATCGCCCAGCGCGCTCTCGCCGCAGGGGCCGAAGGCGACGTAATCGGCGCCCGCCTCGGCGGCCGAGATCCCCTCGTGCCGGGTCGTGCCGCAAAAGGCGCCGACGATCGCATCCGCCCCGAGGTCACGCCGCGCCGCGCGCAGGCTGCGCGCCCCGTCGGTCAGATGCACCCCGTCGAGGCCATGGCGCGGCACGAGCAGGATGTGCCGCTCGATCACCACGGGCACGTCGCGGGCGTGCGCGATCTCGCGCACGATGTCGGCGCCGCGCGCCACCGCATCGGGGTCGGCCGAGGCGGGGGCATAGCGCAGGCAGGCGACATCGACCGCATCGAGAAGTGCGGCGATGCGCTGGGCGACGCCCTCGGCCGCGACATCGGGCGGGGTGATGAGGCAGATCTGCGGGCGTTCGGGCGGCGGCGGGGTCTTCGACATGGCGGCTCCGGGGTTCCTGACCGGGCCATAGCAGCCTTCGCGGCACTTCGCCACTGGCCGCCCCCGCTTGCCCGCACCGGGCCGCGCCGCTATCACGCGCCACCTGCGCGGAGCCCCCATGGACCACGAACCCGCCTTCATCCTCGTGCGCCCGCAGATGGGCGAGAACATCGGCGCGGCGGCGCGCGCGATGCTGAACTTCGGCCTGACGCGGATGCGCCTTGTCGCGCCGCGCGACGGCTGGCCGAACCCCAAGGCCACCGCCATGGCCTCGGGCGCGTCGCGGGTGCTCGAGCACGCGGGCGTCTTTGCCGACATCGCGGGCGCCATCGCCGACTGTCACCACGTCTATGCGACGACCGCGCGACCGCGCGAACTGACGCATCCCGTGCTGACGCCGGCCGAGGCGATGGCGGATGCGCGCGCGCGCATCGCGGCGGGCGAGCGGGTCGCGATCCT
>JAUREX010000156.1 GCA_030834485.1 Gemmobacter sp.
GCGCGCCACCGCGACCGCCGCGTTGCGGCTTGCGCTCCGGCTCGGCTGATAAGGTTCGAGCGAACGAGATGTGCAGCATAGATCCATCGACGCAAGAGATGAAGTCGCCGCCAGGATTTTTCGCCGCGGCCGAGGCGGCGGGCCTGCCGGTCTTGCCGATGCTCCACCCCGCCTATCTTCTGCGCAACCCCGCCGCCAAGGCCGACGCCTGGGCGGATCTCCTCGCGCTCCAACAGAGGCTTCGCACGCCATGAGCCGCATCGACGAAAGCCGCCCCTTCATTCCGGTGCGCATCGCTCTCCTGACCGTCTCGGACACGCGCAGCCTCGCCGAGGACCGCTCGGGCGACACGCTTGCGGCGCGGATCGCCGAGGCGGGGCACCTCCTCGCGGCCCGCGACATCCTCCGCGACGAGCGCGCCGAGATCGCGGCGCGGCTGCGCGCCTGGTGCGCTGACCCCGCGGTCGATGTCGTCATCACCACGGGGGGCACCGGGCTCACTGGCCGCGATGTCACGGTCGAGGCGCATCGCGATGTCTATGAGAAAGAGATCGACGCCTTCGGCACCGTCTTCACCATGATCTCGATGGGCAAGATCGGCACCTCGGCCGTCCAGAGCCGCGCCTGCGGCGGCGTCGCGCAGGGAACCTATCTCTTTGCGCTGCCGGGCAGCCCCGGCGCCTGCCGCGACGCCTGGGACGAGATCCTCAAATGGCAGCTCGACTATCGCCACCGCCCCTGCAACTTCGTCGAGATCATGCCCCGCCTCGAGGAACACCAGCGCCGCAAGTAGGCGCGTCAACTTGGGCGTGGCGGTCGGCCGCGGCCCCGGCTATGACGCTCGCGCCCCTACTGCAAAGGTTCGCATCATGGCGCGCGCCGCCCTCCTCCTTCTCGTTCTCGCGCTCGCGGCACTCGCGCTTCTGGCGGCCGGGCCGCGGGCGATTCTGCTTCTGCTCATCGGCGTGGGCTTCGGCCTCGTGCTCGAGGGGTTGCGCTTTGGGTTCGCCGGACCCTGGCGACTCCTCGTGGCCGAGCGCGACGCGCGCGGCTTTCTCGCGCAGTTGATCGCGATCGGCGCGACGGCCGCGGTCGCGATCCCGCTCATCGCCGGGGCAGGGGGCGAGTTGCAGGGCGCCGCCGCCCCTGTTGGCATCGCCATGATCGCGGCCGCCTTCGTCTTCGGCGCGGCGATGCAGGTGGTGATGGGCTGCGGCTCGGGCACCCTCGTCAACGCCGGCAGCGGCAATCTCGTGGGCGCGCTCGCACTCTTCGGCTTCATCGCCGGCAGCTTCGCGGGCACCCTCCACCTCGGGGCCTTCGCGGCGCTCGGGACGCTGCCGGTCATCACGTTGCAGGGCGTGGCGGGCACGGGCGGGGCGGTCGCGCTTACGCTCGCGGGGCTGGCGCTGGCGGGGGGGCTAGCGCTGCGCGCGGCCCAGCCGGGGCGACGGATGCCGCCTGCGCGGCTCTGGCTCGCGGCCGGGCTGATCGCGGCGCTCGCGACCCTCAACCTCATCGTCGCGGGGCAGCCCTGGGGGGTGGTCTACGGCCTCGGCCTCTGGGGGGCCAAGATCGCGACGGGCCTCGGCGCCGACCTCTCCGGCGCCGCCTTCTGGGCCCAGCCCGCGAACGCCCGCCGCCTGGCCGAGACGATCCTCGCCGATGTCACCTCGGTCACGAACATCGGCCTCATCGCGGGGGCCTTCATCGTGATGCGCTGGCGCGCCCCGACCGCGCAGGTCGCCCCCCTCGCGCCGCGCGGCTGGCTGGCGGTCCTCGCGGGCGGGCTCGTGCTCGGCTACAGCGCGCGGCTCGCGATGGGTTGCAACGTCGGCGCCTTCTTCAGCGGCATCGCCTCGGGCAGCCTGCACGGCTGGGTGTGGTTCGCGGCCGCCTTCGCCGGCTCGCGCCTCGGCGTCGGCCTCAGGGGTCGGCTCCTCGTGCCCGCCCGCACCGCGGGGGCCCCGGCATGAGCGCGGCCCTCCCCCCACGCCTCCCCGCACGCCGCACCGTCGGCGCCCTCGCGCTCGGCCTCGTGCTCGGGCTCGTGCTCCTCGATCTCGCGCGCACGGGCGGGCTCGACCCGCTCGCGCTGCCGCCCCCGGTCGCGCTCGGCTCGGGGCTCGCACCCTCCGGCGCGCATTGCACCCAAGGCTGAGCGCGCGCCCTCAGGGCGGCCCCGCCTTCCACGGATGCCCCGCCGGCAGGCTCCCCGCGAGGCCCCATTTATGCGCGAGATAGCCCTCGAGGCGCTGGCGGTCGTCGCTGCCGAGGAACTCGAGCAACACGATGATCTCGAGGATCGTGCCGTTCCAGTTGTAGCTGTGCGGCGGCTCCCGTCGGCCGATCCGGAAATAGGATGTCCCGCCGGTGATGTTGCTCGCGCTCGCCGTCAGGACCGTCTGCTGCGCGCCATTGAGATAGAGCACATCCCGCGATCCCGGAAAATGAAGATGCGAAACAACGCCCCCTTCGGCGCCCAGCGCCCCGAACACGCCAGCGGAAATCTGGTGGTTGGATGACACGTTCGCGCCATCAGAGGAAACGTAATAGGCTCCCTCGGCGGTCCATGCGCTGACCCCGACGAGCGTGCTCGACCGCTCCGTCAGGATCACGCCCCCGTTCCCGACCCTCGATGCCGCCCAGATCACGTTGAAATGGCCCGCATAGGTCCCCGTCGTCATCGACCCGACGCCCTGCAGGAAATCGTCCGTCCCATCGAAGGCGATCGCCTCGCGCGACCCGTCGCCCCAGCCGACCGGAACCGGCCGCCGCGCCGCATCCGCCTGCGCGACATGCCGCCCGTTGCCGGATTTGTCGCGCCACTCGCTGACCGCGCCTTCGCTGAGCGTGATCGTCTCCGCATCATCCGCATCAAGCCAGAGCGCCACCGCAGTGCCGAGGTCGGCCGGGCTCCAGCCCGTGAACTTCCCGACCGTCACCGTCCGCGGCGCGCTTGTTCCCGCGGCGGTCGTCAGCGTCAGGCTCAGCGTGAGCGTCCCGTCGCCCAGCGCGCTGAGGTTCAGGCCCGTGACCGGGTGGGGCGCGGCGGAGATCGTGCCGCTGCCCGATAGGCTCCCGCCGCCGTCGCTGGTGATCTCCCAGGCGAAAGTGGCGCCGAGCGGGGCCTTGGTGATCTCGAAGGCGGCGGCGCTCGCGTTCGCCGCCGTGATCGGGTCGGTGGTCCAGACCGGGCGGTAGGTGCGCACGCGCACGCCGCTCAGATCAGGGGGCGTGAAGCTCAGCGTGAGGGGGTTCCCCGCAAGGTCCCGAATCGCTCCGCCCGCGAGCTCGATCTGCCCCGCGGCAATGATCCCGGAGGGTGCGAAATCCCCCGCCGCGATGTCGTAAGCAAACTCCAGCGCCGCCGTCCCCGAGCCCGACCGATACGTCGCCGCCCGAGCCTCGCCGCCTCCGAAATAGAGCCAGATCAATGGCGTGCCGCCCGAGGTATCGACCACCACCGGCTCCGAGGTGCCGATGGTGAAGGAGAGCGGCGCGGCCAGAGCCACGCCGGGCAGTAGCGATAGAAGAAGCGCGAGCAGGAACCGCATGGCAGGACCCCCGGGGTGCCGACGGGGCACCCTCGCACGGCGGGGGTTAACGGGTGGTCGACGGGTCAGCCCGCGCGCGCATCCCGCAGCGCGCGCCAGATGCGCTCGGGCGTGAAGGGCGTCTCGATCGGGCCCGCCCCGGCCGTGGCGAGCGCATCGCGCACCGCATTCGCGACCGCCCCGAGCGCCCCGACCGTGCCGGCCTCGCCGCAGCCCTTCATGCCCAGCGGATTGCGCACCGAGGGGACGGGTTCGCTGAAAAAGCGGATGAAGGGCACATCATCGGCGCGCGGGATCGCGTAATCCATGAGGCTGCCGGTCAGGATCTGGCCCTCGGCGTCATGCACGATCGCCTCGGCCATCACCTGACCGATGCCCTGCACCACCCCGCCATGGACCTGCCCCATCACGAGTTCGGGCGCAACGAGGGTCCCGAAATCGTCGACGACGGTATAGCGCTCGATCCGGGTGCGCCCCGTCTCGGGGTCGATCTCGACCTCGACCAGATGCGCGCCGTTCGGGTAGGAACGCCCCGGCAGCCGCGCCTCGGTGCGGTGGCGCAGGAGATCGGCCCGGCCCGCGGCGCGCGCCATCTCGGCGGCCTCGATGAGGCTCAGCCCGAGGTTCGAGCCCGGCGCGCGAAAGACGCCCTCCTCGAAGGCGACGCCCGCGGTGCCGGTCTCAGCCGCAACGAAGGGGATGAAGGCCGCGACCATGGCCGAGACGGTCGATAGCGTCGCGTTGGTCTGGACGGTGACCGAGCGCGACCCGCCGGTGCCGCCGCCCTTGGGGATGCGGTCGCTGTCGCCCTGAAGGATGCGGATGCGCTCGGGCGCGATGCCGGTATTGGCCGCGAGAAAGCGGGTATAGACCGTCTCGTGCCCCTGCCCGTTCGATTGCGTCCCGACCGCGAGGGTGACGGTGCCGTCCGCCTCGAAGGTGACCTCGGCCGCCTCGGAGGGATCGCCGAGGATCGATTCGACATAGAGCCCGAGGCCCATGCCGCGCAGCATGCCGCGCGCGGCGGAGGCGGCCCGGCGGGCGGCGAAGCCCGCCGCATCGCCCTCGGCCGCGACGCGATCGAGGATGCGGACGAAATCGCCGGTGTCATAGCTCTCGCCCGTCGCGGTGGCATAGGGGAAGGCGCGCACGAGGTTGCGCCGGCGCAAATCGAACGGATCGACGCCAAGCGTGCGCGCGGCCTCGTCAAGCGCGCGTTCGAGCGTCATGATCGCCTCGGGCCGCCCGGCCCCGCGATAGGCATCGACCTGCGTCGTGTGGGTATAGAGGCCGCGCGCCTCCATGAAGGCGGCCGGGATGTCGTAGACGCCCGTCAGCACCTTGGAAAAGAGCTCGGACTGGATCGCCTGTCCGAACTGCGAATTGTAGGCCCCGAGGTTCGAGATCAGATCGACCCGATAGCCGGTGATGCGCAGATCGGCATCGAAGGCAAGCTCGGCGCGCGCCTCGAGGTCGCGGCAGGCGTTGTCCGACAGCATCGCCTCGGAGCGGTCCGACATCCAGCGCACCGGGCGGCCGGTGCGGAGCGCGACCGCGGCGACGCCGCTGTCATTGCGGGCGAGGACGGCGATGGTGTTGCGGCCGGCCTTGAGATGGCCGTTCAGGTTGGCGCGGACGGGCTGCTCCCAGTCGTCGGAGCCGCCGACTTCCTTGCCGTTGATCCAGACCTTGCAGTGGTTGTCGGCGGAGGCGACGAGCTCGGCCTTGGCCGGGAGCTT
>JAUREX010000157.1 GCA_030834485.1 Gemmobacter sp.
CGCGCGACGGCCTCGGCATGGGCCGCGAATTCCGCGCCATGCAGGAACCCGCGCGCGCCCGCACTTTCGGCGAGCCCCGCGACCTCGGCCGGGGTCTGGCGAAAATTCGCGGGCACCCAGACGACCCCGATCCGCCAGCAGGCGAACATCGATTCGAAAAGTTGGTTGCAATTGGCCGATTGCACAAGGAGCCGGTCGCCCTTGCCGAGGCCGTAGTCCGTCCGCAGCGCCTCGGCGAAGGCCGCCGCACGCGCCTCGATCTCGGCCCAGGACCAGACGCGCGCGCCCCAGACAAAGCCGGGTGCCTCGGGACGCCGGCGGGCCTGTTCGGTCAGGAAATGGGCGAGGTTCATCACCCGGGTCGAGGCCGGGACGATCCCCGGCGCGGGGGTCGCGGTCATGGCAGACGCTCGAGCACCGAGCAGTAGTTCGCCACCGCCGTGCCGCCCATGTTGAAGACCCCCGCCAGATCGGCCCGCGGCAGTTGCATCGGCCCCGCCGTGCCATCGAGCTGCATCGCGGCCATCACATGCATCGACACGCCCGTGGCCCCGATCGGGTGGCCGCGCGATTTCAGCCCGCCCGAGGGGTTGACGGGCAGCGCGCCGTCGCGGCGCGTCAGCCCCTCGCGGATCACGCGGTGCCCCTCGCCGCGGGGTGCGAGCCCCATCGCCTCGTATTCGATCATCTCGGCGATGGTGAAGCAGTCGTGCGTCTCAATGAGCGACAGATCGCGCACGCCCACCCCCGCCTCGGCCAGCGCCGCCCCCCAGGCGCGGCGGGCGCCTTCGAAGGCGAGCACGTCGCGGCGCGACATCGCGAGGATGTCGGCCGCCTGCGCCCGGGCGCGAAAGGCGATCCGGCGCGGGGCGGCCGCGGCCACATCCTCATCCGCGAGCACGAGGACCGCCGCCCCGTCAGAGACGAGCGAGCAATCCGTCCGCCGCAGCGGCCCGGCCACGCGGGGGTTGCGCTCCGAAGGGGTGTTGCAGAAATCGAAGCCCAGATCCTTCTGGACATGGGCAAAGGGGTTCAGAGCGCCGTTGGCGTGGTTCTTGGCCGCGATCATCGCGAGCGCGTCGGACTGATCGCCGTGGCGCTGGAAATAGCTTTCGGCGATGCGCCCGAAGATGCCGGCAAAGCCGCCCTCGGCCTCGGCCTCCTCGGCGACATAGGAGGCACCGAGCAGGATCTCGCCGACCTCGGCGTTGGGGGTCGCGGTCATCTTTTCCGCGCCGACCACGACCGCGATGCGTCCGCGCCGCGCCTCGATGAAGTCGAGCGCGCCGAAGATCGCGGCCGAGCCGGTGGCGCAGGCGTTCTCATAGCGCGTGGCGGGGGTGTGGCGCAGCGCGTCGCATCCCATCGCCACGAGGGCGGCCTGGAAATCCTGCCGCGCGAAGCCGTTGTTGAAGACCCCGACAAAGAGGCCGTCGACATCGGCCGGCGCGATCCCCGCATGCTCGAGCGCGGGTGCGAGGACCTCGGCCATCAGCGCCTCGGTGCCCTCGGCCTCGGAACGTCCGAAACGGCTGTGCGCCCAGCCGATGATGCGCGCGCGTGTCATGCTGCCTCCGCTCTGGCCTCTGCTGCGGACCCCCGGCCCGCGATGACCGACCGGAACGATAAGCGCGCCCGCCCCGTTGTCCAGCCCCCGCGCCGCGCCCCCTCAGCGCCCCGCGGCACCCGCGAGCGCCGGCGCGATCTGCTCGGTCAGGTTCTGGCGCGTCACCGGCCCCGCGATGCGCAAGAGCACCGTGCCGTCCGGCCCGATCACGAAGGTCTCGGGCACGCCGTAAAGTCCCCAGTCGAGGCCCGCCCGCCCCTGCGGATCCTCGCCGAGGCGCGCATAGGGGTTGCCGAGTTCGGCCAGAAACGCCGCCGCCTTGGCCGGCGTGTCCTTGTAGTTGATCCCGAGCACCGGCACGCCCGTGGCCGCGAGTTCCTCGAGCAGCGGATGCTCGGCCCGGCAGGGCGGGCACCAGCTTGCCCAGAAATTGACGACGACGGGCGCCCCCGTGCGCAGGTCGCCATCCGCCAGCGGCGGCGTCGGCGGCAGCGGCCCGAGCATGAGCGCCGGCGCCTGCCGCCCGACCAGCGTCGAGGGCAGCGCATCGGGATCGTCGCGCAGCATCCCGGCCATGAAGAGCCCCGCGAGCAGCCCGAACACCGCGACCGGGATCACGAGGAGGATCGGAAACCTAGCCATGCTGCTCCCCCTGCCGGGCCTCGGCCTCGGCCAGCGCGCGCCGCACCCGCGCCCCCCGCAGCCATACCCACAGGATGAGCGCGCCGATCAGCCCGCCCGAGGCCGCATAGGCGGTCAGGATCCAGAACGCATAGCTGCCGAGATCGGGCATCGCTCAGCCCATCCGCTCGCGCTCGAGCAGCACGCGCAGGCGTCGGGCGCGGATCTCGGTCCGGGTTCCGGCCAGCACGAGCGCGAGGAACATGAAGCCGAAGCCCAGCATCGAGACATAGAGCGGCAGCTTGAAGACCATCGCCATCCGCTCACCCGGCGCGACCGAAAGCGAGGCGGGCTGGTGGAGCCCCTGCGCCCAGAAGTTGACCGCATAGCGCGACAGGAGCGCAAACACCGACCCCACGAGGCAGAGGACCGCCGTCAGATCGGCGGCCGTGTCGGGGTTCTCGATCGCCTCCCAGAGCGCGACATAGCCGAAATAGAACAGAAGCAGGATCAGGAACGAGGTCAGGCGCGGATCCCACGCCCACCAGGTGCCCCAGATCGGCTGGCCCCAGAGCGCGCCGGTCACGATCGCGACGAGGGTGAAGATCAGCCCCGCCGGCGCCGCCGCCCGCGCGGCCAGCGCGCTGACATGATGGCGCCGGACCAGCCAGATGAGCGAGGCGATCAGCATCATCACCCAGGCATTGATCGCCATCATCGCCGCCGGCACATGCAGATACATGATCTTGACGCTGCTGCCCTGCCGGTAATCCTCGGGCGTGAAGAAAAAGCCCCAGCCGACCCCGACCGCCGTGACCCCGACCGCAAGCAGCGCGACAGGCGGCAAAACCCATCCGCTGATGGCCATGAAGCGCTTCGGATTGGCGTATTCCCACAGTGACATGGCCCTGACCTAGCGGGTTTTCCCGCCCCCCTCAACACCCCGGCGGGGCGCGATCACCTGAGGTTGATGCGCAACGCAGCCGCCGCCGCAAAGGGCAGGATCGCCAAACTGCCCAGCGTGATGCCCGCCACCAGCAACAAGGGCGTCAGCGGATCGAGGCCCGACGCCGCCCGCCGCACCGCCTCGGCCCCGAACACAAGGCTCGGCACATAGAGCGGCAGCACCAGGAGTGACAGCAAGAGCCCCCCCCGCCGCACCCCGACCGTCAGCGCCGCCCCGAACGCCCCGATCACCGACAGCGCGGGCGTCCCGGCGATCAGCGATGCCGCAAGCCAGGGCTGCGCCGCCATCGGCAGGTTCAGCATGAGCCCGAGCACCGGCGCGAGTGCGACCAGCGGCAGCCCCGTCGTCAGCCAATGCGCGGCCGCCTTCACGATCACCACCCCCTCGAGCGGCAGGGGCGAGGTCGCGAGCAGATCGAGCGTCCCGTCCTCGGCATCGAGCGCGAAGATCCGGTCGAGCGAGAGCAGGCACGCCAGCAGCGCCCCCACCCACAGCACCCCCGGCGCGATCCGCCCCAGCGTCGGCCCGTCCGGCCCGACCCCGAGCGGCACGAGCACGCAGAGGATGAAGAAGAACCCGAGCGCCAGCCCGAACCCCCCGCCCGAGCGCAGCGCCAGCCGCAGATCCCGCCGCAGGAGCGCGATCATGTCAGCGCCTCGTCGAAGGCCCCGCCCGCCACCCCGGCGGCGCGCGCCGCATGGGCGGCAAGGTCGATCACCCGCGCCCCCGCGGGCCCCGCCGCGACATGGGTTGCGATGATGGCGGCCCCGCCCGCGGCCAGATGCTCGGCGATCACGCGCTCGAGCGTCGCGACCGACGCCGCATCGAGCGAGACGGTCGGCTCATCCAGCAGCCACACCCGCCGCGGATCGACCAGAAGCCGCGCAAGGCCCAGCCGCCGCCGCTGCCCCGCCGAGAGCCACCCGGCCGGCCGATCGCGCAAGCCCCCGAGGCCAAAGGCCGCCATCGCCCGCCCGGCCGCCCCCGGCGCCGCCCCCAGCACCTCGGCCCAGAAGCCGAGGTTCTCGGCGACACTCAGCGCGGCCTTCACCCCGTCGGCGTGGCCGGCATAGACCGCCTCGGCCGCCATGCCGCCCGCATCGCCCGCGGCCTCGGGCTGCAACCCCGCGAGCGTGCGCAGAAGCGTCGTCTTGCCCGACCCGTTCGGACCCCGCAAAAGGATGGCCTGCCCCGCCGCCAGATCGAAGGAGAGATGCGCGATCACCGCGCGCCCGCCGCGCCGGCAGCCTAGATCGCGAACCCGGAACTCCATCCCGCGCCACCTCCCGGCCGGCCAACAGATCCGCCCGCAGACCCGCCGCCGCGGTCTGCGCTGGTGCTGCCGGTGAGGATTGAACTCACGACCTCTCCCTTACCAAGGGAGTGCTCTACCACTGAGCTACGGCAGCGCGCCGGGCGCGGTGCGACGCCGTCTATACCAAGCCCCGCCCCCTGCCAAGGGGGGCCGGTAACCGGCCGCCCGAGGCCCTGCGCGCTCAGTTCGCCCGCCGGACGCAGCGGACGGACATCACATAGTACTTTTCGCGGCTGTGCTGAGAGCCGTCAGTGAACCGCTGGCACCACGCATTGGTGGTGTAAATATCAGGGGACGACCAGTACCACCCAGCGTATATCGCGCCGCTCGGATTGAAGCCGCCGATCGCGGCGCGGTTCACATACAGCACGTTCAACTCATCCCGGGATGGCAAGTACCATTCGCTTCCCAGGGCACGGCAGGCGTTGGCAGCATTGTAGGGCGCTCCGGCGTCGGCCAGGGCGACAAGCGTGTTGGTATTGGCGAGGCCGTTGCTGGTCGAGGTCGCGCCCGTGTTCGTGTAGTTGGTTGTACCGTTGTTCCAGCTGAACTGACCTTGATCGGTTGCCGTGGTGAAAAGTGCATTGCCGCCGATTGTGCCAGCATAGACCGACCCGTCCTGACAAACAGCCCCCGGGCTTGCTGCGGCAACCAGGGCGGGATCGGTGCACCAGTCAGGCTCCTTCGCCACTGTCACCGTCCGCGGCCCACTCGTCCCGGCGGTGGTCGTCAGCGTCAAGCTCAG
>JAUREX010000158.1 GCA_030834485.1 Gemmobacter sp.
CTGCCACGCGAGGCGGACCCGATCGGTTCCGACGGGCGTGATGCGCAGGAACCACATCCAGTTCGGCTGCAGCTGGACGACGAGTCCCGGGAAGACCGCCGCCAGCACGATCCGCCCGCGCGCCGCCCCGCCCGATTGCGCCTCGATGAGGCTCACGCCCCCCATATAGGCCAGATAGGGCGGCACGATGGGCAGCACGCAAGGGCTCAGGAACGACAGCACGCCCGCCGCCAGCGCCACGATCAGCGCAGGCAGGAGCCCCGCGTCGATGATCTCGATCCCGAACATCCCTCAGCCCCCGCCGGATCCCCCGCCCCTTGTGGGCAGGGTGATAGCGCGGATCGGCGGCAGGGCGCGGTCACTTTCGCGTTGCGCGCCCTGCCCGATCGGTTTCACCGGCCGAGCGACCACCAGCCCTTGCGCCGCGGCTTCTCCGGCCCCGGTTCGGGAGCGGTTTCGGGAGCGGTTTCGGGCACAGCCTCGGCCACGGGTGCCGGAGCCGCCTGCACGGCAGGCTCTGGCGCCGGGGCCGCGGCTTCGGCCACAGCTTCCGACACGGTTTCCGGCGCGGCGGCCGCTTCGGCCTTGGGCTTGGCTGCGGCGCGCGCGCGCGAGCGGGCCGCGGGCTTCTTGGCGGCGGGTTCCGGGGCGGGTTCCGGGGCGGGTTCCGGGGCGGCCTCGGGTGCGGCCTCGGGTGCGGGGGCCTCAGGCGTTGGTACGGCCGGGGCCTCGGTCACAGCGGCCACCGGCGCTGGCGCGGGGGATGCCGCGGCCTTGGGCGCGCGGGTCCGGGTGCGCGTTCTGGCAGCGCGCGGCGCGGCCTCGGCCTCGGGTGCCTCTGCAGCTGGCGCCTCTGCCGGGGTCTCGGCCGGGGTCTCGGCCGATGTCTCGGTCGGGGTCTCGGCTGCTTCCGCTGTCGGGGCCTCTGCGCCCTTGCCCGATCTGCCGCGTCCGCGCGACCCGCGCGAGCGGCCCGAGCGCCCTTCGCGGGCACCCGATTCGGGCTCGGCCGAAGGCGCTGCGGGGGGCGCGGCGGGCGCTTCCGCCTCGGTGGCGCCCTCATCCTCGGCGCCCTCATCCTCGGCGCCGCCGTCGTCGTCGAGATCGACGATCTCCATCCCCTGGGCGTCGCCCTGCTGCGCGCCCGTCCCAGAGCCGCCGCGCCGACGCCGACGCCGCCGGCGGCGCTTCTTGCCGCCCCCGTCGCCCTTGTCGGCCGCACCCTGCGCGGGGGTCGCCCCGCCACGCGTCTCGGCCGCGGTTGCGGCCTCGTCCTCGTCCTCGTCCTCATCGGCCTCGACGATATCGGCGTCGTCCTCCGCCATGTCGGCCATCGCTACGGCATCGAGCGAGACGACCGGGTTCGCCGGTGCGACCGTGCGCGTCGCGGTCTTGAACTTCTCGACCGCGAAATTGGGGCTGATCATCGTCGGGTCGGCCTCGAGCCGCACCGACATGCCATAGCGCGCCTCGATCGTGGCGATATGCTCGCGCTTGGCGTTGAAGAGGAAGTTGATGACCCCGATCGGCGCCTTGAGCAGCACCTCGCGCGAGCGCTTGCGCGTCCCCTCCTCCTCGAGCGCGCGCAGGATCGAGAGCGCGAGGCTGTCGTCCGAGCGGATGAGGCCGGTGCCGTGGCAATGCGGGCAGGGCTGCGTCGTCGATTCGAGCATGCCGGGCCGCAGGCGCTGGCGGCTCATCTCCAAGAGGCCAAAGCCCGAGATGCGCCCGACCTGGATGCGCGCCCGGTCGGTCTTGAGCTTGTCCTTGAGGCGCTTTTCCACCGCGGCGTTGTTGCGCCGCTCTTCCATGTCGATGAAGTCGATGACGATGAGGCCCGCGAGGTCGCGCAGGCGCAACTGGCGCGCGATCTCCTCGGCGGCCTCGAGGTTGGTCTTGAGGGCCGTCTCCTCGATCGAGCCTTCCTTGGTCGCGCGGCCCGAGTTCACGTCGATGGCGACAAGCGCCTCGGTCACGCCGATGACGATGTAGCCGCCCGACTTCAATTGCACCGTCGGGTTGAACATCGCGGCGAGGTAGCTCTCGACCTGAAAGCGCGCGAAGAGCGGCATCGGCTCGGCATGGAGCTGCACGTTCTTGGCGTGGGACGGCATGATCATCTTCATGAAGTCCTTGGCCACGCGGTAGCCCTCGGGCCCCTCGACCAGAACCTCGTCGATCTCGCGGTTGTAGAGGTCGCGGATCGACCGCTTGATGAGGTTGCCCTCCTCATAGATCGGCGCTGGCGCGATCGAGCGCAGCGTGAGGTCGCGCACCTGCTCCCACAGCCGCATCAGATATTCGTAGTCGCGCTTGATCTCGGCCTTGGTGCGCTTGGCGCCGGCCGTGCGGATAATGAGGCCCGCGCCCTCGGGCACGTCGAGCTCGCCCGCGATTTCCTTGAGCTTCTTGCGGTCGGCCGGCTGGGTGATCTTGCGCGAGATGCCGCCGCCCCGCGCGGTGTTGGGCATGAGGACACAATAGCGCCCCGCAAGGCTCAGATAGGTCGTCAGCGCCGCGCCCTTGGTGCCGCGCTCTTCCTTGACCACCTGCACCAGCATGATCTGGCGCACCTTGACGACTTCCTGGATCTTGTAGCGGCGCAGGCGCGGGCGGCGGGGCTCGGCGATCTCGTCGGCGATGTCCTCCTCGGCGACCGACTCGATCTCCTCGTCGAGGTCGGCGGCGTGGTCCATCGCGCGATAGGGCTCGTCGCCTTCGGCGCGCGGCACATCCTCGGCCTCGGCGCCGGCGGCCTCGGCCGCAAGGTCGATGACCTCGAGCGCCTCGATCGCGGCCGGCGCGGCGGCGGCCTCGGCGGCGGCGGGCTTGGCGCCGCGGCGGTTGCGGTTCGGGCGCCGGCGGCGGCGTTCGTCCTCATCCTCCTCGTCGCGGTCGAGCGCGCGCTCCTCCTCGAGGATCGCTTTGCGGTCGGCGACGGGGATCTGGTAGTAATCGGGGTGTATTTCGGAAAAGGCGAGGAAGCCGTGGCGGTTGCCGCCGTAATCCACAAAGGCCGCCTGCAGCGAGGGTTCGACCCGCGTGACCTTGGCCAGATAGATGTTTCCTGCCAGTTGACGCTTGTTCAGCGTCTCGAAATCGAACTCCTCAACCTTGTTTCCATCCACCACGACCACGCGCGTCTCTTCGGCGTGGGTGGCATCGATCAGCATCTTCTTCGACATGTATCCTCAATCCGCAGACCCGGCGCGGCGCGTCCGACCGGCGCAGTTCAGCGCCCGAAAGGCGCGCGCGGCCGGTCTGCAGGTGTTGTGATGCAACGGCGGCGACGGCACCAAGCCGGCCTGCCCCGTCAAGGGGCGCAGGTCTCGGGGATAGGGGCGCGGTCGGCATCGTCGCGGTTCCGGTTACGGGGGACGCGACTGCGCCGGCCCCGGGAGTTTGAAATCGCCCGGCGCATCATTGATGCCTCGGGCAGCGCTTCGGCCTTGCGGCCAATCCGACTGTGGCTGGCTCTGCGGGATGTCCGTCAGATCGCAACACAGAGAATTCGTCGCCGCCCCGGCGCGCTGGCACCGAGGGGTCGCGAGGACCCTAGAGGAAATCCGGTGCCAAAGACAATGGCCTAATTTCGCCCTGCACGCGCAAGTTGCACGCCGAGGATGCCGAGCGCCACGATCACCACCCCCGCGAGGTCCAGCAGCCCGAGCGATTCGCCCAAGAGTGCGGCCGCGACCGCGACCCCGAACACCGGGTTGAGGAAGTGGAAGGTCGCGGCCCTGACCGCGCCGATCCGCCCCACGAGCAGGAACCACACCCAGGTCGCAAGCAGCCCGGGCACGAGCGTGGTGTAGGCAAAGGCAAGCGCAAGCCGCGGCGTCGGGTTCAGCCGCCAGGGCTCGAACGCCACCGACAAAAGCGCGAGCACCGCCGCCCCGACCAGCATCTGCAAGCCCACGATCATCAGCAGGTTGCCCCCCGAGGTCGCGCCCCGCACGCTCAGCGTCGCGACCGTCAGCGCGACCGCCCCGAGCACGCAGAGCGCGATCCCGAGCGGATCGAGCCCCGCCCCCACGCGCGAGCCCATGATGACGACGACCCCGCCAAAGCCCGCGACCAGCCCCGCAAGGCCGAGCCGCGACAGACGCTCGCGCCCGAGCCCCCAGCCCGCAAGCGCCACCAGCAGCGGCAGCGTCGAGGCGATGATCGCCGCGACCGAGGCCTCGACCCGCTGCATCGCCACGAAGTTCAGCCCCAGATAGGCCGCGTTCTGCATCAGCCCGAACACCACCGTCGCGCGCCATTGCGCCCGGTCGAGCCGCCACGACTGCCCGAGCGCGCGCGCGATCGCGATGCCGATCAGGCCCGAGATCAGGAAGCGCGCCGCCAGCGCCATGAGGGGGGCGGCGTCCGCCACGATCATCCGCGCCGAGGTGAAGGCCGAGGACCACATGAAGGCAAAGGCCAGGCCCATGCCGATCGCGCGGATGTCCATGTCCGGTCCCCCTGCCTCGCGCCCCTCCTCTGGACCGGTCCTAGTCGGCTGTCCAGCCGCCATCGATCAGCAGATGCGTCCCCGTCATCATCGCCGAGGCGTCCGAGGCCAGAAAGACGACCGGCCCCATGATGTCGGCGATCTCGCCCACCCGGCCGAGCTTGATCTTCGAGAGGATCCAGGCCCGGCGCGCGGGATCGCGCAGCGTCTGCTCACCCAGCGGGGTGCGGATGAAGGTCGGGCAAAGGGTGTTGACGCGCACGCCCTGCGGCGCCCATTCGAGCGCCATGGCCTTGGTCATCCCCTCGAGCGCGTGCTTGTTGGCACAATAGACCGCGCGCTCCGGCCCGCCCACAAGGCCCATCTGCGAGGAGATGTTGATGAGGCTCCCGCGCCGGCCGGCCGCGATCAGCCCGGCCGCGACCGCGCGCGTCAGGAAATAGGCCGCGCGGAGGTTCAGCCCCATCGCCGCGTCGTAATCCTCGGGCGTGGTCGTCAGGGCGGGCGTGTGCCGCGCGATCCCGGCCGCGTTCACGAGCACCTCGAAGGGCCCCCGCGCCGCGACCGCGGCGGCCGTCCCCTCGAGGTCGGTGATGTCGAGCGCGAGCGCCTCGGCCCGCCCGCCGGCGGCGCGGATCTCGTCGCGCACGGCCTCGAGCTCGGGCGCGCGGCGGGCGATGAGCGTGACCTCCGCCCCCGCCTCGGCCAGCGCGGCGGCCGCGCCCAGCCCG
>JAUREX010000159.1 GCA_030834485.1 Gemmobacter sp.
TAGGCGCAGCGCCGCCATCCGCACGCCCCCGCCCATGTCCCAGCCATCTAGGATCGCGGCAGCCTCGAGCCCCTCCTGCGCGCGCGCGGCCGTCGCGCAGAGCGCCCATCCCGCAACGGCGGCCGAGAAGATGAGGGGCAAGGTGTGTCGCATCGCGCCACCATCCTGCGCGCCGCGGTGAAACAGAAATCACGTTTCGGCGACGGCGCGGCGCACGCGGCGCCCCTTGGGCCTTGATCCGCGCCCGGGCCCCGGTCAGGCTGGCTGGCAGGAGGGCGCGAGTCGATGGACCTGAGCGGCAAGTTCCTGATCGCGATGCCCGGCATGGGCGATCCGCGCTTCGAGAAGGCGGTCCTCTTCATGTGCCGCCATTCGGCCGAGGGGGCGATGGGCCTCATCGTCAACAAGCCGCTGCCCGACATCAGCTTTGCGCAGATGCTGCGCCAGCTCGAGATCCCGCTCGACGGTCGCGCGGGGCCGGTGCCGGTGGCCTTCGGCGGGCCGGTCGAGACGGGGCGCGGCTTTGTCCTGCACAGCGACGATTATGCGGGCGAGGGCACGCTCGGGCTGCCCCATGGCCTCGCGCTGACCGCGACGCGCGACGTGATCCGCGCGCTTGCCGCGGGCGAGGGGCCGCGGCGGGCGATGCTCGCGCTCGGCTATGCCGGCTGGGCGGCCGGGCAGGTCGAGGGCGAGCTTGCGCGCAACGACTGGCTGACGGCGGAGGGCGACGCCGACCTCGTCTTTGCGCCCGATCCCTCGCGCGCCTGGGCCGGGGCGCTCGCGCTTCTGGGGATCTCGCCGCTCAGCCTCTCGCACCGGGGCGGGCGGGCCTGAAGGCCGGCGCGCCCGATCAGCGACTGCCCGCTCCGGGGCCGAAGACGCCCGAGGTGCGCGCCCAGTCGGGCCAGAAGCCGAAATACTCGATCCCCGCGACCACGAGGCAGATCGCGATGATCCCGAAGACGAGCTTGACCTTATCCGCCGAGGGCGGGTTGCGCGCCCAGCGCACCATCCTGAGGAACCAGTTCAGCCCCGGCCCCATCGCCCCCTCAGCCCGGCGCGGGATCGGCGAAGCGGACCTTGCCGATGAACGGCAGATTGCGGTTGCGCTGCGCGAAGTCGATCCCGTAACCCACGACGAATTCATCCGGAATCACGAAACCTGTCCATGTCGCGCGGACCTCGGCCTCGCGCCGCGAGGGCTTGTCGAGCAGCGCGCAGACCTCGAGCCGGCGCGGCCCGCGGGCGCGCAGCAGAGTCAGAACATGATGGAGCGTGAAGCCCGTATCGACGATGTCCTCGACCACGAGCACGTCGCGCCCCGCAATCTCGCCGCGCAGGTCCTTGAGGATGCGCACCTCGCGGCTCGATTCGGTCGCGTCGCCATAGGAGGAGGCCTCGAGGAAGTCGACCTCGACCGGAAGCGTGATCTCGCGCACGAGGTCGGCGATGAACACGAACGACCCGCGCAGCAGCCCCACGACCACGAGCTTGTCGCTGTCGGCGAAATGGGCCGAGATTTCGCGCGCGAGCGCCTCGACCCGCGCGGCGATCGCCTTGGCCGAGATCATCTGTTCGATCGTGTAGTCGCTGCGCGCCATCGTCTGCCCGTCCCGGCCGCCGAACGGCCTTGATTTCCCCGGCCGTCTTACCCAATAGGCGCATCGAAGTCACGCGATCCGTTGGTCCGATGCCCCGTCACGACGAAACACGCGCCCTGCCCCATCCCGCCCGGGCGATGTTCGACCTCGTGGCCGATGTCGCGCGCTATCCCGAGTTTCTGCCCTGGACAGCGGCCGCGCGCATCCGCGCGCGCACGCCCCGCCCCGACGGGACCGAGGTGCTCGAGGCCGATCTGGTGATCTCGTTCAAGGTCTTTCGCGAACGCTTCGGCAGCCGCGTCGTCCTCGATCCGGCCAATCTCAGGATCGACACGGAATATCTCGATGGCCCGTTCAGGCATCTGCGCTCGCGCTGGGAATTCGCGCCGCGCGCGGACGGGGGCTGCGATGTCGTCTTCTTCGTCGATTTCGAGTTCCGCAACGCGATCTTGCAGCGCATCATCGGCGTCGTCTTCAACGAGGCGATGCAGCGCGTGGTGCGCGCCTTCGAGGCGCGCGCGGCCGCGCTCTATGGCGCCTCGCCCTCGGCCTGATCCTCGGCGCGCGCATTGGCGACGCCGAGCGACTTGAGCTTGCGGTGGAGCGCGCTGCGCTCCATGCCGACGAATTGCGCGGTGCGGCTGATGTTGCCGCCAAAGCGCGCGATCTGCGCGAGCAGATAGTCGCGCTCGAACACCTCGCGCGCCTCGCGCAGGGGCAGCGCCGCGATCGCCGCCCCTATCTGGAGCCGCAGCCCCCCCTCGGCGTCGCCTTCGCCCTGCCCCTCGAGTTCGGCGGGCAGGATCGGGCCTGTCCCCTCGCCGAGGATCAGGACCCGCTCGATGAGGTTGCGCAGCTGGCGCAGGTTGCCCGGCCACTCCATCGTCTGTAGGACCGCCGCCGCCTCGGGCGAAAGGGGGCGGGGCACGAGGCCCTGGGCGCGGTGGGCCTCGGCGATGAAATGCTCGGCCAGCACGGGGATGTCCTCGGGCCGCTGGCCGAGCCCCGGCACTCCGATCGGCACGACCGAGAGGCGGTCGAACAGCTCCTGCCGAAAGCGCCCCTCGGCGATGCGCGCGCGCAGATCGTGGCTGGTCGAGGAGATCACGCGCAGATCGACCCGCACCCGGTCGGTGCCGCCCGGGCGGGTGAACTGCTGTTCGACCAGCACGCGCAGGATCTTCGATTGCGTGCCGGCGGGCATGTCGGCGACCTCGTCGAGATAGACGGTGCCGCCGTCGGCCTCATCGAGCAGCCCCCGCTCGACCGCGCGGCCGGGCTGGGCGCGGCCAAAGAGGACCTCTTCCATCCGCTCGGGCTCGATCGCGGCCGAGGCGACGGTGACGAAGGGGCCGGCGGCGCGCGCCGAATGGGCGTGAATGAAGCGCGCGCAGACCTCCTTGCCCGATCCCGAGGGGCCGCTGAGCATCACGCGCCCGTTCGATTTCGCGACTTTCTCGAGCTGGCCGCGCAGCGCCCGGAAGGCAGGCGAGACGCCCACGAGCTCGGCCGGGGCCTGATCGCGCCGGCGCAGCGCCACATTCTCGCGCCTGAGCCGCGAGGCTTCCATAGCGCGCTTCACGACGACCAGAAGCTGGTCGATGTTGAAGGGCTTTTCGATGAAGTCATAGGCGCCCTGCCGGATCGCTGCGACCGCGATCTCGATGTTGCCATGCCCCGAGATGATGACGACCGGGATGCCGGGATTGTCGCGCTTGACGGTCTTGAGGATGTCGATCCCGTCCATCCGGCTGTCCTTGAGCCAGATGTCGAGGATCACGAGCGCAGGCGCGGCCGCGTTGATCGCGCCGAGCGCCTCGTCGGCGTTGGCCGCAAGGCGCGTGGCGAACCCCTCGTCGCGGAGGATGTCGGCCACGAGGTCGCGGATGTCGCGTTCGTCATCGACGATGAGGATGTCATCCATGGCGGTGCTCTTCGGTCTGCGGGGTCTGCGGGGTCTGCGGGGTCGGCGCCTCGGCCGCCCCCCCGGGCGGCAGGCGGATGAGGGCGAGCGCGCCGCGCCGGGGGTCGGCGGGGTCGGGGGGCGCATCGGTCAGCGACAGCGTGCCGCCGTGATCCTCGATGATCTTGCGCACGATCGGCAGGCCAAGGCCGGTGCCGCCCGGGCGCAGCGTCACATAGGGCTCGAACAGGCGCGCGCGATCCTCGGGCAGGCCGATGCCGTTGTCGGCAATCGCGATCTCGACCGCGCCCGCGTCGCGGCGCAGATCCACCCGGATGCGGGGCGCGAAGCCCTCGGGCACGCCCTGCGCGAGGCGCGCCTCGATCGCCTCGCCCGCGTTCTTGAGCAGGTTCGTCAGCGCCTGCGACATGAGCGTCGCATCGACGCGCGCCGGCACCTCGCCCTCGGGCAGCGCGAGGTCGAACGCGATGGCGGGCTGCGCGCTCTCCTGCAGGATGACCGCATCGCGCAGGATCCGCGCGAGGTCATGGGTCTTGCGGTCGGGCTCGGGCATGCGGGCAAAGCGCGAGAATTCATCGACGATGCGGCGCAGATCGCCGGTCTGGCGCACGATCACATCGACATATTGCGCGAGCGCCTCGGCCTGATCGGTCTCGAGCGCGGGGGCGAAACGGCGCCGGATGCGCTCGGCCGAAAGCTGGATGGGCGTGAGGGGGTTCTTGATCTCATGCGCGATGCGCCGCGCCACATCGCCCCAGGCGGCGACGCGCTGCGCGCTGACAAGCTCGGTCACATCGTCGAAGGCCACGACATAGCCCTCGGGCTGGCCCGAAGCGGCCGCGCGCCGCCCCATCCGCACAAGCAGGCTCTCGGCCTTGCCGCGACGGCTCAGGCGCACCTCATCCTGGACCGAGGGCGCGATCCCGCCGCACAGACGGCCGAAGAGGGCCGAGAACTCGGGCACCAGCGCGTCGATGGGGCGCCCCAGCGCCGCCGCCTCCTCGAGCGCCAGCAGCCGCAGCGCCGAGGGGTTGGCAAAGCCGATGCGCCCCTGCGCATCGAGCCCGACGACACCCGCGCTGACCGAGGTCAGGACCGAATCGAACAGGAGGCGCTGCGCCTCGGTCTCGCTGTTCTTCTCGATCAGCGCGTCGCGCTGGACGCGCAATTCGGCCGTCATGCCGTTGAAGACCTCGCCCAGCATCGCGAGGTCGTCGCGCGTCTCTGCCACGGGCACGCGCGCATCGAGGTCGCCCTCGCCCACGCGGCGCGCCGCGCCCGCAAGCTGCGCCACGGGCCGCGCGATCCGCTCGGCGACCCAGAGCCCGAGCCAGACGGCCGCGAGCACCAGCAGCAGCGCGAAGGCGAGATACAGCAGGCCGAATTCAAAGAGGATGCGGCCGCGCTCGGCCTCGAGCTGGGCATAGAGGCGCGCGGTCGCCTGCGTCTCATCAAGCAGGGTCAGGATCTTGCCATCGACCCGCCGCGTTACCGACAGCAAGAGCCCGTCGAAGCCATCGAGGGCGACGAGGGCGCGCAACTCGCCGTTCGGCCAGTCGGGCGTCAGCACCGTCTCGCCGGGAAGACTCCACAGGTCGATACAGCGCTCGACTACGTCGAGTTGCAGGGGCGAGATATGAACCTCGTCCTTCTCGT
>JAUREX010000015.1 GCA_030834485.1 Gemmobacter sp.
GCAAGTCCCCCCATCCGCAGGAAAAGCCGCAGCGCATCCTCGATCTTCATTGTCCACCTCGTCAAATGCCCGCTGCCGCCCCAAAGGCGGCGAATGCGCCAAGGATAGCGCGCCCGGGGCTAGACGTCGAACAAATCCGCCTGATCGTCGGCGACCGCAGGATCCTCGGCCGCCTCATCGTCGCCCGCCCCGCCCCCGAGGCCCGGCAGCGGCCGGTTGTCGAGAAGGCCCGCCGCGCGCAGATCCGCAAGCCCTGGCAGGTCGCGCGCCGAGGCGAGGCCGAAATGGTCGAGAAAGGCGGGGGTGACGACGAAGGTCACGGGCCGGCCGGGCGACATGCGCCGCCGGCCGAGGCGGATCCAGTCAAGCTCGAGCAACTGATCGAGGGTGCCGCGGCTCAGCGCGACGCCGCGGATCTCCTCGATCTCGGCGCGCGTGACAGGCTGGTGATAGGCGATGATCGCAAGCGTCTCGATCGCCGCACGCGAGAGCTTGCGCGTCTCGACCACCTCGCGCTGCATCAGATGGCCGAGGTCGGGCGCCGTGCGAAAGGCCCAGGCCTCGCCCAGCCGCATCAGCACGACCCCGCGCCCCTCGTAGCGACGCGCGAGTGCGGCAAGTGCTTCGGGCACGTCGCTGCCGCGCGGCATCCGCGCCTCGATCTGAGTGGCACCAAGCGGTTCGGCCGAGGCAAAGAGGATCGCCTCGACCATCCGCTCCTGCTCGTGGAGGTCGGGAACGCGGAAGAGGTCGGGTTCGGCCGGGTCGGTCATCGCGGCGCCCCCGGCCCGATCTCGATCGGGGCGAAGGGGGCGGATTGGCGCAGCCCGATGCGCCCCTGCCGGGTCAGTTCGAGCGCGGCCGCGAAATGCGCCGCCGTCGCCGAGCGGCGCCGGCGCGGATCGCCCCGCCACTCCTCGGGCAGGAAATCCTCGAGCCGCGACCACCCGATCTGCGTGCCAAGAACCGCCCGCATCCGCTCGAGCGCGTTTTCCATCGTGCAGACGTCGCGCCGGTCGAAGGCATAGGGGCGAAAGGCATCGCGGCTGCGCACGCGCGCATAACCCTGCATGAGGTCGAGCAGGCCCGCCGTCCAGCGCAGCGTGCGCCGGCTCTCGACCGCCTCGGGGATGCCGCGCGCGAAAATGTCGCGCCCGAGCCGGTTGCGCGCCATCAGGGCGGCCGCCGCCTGCCGCATCGCCTCGAGCCGTTCGAGCTGAAAGGCGAGATGCGCGGCAATCTCGTCGCTCGACGGGCCCTCTTCGGCCGGGTCCGGCGGCAGCAGGAGCCGCGACTTGAGATAGGCGAGCCACGCCGCCATCACGAGGTAATCGGCCGCAAGCTCGATCCGGTGCGCGCGGATCCCCTCGATGAAGGCCAGATACTGCTCGGCCAGCGCCAGGATCGACAGCCGCCGCAGATCGACCTTCTGCGTGCGGGCAAGGTTCAGGAGCAGATCGAGCGGCCCCTCGAACCCCTCGATATCGACGATCAGGGCGCGCTCGGGCGCCGGGCGATCCTCGGCAAAAAGCGAGGGCGCGCGCTCAGCCATGCCCGAGCGCCCGCAATTCGGCGAGTGCGGCCCCCTCATCAAGCGCATCCGGCGCGCCGCGGCACGCCAGCGCGCGCGCCGCCCGCGCCGCCGCCGCCCCCCCGAGGCGCCCCGCCGCCGCGACGACCTGCGCCATCTCGGCCCGATCGCCGTTGCAATGAAGCACCAGATCGCAGCCGGCCCCGAGGGCGGCCGTCGCCAGTTCGCCCAGCCCGCCGCGCAGCGCCTTCATCGAGAGGTCGTCGCTCATGATCAGCCCGTCATAGCCCATCCGGCCGCGGATCAGCCGCAGGATGGCGGGCGAGAGCGTCGCGGGCAAGACCGGATCGAGCGCGGCATAGACGACATGCGCCGTCATCGCGATCGGCATGTCGCGCAAGGCCGCGAAGGGGGCGAAATCGCTCTGCCAGAGGGTCTCGGCATCGGCCGCGACGACGGGCAGCCCGAGGTGGCTGTCGGCGCTCGCGCGCCCATGCCCCGGAATGTGCTTGAGGACGGGCAGCACCCCGCCCGCGAGCATCCCCTGCGCCGCCGCACGCGCCAGCCGCGCGACCTCGGCCGCTTCGGTCCCGAGGCAGCGGTTGCGCAGAAAGGGATGCGTCTCGGGCGTCGCGACATCGCAGGTCGGCGCGCAATTGCCGTCGATCCCGAGCGCGCGCAACTCTGCCGCGATCAGCCGATAGCGCAGCTCCATCGCGCGCGCCGCCCCCGCACCCGCCGCCACGACATGATCGAGCGGCGCCATCCAGACGCGCCAGTGCGGCGGGCCGAGGCGCGCCACGCGCCCCCCCTCCTGGTCGATGAAGATCGGCGCGTCGCGCCCCACGCTCGCGCGCAGATCGTCCGTCAGGGCGCTGATCTGGCCGGGGTCGGCGACGTTGCGGGCAAAGAGGATGAAGCCCCAGGGGTCGGCCTCGCGAAAGAAGGCGGCCTCATCCCGGCCGAGCGTCAGGCCCGCACATCCGAGGATGCAGGCCCCGGGCGCGGTCATCTGTGGATGACCGGCACGCAGCGCTGCGATTCGGTGCCGACGACCGCGCAAAAGCGCCGCGCGTCATCCTCGCTCAGGAAGCCCGCGACGCGCAGCCGGTAAAAGAGGCGCCCGCCGTCATCGACCGGCACGATCACGCGCGACTTGTCGGCAATGAGCGCGCCCGCCCGCACCGCGACCCCGTCCCAGCCGCGCCGGGCGGCCTCGATGTCGTCGTAGGAGCCGACCTGCACGAGGCGCGAGCCACGCGCGATCGACGCGGGGTCGATCTCGGCCGGCGCCGCGACCGGGCCGAGCGAGGCCAGCACACTCGCAAGTGCTGCCGCGACCGGATCGTCGCCCGAGGCCGGACCCGTCAGGGCTGGCGCGCTCGCGGCCGCTGGCCGGCCAAGGCCTGCCGGGCGCGGCGGCGGCGCGAAGGATAGCCGCGCCACGGGGGCGGCGCTGAGGGGTGTCGCGGTCGGGGCGGGCGCCCCGATCGCCTCGCCCGCACGCTCGGGCGGGGCGCTCGCGAAGGCCGCGCTTTCGACCGGCTGCGGCTCGATCACCTCGGGCTCGAACCCGGGCGCGGCCGGCGCGGTGCCAAGCCCCGGCGCGTCATCGGGCAAAAGCGCAAGCGGCGCCGGCGCCAGCACCAGATTGCCCGCACCCGCATCGGGCGCTGCCCCGCCCGGCACCGCATTCACCGCAAGCCCCGAATAGGGCACGACCTGCCCGCCGGGCGTTTCGGGCGCAATGCGCATCGGCGCCTCGAGCGCGCGGATCACCGGCACGCCCGCCACGTCGCGCACCGCGATGCGATAGGCCCAGAAGGCCCCGCCCGCGACAAGCGAAAGGGTCGAGACGGCCGCCCCGATCGCGATCAGCCGCGACAGGAAGGAAGGTTCCGCAAGAATGCCCGCGGAACGGAAATCGTCAAAAGGTGCGTCTGCCATGCCTGCTCCTCGGTCGCCCCCGTTCGGGCGAGGGCCCGTCGGAGATCAGCGTCGGTTCAACCTGCCTCGTGGCCGCCGCGTCGCGCCTTGTTGAAGATCAGCGCATTTCATCGACGGGCCTGACGCCAAGAATACCAAGACCTGAGGAAATGACAACCGCCGTTGCCCGCACCAGCGCGACTTTCGCCGCGGTTGCCTGCGCGTCATCGGGCTGCACGAAGCGCAGCGCCGGATCGTCGGTGCCGCGGTTCCACAGCGCATGGAACTCGGCCGCGAGATCGGCGAGGTAAAAGACGATGCGGTGCGGCTCATTGGTGCGCGCGGCCTGCTCGACCTGACGCGGCCAGTTCCCGAGCAGGCGCGCCAGCGCGATCTCGGCCGGATGCCCGAGCCGCGAGAGGTCGGCCACCCCGACGCCCGCAGCCTCGGCCTTGCGGATGACCGAACGGGCGCGCGCATGGGCGTATTGCACGTAAAAGACGGGGTTGTCCTTCGATTGCTCGAGCGCCTTGTCGAAGTCGAAATCAAGTGCCACGTCGTTCTTGCGCGTGAGCATCATGAAGCGCGTGACGTCGGCGCCCACCTGCTCGACCACGTCGCGCAAGGTCACGAAGGTGCCGGCGCGCTTCGACATCTTGAAGGGCTCGCCGTCCTTCCAGAGCTTGACGAGCTGGATGAGCTTGACATCAAGCGCCACGCGCTCATCCGAAAGCGCGCCGACCACCGCCTTCAGCCGCTTGACATAGCCGCCATGATCGGCCCCGAGCACGTCGATCAGCAGATCGAAGCCGCGCGTCACCTTGTCGAAATGATAGGCGATGTCGGGGGCGAAATAGGTCCAGCTCCCGTCCGATTTCATCACCGGCCGGTCGACATCGTCGCCGAAGGCGGTCGAGCGGAAAAGCGTCTGGGCGCGCGGCTCCCAATCCTCGGGCGTCTTGCCCTTGGGCGGCTCGAGCACGCCGTGATAGACGAGGCCGCGCGCGCGCAGGCTTTCGAGCGCGCCTTCGATCCGCCCCGTGCCATAGAGCGAGCGTTCGGAGAAATAGACATCCATCGTCACGCCGAGAAGTGCGAGATCCTCGCGGATCGTCTCCATCATCCGCGCGATGGCGAAATCGCGCACGGGCGCGAGCCAGTCCGATTCGGGCCGATCGAGCAGGCTCGCGCCGTATTCCGCCTTCAGCGCCTGCCCGACCTCGATCAGATAGTCGCCCGGATAGAGCCCGTCGGCGATGGCGGGCGCGAGGCCATGCGCCTCGCGATAGCGCTCATAGGCCGACCGCGCGAGCACTTCGACCTGCGCGCCGCCGTCGTTGATGTAGTATTCGCGCGTGACCTCCCAGCCCGCGAAGGCCAGCAGCCGCGCGAGCGCGTCGCCAAAGACCGCGCCCCGCACATGGCCCACATGCATCGGCCCCGTCGGATTGGCCGAGACGAACTCGACATTGACCCGCCGCCCCGCGCCGAGGGTCGCGCGGCCATAATCCGCCCCCGCGGTCAGGATCGCGCCGATCACGCCCTGCCAGACCGCGGGCGCAAGGCGCAGGTTCAGAAAGCCCGGCCCCGCCACCTCGGCCGAGGCGATGCGCCCATCCGCCCCGAGGCGGGCCGCAAGCGCCTCGGCGATCGCGCGCGGCTGCATGCCGGCGGGCTTGGCAAGCACCATCGCCGCGTTCGTCGCCATGTCGCCATGGCCCGCATCGCGCGGCGGCTCGACCGTGACGGCGCCGAAGTCGAGCCCCGCGGGCAGCGCGCCCGCCGCCTGCATCTCGCCCAGCGCGGCAAGGACCGCCGCGCGCATATCGTCGAAAAGGTTCATCGCTTGCGCTCCGCTACGGCCGCGGGATGTATCGGGCGGCCCTTGCGCTGTCAAACCGCGCGCCGCTCAGCCCTCGGGGACGAAGCGCAGCGCCACCCCGTTGATGCAATAGCGCAGCCCCGTGGGCTTCGGCCCGTCGGGAAAGACATGGCCCAGATGGGCCTCGCAGGCCGCGCAATGGACCTCGGTGCGGCGCATGAAAAAGCTGCGATCCTCGCGCGTGGCGACCTCGGCGCCGTCCGCGGGCTTCCAGAACGACGGCCAGCCTGTCCCGCTCTCGAACTTCTCGCGCTGATCAAAGAGCGGCGCATCGCAGCAGATGCAGCGGAACTGGCCCGCGACCTTGGGAAAATCGTCATGCGTGCCGGCGCGCTCGGTGCCGTGCTGGCGCGTGACGCGATAGGCCAGATCCGAAAGCTGCGCGCGCCATTCGGCGTCGGTCTTGACGATGCGGGGGGGCGTGGTCACGGCGGCGCGTCCTCGGATGGGTGTCTTTGTGATTACACATAGCGCGTGCTATCGAGATCGCAATCCGCGCAAGATGCCCGACTCGGGGCGCCGCGCGCGGCGGGCACGAGGTGGTGGCGGGCGGCGATGCGATACGCGGCACGGCTGGCCCAAGGCGCGGCGGACATCGCCCGGGCGCAGGCGCTCCGGGGCCTGTGCTTTCGCGGGCCGGGCATCATCGATCGCGACCGCTTCGACGACCGCTGCCTGCACCTTCTGATCGAGGATCGCGCCGATGGCGCGCTGGTGGCGTGCTGCCGCCTGATGCCGCTCCGGGGCGGGTCCGAGATCGCGAAGAGCTATTCGGCCCAGCACTACGAGCTCTCCGCGCTCGAGGCCTTCGACGCCCCGATGATGGAGCTTGGCCGCTTCTGCATCCACCCCGACCGCCACGACCCCGACATCCTGCGCCTCGCCTGGGGGGCGCTCGCGCGGTTCGTGGATGAAAACGGGGTCGAGATGCTCTTTGGCTGCTCCTCGTTCAAGGGGACCGAGGCGCATGAATACGCCGACGCCTTCGCCATGCTGCGCGAGCGTCACCTCGCGCCGCGCCGCTGGTGGCCGCGCGTCAAGGCGCCGGGCGTGGTGCGCTTTGCGCTCGATCTGGCGCGCCGCGTGCCCGATCCGCGCCGGGCGATGGCGACAATGCCGCCGCTCCTGCGCAGCTACCTCGCGATGGGGGGGTGGGTGTCGGATCATGCGGTGGTCGACCGCGACCTCGGCACGCTCCATGTCTTTACCGGGCTCGAGATCGGCGCGATCCCGGCGGCGCGCGCGCGTGCGCTGCGCGCCGCGATGGCCGAGGGGCCGGCCGGCGCCATTGCAAACGCCCCGGGGCCTGCCTAGGCTCCGTCCCGCCGGGAGGGGGGCACGACCATGAAGACGATCACGGAATTTCCGCGCGCGGTGCGCGAAACGCCCGACATGGGCATCGTGCTGGCCGATGGCTGCCGTCTCTCGGCGCGGGTCTGGATGCCCGAGGATGCGCCGGCCGCCCCCGTGCCCGCGATCCTCGAATTCCTGCCCTATCGCAAGCGCGACGGCACCACCGCCCGCGATGCGCTGACGCACCCCTATCTGGCGGGGCACGGCTATGCCTGCCTGCGCGTCGACATGCGCGGCAACGGCGACAGCGACGGGCTGATGGAGGATGAATATTCCCCCCAGGAGCTTGCCGACGCCTGCGAGGTGATCGGCTGGATCGCCGCCCAGCCCTGGTGCAGCGGGCGCGTCGGCATGATGGGGATCAGCTGGGGCGGGTTCAACGCGTTGCAGGTCGCGGCGCTGCGGCCCCCCGCCCTCAAGGCCATCATCACGCTCTGCTCGACGGTCGACCGCTACGCCGACGACATCCACTGGAAGGGCGGCTGCCTGCTCAACGAAAATCTCGGCTGGGGGGCGACGATGTGGTCCTATTCGTCGCGCCCGCCCGACCCGGCGCTGCGCCCCGACTGGCGCGCGGAATGGCTCAAGCGGCTCGAGGCCGAGCCCTTCCTGCCCGCGGTCTGGCTCGGCCATCAGCGGCGCGACGCCTATTGGCAGCACGGGTCGGTCTGCGAGGATTACGCCGCGATCGAGGCCGCGACGCTCGCGGTCGGAGGCTGGGGCGACAGCTACAAGAACGCGGTGCCGCAGCTTGTGCAGAACCTCTCGGCGCCGGTTCGCGGCATCGTCGGCCCTTGGGTGCACAAATACCCCCATTTCGCGGTGCCCGAACCCCGCATCGGCTTTTTGCAAGAGGCGCTGCGCTGGTGGGATCGCTGGCTCAAGGACGCCCCGACCGGGGTCGAGGACGACCCGGCCTATCGCGCCTATCTGATGGACGGGGTGCGGCCGGCGTCCTGGTATGACCACCGCCCCGGCCGCTGGATCGCCGAACCCGCCTGGCCCTCGCCCGCGATTGCCGACCAGATGCTCCCGCTCGGCCCCGGCCTGCCCGGCGCGGGGCAGGGGACGCTGGGGCAGGGCGGCGGGGCGCTTTCGGTCACGCTCGCCTCGCCCCAGGATTGCGGGATGGAGGGGGGTGAGTTCTGCGCGATCTGGCTCGGCCCCGAGATGCCGGGCGACCAGCGGCGCGATGATGCGCTCTCGGCCGTGTTCGACAGCGCGCCCATGGCCCAGACCGACATCGTGGGTGCGCCGCGCCTGCGATTGCGCCTTGCGGCCGACAAGCCTTGCGCGCAGATCGCGGTCCGGCTCAATCACCTCCACCCCGACGGGGCGGCGACGCGCATCACCTGGGGGGTCTTGAACCTCACGCATCGCCACTCGCACGCCGCCCCGGAACCCCTTGTTCCGGGTGAGGAAATCGAGATCGAGGTCACGCTCGACCACATCGCCTATCGCCTGCCCGAGGGGCACCGGCTGCGGGTCGCGGTCTCGAGCGCCTATTGGCCGATGCTCTGGCCCATGCCAGAGGCCGCGACGCTGACGCTCGCCGGTGGCGCGCTCGCACTCCCCGTGCGCGCGCCGGCGGGCGACGCCGATGAGGTCAGCTTCCCCCCACCCGAGGCCGCGCCCGCCGCGCGGATGCGCCCGATCCGCCCCCCCGCGCATGTCCGCCGCGCCGAGACCGACCAGCGCAGCGGCATCGTGAGCCTCGTGATCGAGGATGATTTCGGGCTTGCCGAACATCTCGACCACGGGCTGATCACCGGCTCCGCCGCCCGCGAGCGCTGGGAGATCCACCCCGCCGACCCGCTCTCGGCCCGGGGCCGGACGCATTGGACGCAAGAGCTTGCGCGCGAAGGATGGTCTGTCCGAACAGAAACCTTCACGGAAATGTGGTCGGATGCGACTCACTTCCACCTCACGGGCCGGCTCGAGGCCTATGAGGGCGAGGCGCTCGTGCTCAAGCGCGAGGTATCCGAGAGCATCCCGCGCGACCTGCGCTGAGGGTGCGGCGCGAAAACCTGTTGCCGGCCCGCCAAAGGGTTGGTTATTGATTGGTCAATCAACAACGAAACGTCGATGCCAACAGAGGAGACGACGATGAAGGACGAACTGAACTACATCCTGGCCCGGACGGTCGCGGGCAAGCAGAGCCGCCGGGCCTTCCTCGGCCGCGCCGGCGCGCTCGGCCTTTCGGCCGCGATGGCCAATTCGATGCTCGCCTCGGCGGTGCAGGCGGCGGGCCCGGTCAAGGGCGGCACGCTGATCATGGGCCTCGGCGGCGGCGAGAGCACCAACAGCCTCGACCCGGCGCTGGCGGCAAGCCAGGTGCCCTTCCACCTCCTGCGCACCACGGGCGAGACCCTCGTCGACACCACCGCCTCGGGCGAGCTCGACTTCCGCGCGGCCGAGGCGGTCGAGAGCACGCCCGACGCCAAGACCTGGATGTTCAAGATCCGCAAGGGGATCGAGTTCCACAACGGCAAGACGCTCACGCCCGATGACGTGCTGATGACGCTCCAGCGCCACGCCGACCAGAATTCGCAATCGGGCGCCTATGGCATCATGCAGGGCATCGAATCGATGAAGGTCGACGGCGACTATGTCGCGGTCACGCTCGCGACCGCCAACGCCGACCTGCCCTATCTCATGTCCGACTATCACCTCCAGATGCAGCCCGGCGGCGGCATGGAGAACCCCGCCGACGGCATCGGCGCGGGCTGCTACAAGGTCGTCGTCGATGAGCCCGGCGTGCGCCATGTGTTCGAAAAGCACGCGAACTACTGGGACAGCTCGCGCGGCCACTACGACAGCGTCGAGTTCGTGGTCATCAACGACCCGACCGCGCGGATGGCCGCCCTCCAGTCCGGCCAGATCCACATCGCCAACCGGGTCGAGCCCAAGGTCGCGCAGATGCTCGCGACCGTGCCGGGCATCCAGGTCAAGAACGTCTCGGGCCGCGGGCATTACGTCTTCATCATGCACTGCAACACCGCGCCCTTCGACAACAAGGACCTGCGGCTGGCGCTGAAATACGCGATCGACCGGCAGGAGATGGTCGAGAAGATCCTTCAGGGCTATGGCTCGGTCGGCAACGACATCCCGATCAACGCCGCCTATCCGCTCTTTGACGAGACGCTCGAGCAGCGCGCCTTCGACCTCGAAAAGGCCGCCTTCCACTACAAGGCCTCGGGCCATGACGGCTCGCCCATCGTGCTGCGCACCTCCGAGGTCGCCTTCCCGGGCGCGGTCGATGCGGCGGCGCTCTTCCAGCAGACCGCGGCCAAGGCCGGCATCCCGCTCGAGATCAAGCGCGAGCCGGGCGACGGCTACTGGTCGGACGTCTGGAACGCCCAGCCCTTCTGCGCCTCCTACTGGGGCGGCCGGCCGGTGCAGGACCAGATGTATTCGACCGCCTATCTCTCGACCGCGGACTGGAACGACACGCGCTTCTCGAGCGCCGAGTTCGACAGCCTGCTCCTCGCGGCGCGGGGCGAGCTCGACCTCGCCAAGCGCAAGGGGATGTATGGCCAGATGGCGCGCATCCTTCAGGACGAGGGCGGCCTCATCTGCCCGATGTTCAACGACTGGATCGAAGGCGTCAGCGACAAGGTTCAGGGCTGGGTCGCCGACGGCGTCCAGGAGGTCATGAACGGTCTGGCTCCGCAGAAGACCTGGCTGGCCTGATCCGGGCCACGAGGGGATGCACCCGTTGATAAGACTGGTTGCCCGGCGCATCGCGCTGGGCATCCTCCTTCTGCTCGCGGCCTCGGTCCTCATCTTCGCGGGGACCGAGGTGCTGCCCGGTGATGTCGCCTCGGCCATCCTCGGGCAGGGCGCGACGGAAAAGACGCTCGCCAACCTGCGCGAGGCGCTCGGCCTCGACCGTCCGGCGGTGGTGCGCTATTTCGAATGGCTTGGGGGCGTGCTGCAGGGCGATCTCGGCACCTCGCTCACCAACCGGCGCGATATCGCGACGACGCTCGCGGGGCGGATGTCGAACACGCTGTTCCTTGCCTTCTGGGCCGCGGTCATCGCGGTACCGCTCGCGATCCTGCTAGGCCTCGTCGCGGTGCGCTACCAGGGGCGCTGGCCCGACAAGCTCATCTCGGGCACGACGCTTGCCTCGATCTCGGTGCCCGAGTTCCTGCTGGGCTATATCGCGGCCTTCTTCCTTGCCGTGCAGTTCAAGCTCCTGCCCTCGGTCGCGACCATGCACGGCGGGATGGACCTTGGCGACAAGCTCATGGCGATCGCGCTGCCCGTCCTCGTGCTCGTGCTGACCGTGCTCGGGCACATGATGCGCATGACGCGGGCCGCGATCCTCAATGTCATGCAATCGGCCTATATCGAGACGGCCGAACTCAAGGGCCTCTCGCCCTTTGCGGTGATCGCGCGCCACGCGCTGCCCAATGCCATCGCGCCGGTCGTCAATGTGGTGATGATCAACCTCGCCTATCTGGTGGTGGGCGTCGTCGTGGTCGAGGTCGTCTTCGTCTATCCCGGCATGGGCCAGTATCTGGTCGATCATGTCGCCAAGCGCGACGTGCCGGTTGTGCAGGCCTGCGGGCTCATCTTCGCGGCCGTCTACATCGGCCTCAACCTTCTGGCCGACCTCATCTCGATCATCGCCAACCCGCGGCTGAGGCACCCGAAATGAGGATGCCGCTCTCTGCCGCGATCGGGCTGTTCCTCACGGCGCTCTATTTCCTCGCCGCGATCTTTGCCGATCTCATCGCGCCCTACGGCATGGCCGAGGTGGTGGGCGATGTGTGGGAGCCGATCTCGGCCGAGCACTGGCTCGGCACCGACAGCATCGGTCGCGATCTCTTGACGCGGATGATCTATGGCGGGCAGACCACGATCCTGATCGCGACCGTGGCGACGCTGCTGAGCTTCACCACAGGCTCGATCCTCGGCTTCACGGCCGCCGTCGCGGGCGGCTGGGTCGATCAGGCGCTCTCGCGCTTCGTCGATCTCATGATGTCGATCCCCTCGCTCATCTTCGCGCTGGTGGTGCTGTCGGTGATGCCGGTCAGCCTGCCGGTCATCATCCTCGTGATGGGGCTTCTCGATGCGACGCGGGTCTTTCGCCTCTCGCGGGCGGTCGCGCTCGACATCACGGTGATGGATTATGTCGAGGCCGCGCGGCTTCGCGGCGAGGGGCGCGGCTGGATCATCTTTCGCGAGATCCTGCCCAATGCTCTCTCGCCGCTCGTGGCCGAGATGGGGCTGCGCTTCATCTTCATGGTGCTGTTCATCTCGACGCTGTCGTTCCTCGGGCTCGGCGTGCAGCCGCCGATGGCCGATTGGGGCGGGATCGTGAAGGAAAACAAGGACGGCATCGTCTGGGGCGTGCCGGCGGCGCTGGTGCCCGCGGTCGCGATCGCGACGCTCGCGATTTCGGTCAATCTCGTGGCGGACTGGATCCTGAACCGCACCGCGAGCCTCAAGGGAGGGCGCGGTGGCTGAGGATATCCTGCGCATCGAGGGGCTGAAGGTCGAGGCCACCATCCACCCGCCGGGCGAACGGCCCCGCGATGTCGTGCTCGTGCATGAGGCGACGCTTGCGCTCGCGCCCGGGCGGGTCCTTGGCCTCATTGGCGAATCCGGGGCGGGCAAGTCGACGATCGGCCTCGCGGCACTTGGCTATGGCCGGGGCGGGGTGCGGCTGACGGCCGGGCGCGTGGTGCTGGGCGGAACCGAGATCCGCGCGGCCGATGCGGGTGTCCTGCGCGATCTGCGCGGCCGGCGCGTGACCTATGTCGCGCAATCGGCGGCGGCCGCCTTCAACCCCGCCAAGCGGCTGATGGAGCAGGTGATCGAGGCGACGCTGCGCCACGGCCTTTCCACCCGGCCCGAGGCCGAGGCGCGCGCAGTCGGCCTCTTTCGCAGCCTAGGCCTGCCCGACCCCGAGCATTTCGGCCGCCGCTTTCCGCATCAGGTCTCGGGCGGGCAGTTGCAGCGCGCGATGACGGCGATGGCGCTCTGCCCACGGCCCGATCTTGTCGTGTTCGACGAACCGACGACCGCGCTCGATGTCACGACGCAGATCGATGTGCTGGCCGCGATCAAGCGCGCCATCCGCGAGACCGGGGTGGCCGCGCTCTACATCACCCACGACCTCGCGGTGGTCGCGCAGGTCGCCGACGACATCCTCGTGCTGCGCCACGGCCGCATGGTCGAGACCGGCCCGACCGGCACGATCATCACCGCCCCGACCGAGGACTATACCCGCGCCCTCGTCTCGGTACGCGCCATCGCCCACCCCGAGGCCCCGCCCGCCGAGCCGATCCTGACGGTCGAGGGCGTCAGCGCGCGCTACCCCGGCGCGGCGGCGGATGTGCTTTCGGATGTCACGGTCGCGCTCGCGCCAGGCCAGACGCTCGCGGTGGTGGGCGAGAGCGGATCGGGCAAATCGACGCTCGCGCGCGTCATCACGGGGCTCTTGCCGCCCGCCTCGGGCGCGATCCGCTTTGCCGGCCGCACGCTGCCCGCCCGTCTGGCCGAGCGCACGCGCGAGGATCTGCGCGAGATCCAGATGATCTATCAGATGGCCGATGTCGCGATGAACCCGCGCCAGACGGTGCGCACGATCATCGGCCGGCCGCTCGAATTCTATTTCGGCATGAAGGGGGCGGCGCGCGATGCGCGCGTGCAGGAACTCCTCGATGCGATCGAGCTTGGCCAGGGCTATGCCGACCGCTACCCGGCCGAGCTGTCGGGTGGGCAGAAGCAGCGCGTCTCGATCGCGCGCGCGCTGGCCGCGCGCCCCAAGGTCATCATCTGCGACGAGGTGACCTCGGCGCTCGACCCGCTGGTGGCGGACGGGATCCTCAAGCTTCTCCTCGATCTTCAGGCGCGCGAGGGGGTGGGATACCTCTTCATCACCCACGACATCGCGACCGTGCGCGCCATCGCCGACGCGATCGCCGTCATGCACCGCGGCCGCGTCGTGCGGCAGGGGCGCAAGGGGCAGGTGCTGGCGCCGCCCTTCGACGATTACACCGACCTTCTCCTGTCATCCGTGCCCGAGATGCGGACCGGCTGGCTCGAGGAGGTGATCGCGCACCGGCGGATGGAATCGGCCGGGCACTAAGCCTTCAGGCTGGCCACACCCCGCGGCCGAGCGCGCCGATCGCCGCGCAGATGCGCGCGAAACTCTCGCCCGCCCGCCCGACCGTGCCGCGCGCGCGCAGATAGCCATGCACGAGGCCCGCACCCTCGTGGCTGACCGCGCGCCCGCCCGCAGCCGTGATGCGCGCGGCATAGGCGGGCCCGTCATCGGCGAGGGGGTCGCACTCGGCCGTGAACACGACCGTGGGCGGCAGGCCGGCGAAATCGCTGTCCTCGAGCGGGCGCGCCGTCGGATCGCCTACGCCGGTCTGCCCCTCGGGGTGGCGGATCGCGTCATACCAGAGCACATCGGCCCGGCTCAGCATCGGCGCTGCGCTGTGCTCGAGATAGCTGCCCCGGTCGCGGTCGCCGCCGAGCCCGGGATAGACCAGCACCTGCCCCGCGATCAGGGGCCCGCCCCTGCGCGCGGCATGGCTGACGGCGGCCGCGAGGTTCCCGCCCGCGCTGTCGCCCGCGAGCACGACGGGCCCGCCCCAGAGGATCGCCGCGGCGCGCGTGGCCTCCATCGCATCGTCGAAATGCGCCGGGTGGCGGTGCTCGGGCGCGAGGCGATAATCGACAGAGACGACGCGAAACCCCGTCGCCGCCGCGATCTCGGCGCAGACATCGTCGTGGCTGTGCAGCCCCCCCACGACAAAGCCCCCGCCGTGGAAATAGACGACCGTCGCCCCGGGCGCGTGGCCGGTCGTGTAGATGCGCGCGGGCACCCCCCCGACCGCGCGATCCACGGCCGCGACCCCGGCCGGATAGCCCCGGTGAAAGGCCGCGCACATCCGGTCATAGACCGCGCGTTGGCCCGCGATGGTCAGATCGACCGCATCATCGGGATAGAACTCGCCCGTCCGGCGGATGAAGGCCCATGTCTCGGCGTCGATGAGTCGGTCGTAATCGGGCATCCTCTTCCCCTCGCGGAATCGGGTCGGGCAGGGGGCGAGGATGGGCCGCATCGGGCCCCCCGCGCAAGGTGGCGCGCGGTCAGCCGAGTGATGCGCGCAGCGCCCCGACCCCGGCGGCCGCCAGCGCGACAATGGGCAGCGGCACGCGCCAGAGCGTCAGCGCCACGAAGATCCCCGCCGCCACCGCCAGATCGACCGGCCCCCGCACCGCACCCATCATCAGCGGGTCGTGAAGTGCCGCGCCAAGGATCCCCACCACGGCCGCATTCGCGCCCTCGACCGCCCGGCGCGCGGGGTTTAGGGCCGCGAGGCGCACCCAGAACGGCAGCACCGCGATCAGGATCAGAAACCCCGGCGCAAAGATCGCGATCAGCGCGATGAGGCCACCCGCAACCCCGTTCGGCGCGCCCGCCTGCACGAAGCCCACATGCGCCGCCACCGAGAATAGCGGCCCCGGCACCGCCTGCGCCGCGCCATAGCCCGCGACGAAATCCTCGGGCGCGACCCATCCGGGCGCCACCACCGCCGTCTCGAGGAGCGGCAGCACCACATGCCCGCCGCCAAAGACGAAGGCCCCTGCCCGGAACACCGCATCCGCAAGCGCCAGCCCCGGCCACATCGCGGCAAGGAGCGGCAGGAGGAGGAGGAGCGCGCCCAGCACGCCGAGCGCGACGATCCCCCCCCGCGGGCCGACGGGCAGGGCAGGGAAGGCCGCGGGCGCCGCGGCCCCTTGCGTGCGCAGTCCGAGGCCCGCGGCCGCGCCGAGCACGATCGCCCCGAGCATCCCCGCGACGCCGGGCACGACCGCCAGCACCCCGAGCGCGCCCGCCGCGATGGTCGCGCGCGCCGCATCGGGGCAGAGCGTGCGCGCCATCCCGATCAGCGCCTGCGCCACCACCGCCACCGCAAGCAGCCCGAGCCCCCCCATCGCGCCCTGCCAGACCGGCGAGGCGAGCACGCCCCCCAGCGCCGCGAGCAGCATGAGCGCGACCGCCGAGGGCAGGGTGAAGCCCGCAAAGGCCGCGAGCGCGCCGCCCCAGCCCGCCCGCATCAGCCCGAGCGCAAAGCCGAGCTGGCTCGAGGCCGGGCCGGGCAGGAACTGGCAGAGCGCCATCATCTCGGCATAGGCCGCATCCGACAGCCAGCCGCGGCGGACCACGAACTCCTGCCGGAAATAGCTCAGATGCGCGACCGGCCCCCCGAAAGAGGTCAGCCCGAGCCTGAGGAAGGCGCCGAAGACCTCGGCCACCCCGCCCCGCGCCTGCCCCGCATCCCCCGCCATCCCTCGCCCCCGCCGTTCCACGACCTTCTAGCGCGCGCCGCACCCCGGTCCAGCGGGCGGGATAGTGCGGCGGCATGACGCGGCGATGACGGCGGCCGCGCGCGGCGCTTGACCGGCCCGGGTCGGGGCGATAGTCGTTTGGAACGATCCAATGGAACGATCCAAAACGGGAGAAGGCGCATGCGGTGGGGTCTGATCGGGGCGAGCACGATCGCGGCCGAGCATATGGTGCGCGCTTTTCGCGCTGAGCCCGGCGGCACCATCGGCTGGGTGATGAGCGCGGACGCCGCGCGCGCCCGGGCCTTTGCAGCCGACCACGACATCCCCGCCTCGGGCAGCGATCTCGGCGCGCTCCTCTCCGATCCGTCGGTCGATGCGGTCTACATCTCCTCGACGAACGAAAAGCACCTGCCGCAGGCGCTGGCCGCCGTCGCGGCGGGCAAGCATGTGCTGTGCGAAAAGCCCCTCGCGATGACGGTTGGCGATGCGCGCGCGATGGTCGGCGCCGCGGCGCGGGCGGGCAGGGTATTCGCCACGAACCACCATTTGCGCGCGGCGGGCACGCATCGCGCCATCCGCGCCGCGGTGGCCGCGGGCCGGATCGGGCGGGTGCTGTCGGTGCGCGTGCACCACGCCGTCTATCTGCCGCCGCATCTGCAGGGTTGGCGCCTCAATGATCCGGGCGCGGGGGGCGGGGTCATCCCCGACATCACCGTGCATGACGCCGACATCGTGCGCTTTCACCTCGGCGAGGATCCGGCCGAGGTGGTGGCGGCGTCCTGCGTCTCGGGCCTCGGGCAGGGGGTCGAGGATTCGGTGATGTCGGTCTGGACCATGCCCTCGGGCGCGATGGTCTTTGCCCATGAAAGCTTTACCCACCGCTTCGCCGGCCACGGGATCGAGATCCACGGCACCGAGGGCTCGATCTTCGGCCGCGGCGTGATGAGCCAGCGCCCGGTGGGCGAGGTCGAGATCGTGACCGCCGCGGGGCGCGAGCGGCTCGCCTGCGATGACGCCGACCTTTACGCCCGCACGGTCGCGGCCTTCGCGGGCGCGGTGGCGGGGCAGGGCGCGCCGCTGGCGACGGGGGCGGACGGGATCGCCTCGCTCGCGGTCGCGATGGCGGTGCGGCAGGCGGCGGCGACGGGGGCGCGCGTGCGCCCCGACATCGCCGCGGCGCTGGTGCCGGCATGACGGGCAAGATCGTCGCGGCGTCCGAGGCGGTTGCGCATATCCGCGACGGCGCGGTCGTGAGCGTCTCGTCCTCCTCGGCGCTCGGCTGCCCCGACAGCGTGCTGCGCGCGCTGGGTGAGCGGTTCGCGGCCGAGGGGCATCCGCGCAACCTCACCACCATCCACCCCATCGCGGCGGGCGACATGTATGGCGTCAAGGGGATGGACCACATCGCCCGCGACGGGCTTCTTTCGCGCGTGATCGCGGGTTCCTACCCTTCGGGGCCGTCGAGCCTGCCCATGCCCGAGATCTGGCGCATGATCGTCGAGGACCGGGTCGCGGCCTATAACGTTCCCTCGGGGATCCTCTTTGACATGCACCGCGAGGTTGCCGCCCGCCGCCCCGGCGTGCTGACGAAGGTGGGCCTCGAGACCTTCGTCGACCCCAAGCGCGAGGGCTGCGCGATGAACGCGCGCGCCGCCGCCGCCCCGATCGTGCGGCGCGAGGGTTTCGACGGGCAGGAGTGGCTCTTCTTTCCCAACATCGCGCCCGATGTCTGCATCCTGCGCGCCACCACCGCCGATGCGCGCGGCAACCTGACCTATGAGCATGAGGGCGCCTATCTCGGCGGGCTCGAACAGGCGATCGCAGCGCGCAACAACGGCGGCATCGTGATCGCGCAGGTCAAGCGCGTGACGGCCGCGGGCAGCCTGCGCCCCCATGATGTGCGCGTGCCCGGCCATCTGGTCGATTTCGTCACCCTCGACCCCGAGCAGAAGCAGACCTGCGAGACGCCCCACGACCCCGCCATCTCGGGCGAGGTGATCCGGCCTTGGGAGAGCTTCGATCTGGTCGCGCATGGGGTCGAGAAGGTGATCGCGCGCCGCGCGGCGATGGAACTGCGCGCCGGGATGACGGCGAACCTCGGCTTTGGCATCTCGGCCAATGTGCCGCGCATCCTCCTCGAGGAAGGGCATCCGCAGGCCGTCACCTGGGCGATCGAGCAGGGCGCGGTGGGGGGGATGCCGCTGTTGGGCTTCGCGTTTGGCTGTGCGTCGAACGCCGATGCCTATGTCCCCTCGCCCCAGCAGTTCATCTATTTTCAGGGCGGGGGGTTCGACCTCACCTTCCTGTCGTTCCTGGAGGTCGATGCGCAAGGGTCGGTCAATGTCTCGAAGCTCGGCAAGCGGCCCTATCTCACGGCCGGGTGCGGGGGGTTTGTCGACATCACGGCGCACGCGCGCCGGATCGTCTTTTCGGGCTGGTTCGAGGCCGGGGCCGAGGTCGCGCTCGACGCCGCGGGGCTCAGGATCCTGCGGCCGGGCAAGTTCGCGAAGTTCGTCCCTGCGGTCGAGCATGTGACCTTCGCGGGCCCCCGCGCCGTCGCCGAGGGGCAGGAGGTGCTTTATGTCACCGAGCGTTGCGTCATCCGCCTGACGCCCGAGGGCCTGCGCGCGACCGAGATCATGCCCGGCATCGACCCCGCCCGCGACATCGAGGGCGCCTCGGGCGGGATCGTGCGCCTTGCCCCCGATGCGCGCCCGATGGATGCGCGCGTGCTCTGCGAGGGGCCGATGGGGTGGGCGCCATGAGTGCGGTGCATCTGAAGATCGAGGGCGCGGTGGCCGAGTTGCGGCTCGACAACCCCGCAAAGCTCAACGCGCTGACGGTGCCGATGCTCGAGGCGCTCGCGGCCCATTGCGCCACGATCGAGCGCACGGCCGGCCTGCGCGCCGTGGTGCTGACGGCCGAGGGCGAGCGGGCCTTTTGCACGGGCGCCGACATCACCGCCTGGGGCGACCTCTCGGCCGGCGAGTTTGCGCGCCACTGGGTGCGCGAGGGCCATCGCGTGTTCGACCGCCTCGCGCGGCTGGCGGTGCCGACGGTCGCGGCGATCACGGGGCCGGCGTTCGGGGGCGGGCTCGAACTGGCGGCGGCGTGCGATCTGCGCGTGATGGCGCCGGGCGCGACGCTCGGCCTGCCCGAGGCGGGTGTGGGGATCGTGCCGGGCTGGTCGGGTTCGCAGCGGCTGATGCGCCTTCTGCCCGAGCCGGTGGTGCGCGAGATGGCGCTCTTTGGCCGGCGGATCGATGCGCCGCGCGCGCTGGCGCTCGGCTTTGCGGCGGCGGTGGCCGAGGACGCGCGCGCGGCCGCCCACGCGCTTGCGGCCGATGCGGCCGCGCTCTCGCCGATGTCGGTCGAGGTCGCGAAATACATGCTCAACGCCGCCGCGGGCGAGGATCGCGCGGCGATGGTCGAGGCGCTGGGCGCCGGGATGGCCGCGGCCGGCCCCGACCGGGCCGAGGGGGTCGCGGCCTTTCGCGCCCGCCGCAAGCCCGAGTTCGGCCCGAAATGATCCGGGGCGCCCCCTCAGCCGCTGCGGCGCGCGGCCTCTCGGTCGGGGGTGAACTCGATCACCGGGGGCTGGAGGATGCCGAGCGTCTCGGGCGGCTCGCCCGCGATGCGGCGCAAAAGCGTGTCGCCGATGAGGCGGCCGGTCTCGCGCAGGTCCTCGAAGGCGGTGAAGACATTGGCGCGCAGCATCTCGAACACAGGCGAGGCGCGCTTGGCCACGAGGTCGACATCGCGCCCCGCCTGAAGCCCGATATCGCCGAGCGCGGCACTCGCGGCGATCGCGGGCACCTCGCCCACGCAGATGATGGCGTCGGGCCGGTCGGGCCGCATGAGGCGCCGGCGCAGCCAGGCGGCGATCTCTTCTGGCGGGCGGTCGAGGTGGATGTCCTCGGGGATCTCGACCACCGCACCCGCCGCGCGCCCCTCGGCCGTCAGCCCATAGCGCAGATGCTGGCCGAAGGTGAAGCGCCCCTGCGGCGCGATCATCAAAAGCCGCTCGCGCCCGCGGCCGACCAGATGGCGGGCGGCGGCGCGCGCGAAGGCCTCGTTGTCGTAATCGACGAAGGCGTGCGGGATGGCGAATTCGGTGCGCCCGTGGCTGACGAAGGGAAAGCCGTGCTCGCTCAGCAGCCGCACGCGGGCATCGAACACCTCGGTGCGCGAAAAGACGATGCCGTCGGCCATGCGGTTGCGCAGCACCTCGCGCACGGCGGCGTCGCGCCCCTCGTCGATCAGGTCGGGCAGCATCGCGACCGAATAGCCGGTGCCGTTCAGCGCCGACATCAGCCCTGCGATCAGCTCATGCGTGAAGCCCAGATATTCGTGCCCGGTGTTGAGGAGGAGTGCGACGACCTTGCTGCGGCCGGTGCGCAGGCGCTGGGCGGCGCGGTCCGGGACATAGCCCAGCCGCTGCGCGACCTCGGCCACCGCCGCGCGCGTGCGCGCCGCGATTCGCGGATCGCCCGCCAGCGCGCGCGAGACGGTGGTGACGGCCAGCCCCGTCGCCTGGGCGATCGTCCTCAGCGTCGGCTTGTCCACCTTCCCGGCCCACCCCGTCGTGCGGCTGTCTGCTGGGGGCAGAATAGGATGCAAGTTTGCATCGTTACAACTACTCTTGCCCGTTTCGGGGCGGGGGCTGGCGAAATGCCGCGCCCTGTTGTGGCGCAGGGCTGCGGCATGGGGGCGCGTCCCCCCAGATTCCGATTGACGCACCCCGGAGTTGCAACGTTTTAATCATCCATCCCGCCTTGGCGGGTGGATCCTGTGGGAGGACGGAGAAATGACGATGATGAAGGTTCTGAAAGGCTCGGTCGCGGCGCTCGCGCTGTCGGCCTCAGTCGCGTCGGCGGCCGATGTCGAGGTGCTGCACTGGTGGACCTCGGGCGGCGAGGCGGCCGCGCTCAACGTTCTGAAGGAGGATCTTCAGGGCAAGGGCATCGGCTGGGTCGACATGCCGGTGGCGGGCGGCGGCGGCGAGGCCGCAATGACGGCGCTGCGCGCGCGCGTCACGGCCAGCGACGCGCCGACGGCGGTGCAGATGCTCGGCTTCGACATCCAGGACTGGGCGGCCGAGGGCGCGCTCGGCAACCTCAACGAGGTCGCGGCGGCCGAGGGCTGGGATGCTGTCGTGCCGGCGGCGCTGCAGGCGTTCGCGAAATATGACGGCAACTGGATCTCGGCGCCGGTGAACGTCCATTCGACGAACTGGGTCTGGATCAACAAGGCCGCACTCGACGCCGCGGGCGGCAAGGCGCCGACCTCGTGGGAAGAACTCGTCGCCGTCCTCGACGCGATGAAGGCCAACGGGATCACGCCGCTCGGCCATGGCGGCCAGGCCTGGCAGGATGCGACCGTGTTCGACGCGGTCGTCCTCTCGCTCGGCGGGGACTTCTACAAGGCCTCGATGATCGACCTCGACGCGGGCGCACTCGGCGGCGCGCAGATGGCGGAAGCGTTCAACCGCCTCATCAAGCTCAGCAGCTATGTTGATGCCAACTTCTCGGGCCGCGACTGGAACCTCGCCTCGGCGATGGTCATCAACGGCGAAGCCGGCATGCAGATGATGGGCGACTGGGCCAAGGGCGAGTTCCTCAAGGCCGGCAAGGCGCCGGGCGCGGACTTCGTCTGCATCCGCTTCCCGGGCACGCAAGGGTCGGTCACGTTCAACTCCGACCAGTTCGCGATGTTCGGCGTCAACTCGGACGACAAGCGCGCCGCGCAGGCGCAGATGGCGTCCTCGGTGATGAACCCGGGCTTCCAGTCGGCGTTCAACGTCGTCAAGGGCTCGGTGCCGGCGCGCACCGACGTTCCGAACGACGCCTTCGACGATTGCGGCAAGAAGGGCATGGCGGACCTCGCCGAGGCCAACTCCGCGGGCAACCTCTATGGCTCGATGGCGCATGGCCATGCCGCGCCGGCCGCGGTGAAGAACGCGGTCTATGACGTCGTGACGGCGGCCTTCAACGGCCAGTATGCCGACGGCGCCGCAGCGGCGGCCGCGCTCGCGAGCGCGGTTGCGGCGGCGAAGTAAGCGACGCCTTCAGGCGGGCGGCCCTGCGGGGCCGCCCCCGACCCAAGCACCCCCGAGGAAATGCCCATGAGCGCCGCCGCCCGGACAGACTGGCGCACCCGCGCACAGGACTGGCTGCCGAAGCTCGTGCTGGCGCCCTCGCTCGCGGTGACGCTGCTTTTCGTCTACGGCTTCATCCTCTTTACCGTCGTTCTGTCGTTCACCGGCTCGCGCATGCTGCCGCGCTATGATTTCGTGGGTTTCACGAATTACGCCAAGCTTTTCGCGCTCGAGCACTGGTGGACGGCGATCGGCAACATCGCGATCTTCGCGACCCTCTATATCGGCATCTGCACCGCGATCGGCCTCGTGCTCGCGATCTTTCTCGACCAGAAGATCCGGGGCGAGGGGGTGTTGCGTCCGATCTACCTCTATCCGATGGCGCTGTCGTTCATCGTGACCGGCACGGCGTGGAAATGGTTCCTCGACCCCGGCATCGGGCTTGAGCGCACCATGCACCTCTGGGGGTGGGAGAGCTTCAGCTTTACCTGGATCAAGGACAGCGAGATGGCGATCTACACGATCGTCATCGCCGCCGTCTGGCAGACCTCGGGCTTCGTGATGGCGATGTTCCTTGCGGGGCTGCGCGGCATTGACAACGAGATCCTCAAGGCCGCGCAGATCGACGGCGCCTCGGGCTTTGCGCTCTATCGGCGGATCGTGATCCCGATCCTGCGGCCGGCGTTCCTGTCGGCCTTCGTCATCCTCTTTCACCTCGCGATCAAGTCCTACGACCTCGTGATCGCGCTGACCGGCGGGGGGCCGGGGCGGGCGACCGAGTTGCCCGCGACCTTCATGTATTCCTACACCTTCACCCGCAACCAGATGGGGATCGGCGCGTCCTCGGCGGTCATCATGCTCATGACCATCGCCGCGATCATGGTGCCCTATCTCTATGCCGAGCTGAAGGAGCGCCGCTGATGGCTGTCGCGAGCCAGGACAATGCGGTGCAGACGGGGCGGGCGGCGCGCGTCTTCGTCTATCTCGTGCTCTTGCTCTTCGCGCTCTTCTACCTGCTGCCGCTCTATGTGATGGGCGTCAATTCCGTCAAACCGCTCGAGGAGATCACGGGCGGGCGGATGATGTCGCTGCCCGAGACCTTCACGCTTGCCCCTTGGGCGAGTGCCTGGTCCACCGCCCAGATCGGGGTTGAGCCGACGGGGCTTCGGCCCTATTTCATCAACTCGCTCCTGATGGTGGTGCCGGCGGTCGCGATCTCGACGGTGATCGGGGCGCTCAACGGCTATGTGCTGACGAAGTGGCGCTTTCGCGGCGACACGATCATCTTCGCACTGATGCTTTTCGGCTGCTTCATCCCGTTCCAGATCGTGCTGATCCCGATGGCACTGGTGCTGGGCAAGCTTGGCCTCGCAGGCTCGGTGCCGGGGCTCGTGCTCGTGCATGTGGTCTACGGGATCGGTTTCACGACGCTTTACTATCGTAACTATTACGCGGCCTTCCCGACCGAGCTTGTGCGCGCGGCGATGATCGACGGGGCGGGGTTCTTCCAGATCTTCTGGCGCATCATGCTGCCGGTTTCGGGGCCGATCACGGTCGTCTCGGTGATCTGGCAGTTCACGAACATCTGGAACGATTTCCTCTTCGGCGCCTCTTTCGGGGGCACGAGCCAGCCGATGACGGTCGCGCTCAACAACCTCGTGCAGTCCTCGACGGGGGTGAAGGAATACAACGTCCATTTCGCCGGCGCGATCCTCGCCGCCCTGCCGACACTGATCGTCTATGTCGTGGCGGGGCGGTATTTCGTGCGCGGGCTGATGGCGGGATCGGTGAAGGGGTAAGGGATGGGATTTCTCGACATCCGCAACGTGACGAAATCCTACGGCCCCGTCGAGGTGCTG
>JAUREX010000160.1 GCA_030834485.1 Gemmobacter sp.
CCGCGGTCGGGCACCTCGACGCAGAGGACCGGCACGCCCTGCACGAGAAAGCGCAGCTGTTCGAGCCCCTCGACCAGCTCGACCTCGGCAGGCCCGGCGGCGCGATAGGCCGCGAGGGCGGCCGGCGTGTAGGCATAGACCCCGACGTGCTGAAAGACGGGCACCGCCTCGGCCTCGGCGAAGCTGCGCTGCGAGGCGGGAATCACGGCCTTGGAGAAATAGAGCGCGCGCCCCCAGGCATCACGCACGACGGTGGTGCCGCCGATGATGCCCGCCTGCCATTCCGCCACCAGGGCCGCGTGCTGGGCGGGCGTGCAGCGCAGCACCGTCGTCGCGACCTCGGTGCCGGGGCGCATCGCCTCGATCAGCGCCTCGATGAACCAGGGCGGCGTCAGCGGCGCATCGCCTTGCAGGTTGATGACGATGCGCGGCGCGATCCCGAGGATCCCGATCGCCTCGGCGCAACGCTCGGTGCCGTTGCGGCAGCTTGCCGATGTCATCACCACCGCGGCGCCGAAGCCTTCGCAATGGGTCTGGATGCGCCGGTCATCGGTCGCGACATAGATCGCATCGACCCCGCGCGCCGCGCGCGCCGCGCGCCATGTCCGCTCGACAAGCGAGGCCCCGATCCCCGTCGCCCCCCGCAGCCCCACGAGGGGCTTGCCCGGGAAACGGCGCGAGGCGAAGCGCGCCGGAATGATGAGGACGACCTCGGGCGACCCGACCGCGTCGCGGTCGGCGGGCCGGGGCGCGGCAGGATTGCGGGGCGGTTGGCTGGACAGCGGGCGGGGCATGAAACGGTCAGGACCAATGGGGGCCGCGGGCGGCCTGCATCAAATGACGCGCAAAGGGTTAACCGAGTGCGAACAGCCGCACAAGAAGCGGCCCCGCGAGATGCGGGGGGGCCGCCGAACCCCCCCGCCCCCCGTTGCACCCCACGCACCACGGGAAACTCGCTGGTCCGGCCTTCCTAGCCCGATGTCGCAGGGATAGCGCGAAAGGCGCGCGAATCGAAGCGCCGGATGCGCGGGATTTGCCGAAAATCCCGCGCGCCGCGGCGTCAGTAGCGGTAGTGCTCGGGCTTGAACGGCCCCTCGGGCGCCACGCCGATATAATCGGCCTGATCTGCCCGCATCTGCGTGAGCCTCACGCCAATCCGCGCCAGATGCAGCCGCGCTACCTTCTCATCAAGGTGCTTGGGCAGGATGTAGACCCCCGGCGGATATTGCTCCGGCTTGGTCCAGAGTTCGATCTGCGCCAGCACCTGGTTGGTGAAGGAGGCCGACATCACGAAGGAGGGGTGCCCGGTCGCGTTCCCGAGGTTCAGAAGCCGCCCTTCGGACAGAAGGATGATGCGATTGCCCGAGGGCATCTCGATCATGTCCACCTGATCCTTGATGTTGGTCCAGCGGTGGTTGCGCAGGGCGGCGACCTGGATCTCGTTGTCGAAATGCCCGATGTTGCCCACGATCGCCATGTCCTTCATGGCGCGCATGTGCTCGATGCGGATGACGTCCTTGTTGCCGGTCGCGGTGATGAAGATGTCGGCCGTGGCCAGCTCATCCTCGATGAGGGTGACCTCATAGCCGTCCATCGCGGCCTGAAGCGCGCAGATCGGGTCGACCTCGGTGACCTTGACGCGCGCGCCAGCGCCGCGGAGCGAGGCGGCCGAGCCCTTGCCCACATCGCCATAGCCGCACACGACCGCGACCTTGCCGGCCATCATGGTGTCGGTCGCGCGGCGGATGCCGTCGACGAGCGATTCCTTGCAACCGTATTTGTTGTCGAACTTCGACTTCGTCACGCTGTCGTTGACGTTGATCGCGGGGAAGGGCAGCAGCCCCTTCTTGTGCAGGTCATAGAGGCGCTTGACGCCCGTCGTCGTCTCCTCCGAGACGCCGCGGATCGCGGCGCGCTGGCGGGTGAACCAGCCGGGGCTTGCGGCCATGCGCTTGCGGATCTGGTTGAAGAGGCAAACCTCCTCCTCGCTCGTGGGCACCGAGATGAGGTCGGTCTCGCCCGCCTCGACCCTTGCGCCGAGGAGGATGTAGAGCGTCGCATCGCCCCCGTCGTCGAGGATCATGTTGCACATCCCCTCGGGCCCGCCGAAGTGAAAGATGCGGTCGGTGTAGTCCCAATAGTCGGCGAGCGTCTCGCCCTTGACGGCAAAGACGGGGGTGCCGCCGGCGGCGATCGCGGCCGCCGCATGGTCCTGGGTCGAGAAGATGTTGCACGACGCCCAGCGCACATCGGCCCCGAGCGCCTTGAGCGTCTCGATCAGCACGGCGGTCTGGATGGTCATGTGCAGGCTGCCCGCGACCTTGGCGCCACGCAGCGGTTGTGCGGGACCGTATTCGGTCCGCGCGGCCATCAGCCCCGGCATCTCGGTTTCGGCGATGGCGATTTCCTTGCGGCCGAAATCGGCCATTGCAATGTCCTTGACGATATAATCCTGCGCCATTGGCGTTTCTCCTCAAGATATGTGGGGGGCTGCTAGCATCGCGCGCGCGCTTGCGCAACCGCGCGTCAGAAAAGCCCGAGCGCGCCCGCCGCCCAGACCGCCGCGCCCCCGAGCACCGCGCCCACCGCGGCCGAGCGCAGACGGCGCGCGCGCACGGGGGCCGGGGCCTTGGGCGGGTCGGCCTGGCGGATCAGCGCGGCCTCGACCAGCCCGGGCAGGCGCGGCCCGAAGCGCGCGAGCACGCGCGCCGTCCGCGCCAGATCGCGCGCGAGCGCCTTGGGCCCGACGTTGTCGCGCACATAGGCCTCGACCACGGGGCGCGCGACCTCCCAGATGTTGACCTGCGGATCGAGGCTGCGCGCCACGCCCTCGACCACCACCATCGTGCGCTGGAGCAGGATCAGTTCGGTGCGCGTCTGCATCCCGAAGCGCTCGGTCACCTCGAAGAGATAGGCCAGCAGCCGCGCCATCGAGATGCGGCTGGCGTCCATGCCGAAGATCGGCTCGCCCACGACGCGCAGCGCGCGCGCGAATTCGTCGATGTCGCGGTCGGCCGGCACATAGCCCGCCTCGAAATGCACCTCGGCGACGCGGCGATAGTCGCGCCGGATGAAGCCCATCAGGATCTCGGCATAGACGCGCCGGGTGTAGGCGTCGATCCGGCCCATGATGCCGAAATCATAGGCCACGATCGCGCCGTCGGCCGCGACCTTGAGGTTGCCCTGATGCATGTCGGCGTGGAAATAGCCGTCGCGCAGCGCGTGGTTGAGGAAAAGCTGCAGCACCCGCGCCGCAAGCGCGCGCCGGTCGTGGCCCGCGGCCTCGATCGCGGCGGTGTCGGCAAGGCCGATCCCCTCGACCCAGCCCATCGTCATCACGCGCCGGCCCGAGAGGTGCCATTCGGGTTTCGGCACGCGAAACCCTTCGTCGCGGGCGGTGTTTGCGGCGAATTCGGCGGCCGCCGCACTTTCGAGCCGCAGGTCGAGCTCGCCCATCACCACGCCCTCGAAATGGGCGATCACATCCGTGGGCCGCAGCCGCCGCGCGGCATGGGCAAGCGCCTCGATCAGCCAGGCGGCCAGATAGAAGGCGTCGATGTCGCGCCGGAACGCGCGCTCGATCCCCGGGCGCAGCACCTTGACCGCGACCTCGGCGCCCGTCTCTGAGAGCCGCGCGCGGTGGACCTGCGCGATCGAGGCGGCGGCGACGGGTTCGGAAAATTCGCTGAAGGCCTCATCGATCGAAACGCCCAGCTCGCCCTCGAAGGCGCGCCGCGCTTCGGCGGTCGGGAAGGGCGGGAGCCGGTCCTGCAGATACTTGAGCTGCTGGGCAAGCTCCTCGCCCACCACATCGGGGCGGGTCGAGAGTATCTGGCCGAACTTGATATAGGCCGGCCCCAGCGCCGTCAGCGCGCGCGTCGCGGGCGGCAGCGCCGGATCGCCCGCGTGCCCGAGCCAGCGGAAGGGCCAGGCGAGCACGCGCACCGCAACGCGCAGCCGCACCGGCGCGCGGAACGCCTCGAGCACGACGCCCATCGCGCCCGTCCGCTCAAACGTCGCGCCGGTCCGGATCAGCCGCAGGATGTTGTGGGGGCCGCGCATCGCGCTCAGATCTTCCAGCCCGAATGCAGCGCCGCGATCCCCATCGAGAGGTTGCGATAGCGCACCTGGCCAAAGCCCGCCTCGCGGATCATGGCGGCGAAGGCCTCCTGCTCGGGAAAGCGGCGGATCGATTCGACGAGATACTGATAGCTCTCGCGGTCGCCCGCCACGATCTGGCCCATGACCGGGATGACGTTGAAGGAATAGCGGTCATAGGCCCATTGGAGCGCGGGGCTCACCATGCGCGAGAATTCGAGCACCATGAGCCGCCCGCCGGGCCGCAGCACGCGATGGGCCTCGGCGAGGGCGGCCTCGATCCGGGTGACGTTCCGGATGCCAAAGCTGATCGTGTAGACATCGAAGCTCGCATCCGCGAAGGGCAGCGCCATCGCATCGCCCACCACCCAGTCGAGCGCGCCGCCCATCGCGGTCGCCTCGGCGCGCGCGCGCCCCTCGGCCAGCATCGGTTCGGTGAGGTCGACGACGACCGCGCTCGCGCCCGGGGCGCGCGCGAGAAAGCGGAACGCGATGTCGCCCGTCCCGCCCGCGACATCGATCAGACGCTGGCCCGGCCGGGGCGCGAGCCAGTCCATCATCGCGTCCTTCCAGAGCCGGTGGACGCCCGCTGACATGAGGTCGTTCATCACGTCGTATTTCGACGCCACGCGGCTGAAGACGCCCTGCACGAGGCCCGCCTTCTGATCCGCCCCGACGGTGCGGAAGCCGAAATGCGTCGTCTCGCCCTCGTCCGTAGCCATCGTGCCGCCCCTGCCCTGACGTGCCGACTGTTACCCCGTCGCGCGCTCCGATACAAACCCCGCCGCAAGCGGAGGCGCGCCATGCCCGAACTGCCCGAAGTCGAGACCGTCCGCCGCGGCCTTCAGCCGGTGATGGAGGGTCATGTGATCGCCCGCGCCGAGGTGCGCCGCCCCGACCTGCGCCGCCCCTTTCCGCCGCGTCTGGCCGAACGGCTGACCGGCGCCCGCGTGCTGCGCCTCGGGCGGCGGTCGAAATACCTGCTCGCCGACCTCTCGACTGGCGAGACGATGATCCTGCATCTGGGCA
>JAUREX010000161.1 GCA_030834485.1 Gemmobacter sp.
CGCGCGGCGATGAGGCGGTTGTGGGTCTCGGCGTCGCCCGCCCGCAGCGCATCCATCGCGCCCGGAACAAGGATCGTGGTCAGCTCGGCCTTGCTGCCCGTCTCAGCGACGAATTCGGCGAATTCGGCCTCCATCGTCCCGATCGCGGGCGCGAAGGTCGCAAGCATCGCGATGCGCCGCCCGCGTTCGAGGGCGGCGCGGAACATCGCCTCATTGGGCTTGAGGACGGGGATCGGCAGTTCGCGCGCGAGGCGGTCGATCGCGGGCCCGAAGGCCGAGCAGGTCACAAGCAGCCCGTCCGCCCCGGCAAGGCGCGCGTAATGCCCGAAGGCCACGAAACGCTCGATCATCGCGGGGCCGAGGTCGGGTTCGCGCGCGCGGTCGCGGCTCAGCCCGTCGTCGAGCAGATTGATCGTCTCGGCCTCGGGCCAGATGCGGCCAAAGGCGGCCAGAACCGGGTCGATCGCGACCGGGGTTGCGTGCAGAAGGACGATGCGCGGCGCGGCCATGGTGTCGGACCTCGGTCAGCGGGGGATCATGCCCGCACGCAAGAGGCTTGCATGCGCGGCGGGGCCAGTCAGGTGGTCGATGAAGCGGCGCGCGCCCTCGGGGTCGCGCGCATCGGCAAGGATCGCGGCGTCGAAATCGGTAACCTCCTGCACATCGGGCGGAAAGGGGCCGAGATAGTCGATGCCCGCAACCGCGAGGAGTTCGCTCTGCTGCTGGATCGCGACGGCAGCCTCGCCGCGCGCGACGACCTCGCCGGTGAAGCCCGCGGGGATGACGGTGCCGCGCGCGCGGATGGCCGCGCCGATGCCGAGCCGGTCGATCAGGCGTTCGAAATAGATCCCGCTCGCGCCGGCACGCGACCAGACAATCGAGGGCGCGCCGAGCAGGAAGGCGCGCACCGCCTCGGCGTCGGGCAGCGCCGGGCGCGGGGCGCCGCGCGCGACCGCAAGGCCGAAGACCGCGCGCGCCACCGGCCGGCGCGAGGCCGCGACGATCCGCCCCTCCGCCGCCAGCCGGTCGAGCGCCCAGCCGATCGCGACGATCGCATCCGCCTTCTCGCCCGCCGCGAGCCGCGCCATCAGTGCGACCGTCGGATCCCAGACCATCCGCACGCCGCGCCCCTCGGCCTCCATCGCGGGCAGCACGGTGTCGCGCACGGTCGCCACGACCGCGAGCGCGCACATCACCGTGCAGTCCGATCCGTGGGGCGGCACCATCGGGGCGGGCCTTCAGAGGTATTCGAACTTGAAGCCGCAGGCCGCGAGGCGGTCGTCGATCCACTTGCGGTCGACGGTGCCGTTGCGCACCCGCTCGCGCTGGGCGTTCTCGCGCGCAAGGCGCTCGGCGGCCAGCGGATAGACCTCGTCGAGCTGATCGAAGGGGATGCACAGCGTGCCGTCATCGTCGCCCACGATCAGATCGCCCGGTTCGATCACCATGCCCGCGATCGCGATCGGCACGTTCACCTCGCCCGGGCCCGACTGGAACGGGCCGCGATGGGTGACGCCGCAGGCAAAGACCGGAAACGGATGCTGGCCGACATGCCCCGAATCGCGGATCGCGCCATAGATGACCGCGCCCGCAAGGCCGCGCGTCTCGGCATGCGTCAGCATCATCTCGCCCACGATGGCATTGGTGCATTCCCCGCCCGCATCGACCACCAGCACATCGCCCGGCGATGCGAGGTCGATGGCCTTGTGGACAAAGAGGTTGTCGCCCGGCCGCGTGCGCACCGTATAGGCCGGCCCCGCGAGGGGGGTGCCATGGCCGTGCATCGGGCGCAGATCGGGGCCGCCCGCCGGCAGGCGGTTCATGCAGTCGCTGATGACCGCGACCGGCACCCCGCGATAGCGCTGCACCACCTCGGGCGCCACCCGTCGCGCCGGTTGCTGGATGCGAAGTGTCTGGACCATCTCTGCCTCTGCCTTGCCTCTGGGATCGGCGCCACGGCGCCCGCTGGTGGCACCCTAGCGCCTGCAAGTGCCCGGACGCCAATACAAGTTTCAGATGACACGCCCCTTTGCGGGGCGGAAAGGAGCCCCCGTGCATGACGCCCTGAACCCCAGACGCCTGCGGTATTTCCGCACCGTCGCCGAGGCGGGGTCGATGACCGGCGCGGCGCGGCGCCTCAATGTCGCGCAGCCCGCGCTCAGCTATCATGTCGCCGAGATCGAGGCGGCTGTGGGCCTGACGCTCCTGGAACGGCGGCGCGACGGCGTGCGGCTGACCTTCGCGGGCGAGGTGTTCTATCGCCATTCGGGCATCATCTCGGATGCGGTCGACGCGGCGCTGCGCGACCTCGGCGCGCTCGCCCGCGGCGAGCGGACGAACCGCCGGATCCGCATCGCGATCTTCCCCTCGCTCGCCGAGGGGCTGATCCCCGCGATCGCGCGCGCGATCGCCACCGTGATGCCGGGGACCGAGACCGCCTTCCGCGAGGCGCCGAGCACGCGCGCGTGCAACCTGATCGACCGCGGCGAGGTCGATTTCGCGATCCACCTCGCGGCCGACGATGAGGGCGGTGAGCTGCTCTGGCGCGAGGATCTGCTCTTTGTCCAGAGCCGCACGCCCGACTTTGCCGAGGGGCCCGTGCCGCTCGCCGAGGTGCTGGCGCATCCGCTGGTGCTGCCCTCGGCCGGCAACCCGCTGCGGGTGCGGATCGAGGCCGCGGCGCAGGCCCTTGGCCTGCCGGTCCGCGTCGCGCTCGAGATCGACGGCTGGGCATCGCGGCGCAGCGCGATCATCGCGGGCCTCGGGCCGAGCGTGGCGGGCGCCCACGCCCTGCGCGCGCAGGCCGCCGCGCTCGAGGGCTGGGCAGAGGCGCTCGGGGTGCGCCAGATCGTGTCGCCCCGGCTCACGCGGCAGATCGGGCTGCGGATCCGCAAGGGCGTGGACAATGAGGCGGCCGAGCTTGTCCGCGCGGCGCTGCAGGTGGCGGGCGACGGGATCGGCCTGTCGGCCGCGACCGCCTGAAGGGGGCAGGATGCTCAGGTTCTGTGCGAATGTGACGGCGCTCTATCCCGGGCTGGGGCTTGGCCCCGCGCTTCAGGCCGCCGCCGCCGACGGCTTCGACGCGATCGAGCTGCGCGCGCCCTATGCCGTCGCGCCCGAGGAATTCGCGGCCCTTCTGGCCGCCCACGGTCTCGGCTGCGTGCAATTCAACCTGCCGATGGGCGATTTCGCCGCCGGTGAGCGCGGCATCACCTGCCTGCCCGGCCGCGAGGCGGAATTCCGCGACGGCGTGGCGCGTGCGCTGCGCTATGCCCGCGCGGCCGGGGTGCGCCAGATCAACGCCCCGGCGGGGATCTTTCCGCCCGGCGCCGATCCGGCGGCGGTCGAGGAGGTGTTCGTCGCGAACATGCACCTTGCCGCCGACATGCTCGGCGCCGAGGGGATCTTGCTGCAACTCGAACCCGTCAACCGGCGCGACATGCCGGGCGCCTATGTCGCGACGACGGCGGAGTATGAGCGTCTCGCGGCCCGGATCGGCGCGCCCAACCTGCGGCTGCAATATGATTTCTATCACATGCAGATCATGCAGGGCGATCTGGTCGCGACCTTCCGGCGCCTCGCGCCCGTGATCTCGCATGTCCAGATCGCCGACAACCCGGGCCGCCACGAACCCGGCACCGGCGAGATCAACTTCGACTTCATCCTGACCGAGCTTGTGCGCCTTGGCTATGCGGGCTGGGTCGGGCTGGAATACGCCCCGCTCGGGCGCGTCGCCGACGGGCTCGGGTTCCTGCGCCGGCACCGGGGCTGAGGATTTGGCCTAGCCCCGCGCCCGGAGCGCGGCCGCGACCAGACGGGCGCGCGCCTCGGGCAGCGCCGCATCCCCCCCGAGGGAGGCGAGCGCGCGGCCGAGGAAATGCCCCGTCAGCGCGAACCCCGCCTCGAGCGCGCCCGCAGGCCCGGCCGCACCCCCGGCCGCGATCCAGCCCGGCAGCGGCAAGAGCCGCTCGGCCCAGCCGCCGGCGGCATCGCCCCGCACCGCGCGCCCGGTGCGGGGGCTGACATGGGTCAGCCCCTCGGTCGCCCCCGTGATCGCGCAGGATCCCAGATCGAGGCCCTGCCCCAGCGTCCCGAGGAGGTCGACCTCCCAGCGCACATAATCCTCGGGCCAGTCGGGCGCCCCGAGCGCATCGAGAAGCGCGCAGGTCGCGGCATAAAGCCCGGGCTCGGGCGCGCGTTCGGGCAGCGCGCGCAGCAAGAGGGCGCAGACCGCCCCGAGGCCTTGCAACGCCACCCGATCACCCAGCGCCTCGGCGATGCGCGGCCGCAAGAGCTCGACCGTGAACGTCCCGATGTGCTCACTGAGGCGCGCCCGCCAGACGAGCGCGAGTTGCGCGCCCGGTTGCAGCACAGGCGCAAGCCGCCGCCCGGCCCCGCCGCGCACCACGCCCGCGTGCCGGCCGAGGTCGGGCGTCAGCACCTCGATGATGGCGGCGCCCTCGCCGTGGCGGCGCAGGCCGAGCAGCAGCCCCTCGCCGCGCCACTCCATCCCCCGGGCCCTCAGCCCGCCGTTTCGGGCGCGACGTCGAGGACGATCTTGCCGATATGGGCCGAGCTTTCCATCCGCGCATGGGCGCGCGAGGCTTCTTCGAGCGGGAAGGCCGAATCGATCACCGGCCGCAGCCGCCCCGCCGCCACCAGCGGCCAGACCCGGGCCTCGAGCGCGCGCGCGATCGCCGCCTTGGCCGAGACCGATTGCGGGCGCAGCGTCGATCCGGTGATCGTGAGGCGCCGCACCATCACCTCGGCAAAGTTCACCTCGCATTTCGTCCCTTCGAGAAAGGCGATCTGCACCAGCCGCCCGTCATCGGCGAGCGCGCGCAGGTTGCGCGGCAGATAGGACCCGCCCACCATGTCGAGGATGAGGTCCGCGCCCCCCTCGGCCTTCATCACCGCGACGAAATCCTCGGACCGATAGTCGATCGCGTGCTCGGCCCCGAGCGCCGTGCAGGCGGCGCATTTCGCGGCCGATCCGGCGGTGGCGAAGACGCGCGCGCCAAAGGCCTGCGCCATCTGGATCGCGGTCGTGCCGATCCCCGAGGATCCGCCATGGACAAGGAAACGCTCGCCCGCCCGGAGCCTGCCGC
>JAUREX010000162.1 GCA_030834485.1 Gemmobacter sp.
CGAAACGCTCGACGCGCGCGGCGGGACGTCGCGCACTCGAGCGCGCGCGGCGCGACGGGGCGACGCGCGCGCGGACGACGGCGCGCGCGGCGCGCGGTGACGGCGACGATGGCGCGCGCGGGCGCGAGCGCGGGGAAAAATTTCGCGTCGATCTGCGACCGGTCGAACTGACGTGGCGGTGCGAGGACGACGGCGACGGCGAGCTGCGTCGCGCTCGATCGCGACATCGCCGAGGCGCGCAAGCTGCAGCAATCCCTCGTCGGGAACCGGCAGGCGGAATTCGGGCAGGCGTCGATCGCGCTGATGCTGCACCCGTCGGGGCATGTGGGGGGCGATCTCGTGGGGTGGATGCCGCTGTCGGACCGGCGCGTCGCCTTTTATGCGATCGACGTCTCGGGGCATGGCGTCGCCTCGGCGATGATGGCGGCGCGCCTTGCGGGCATCCTCGGGGGCGCGTCGGGGCGGGGCGAGGTCGCGCTGGCGCTGACCGATGCCGCGCCCGATCGGCGCATCCTGCCGCCCGAGGCGGTTGTCGCGCGGCTCAACCGCATGGTGATCGACGTCATGGAGGTCGAGCAATACTTTACATGCGTGTGGTGCGACGCGGACCTCGAGACGGGCGAGGTCGCGATCGTGCAGGCGGGCCACCCCCACCCCCTTTTGCTGCGCGCCGACGGCCGGGTGGAGCGTGTGGGCCAGGGCGGGCTGCCGGTCGGCCTTGTCGATGATGCGACGCATGAGGCCGTCCGTCTGCGCCTGAACCCGGGCGACCGGCTCTTTCTGATGTCGGACGGGCTTCTTGACGTGACGGGCCGCGATGGCGTCACCCTCGGCGAGGAGGGGCTGATCGCGCTTGCGCGGCGCAACCGCGCGCTGACGGGCGGGGCGTTCCTCGATGCGCTCATGTGGGATGTGGAGCGGCTCGGCGGCGGATCCCGCGAGGGCGGCCGCCGGGGCGGTGCGCGCGCGGTCGAGGACGACATCTCGGGCGTCCTCTATTGCTGGCACGGCCCGCCCGGCCGAGGCTGAAGCCACTCCGGACCGCACCGCGCCCCTTGCGCCCCCGGCGCGGCGGGCCTTTGCTGCGCCGTCCCGATTCGGACGGGCGCGGAGGGCGGGCAATGGCAGGGCCGGTGCGGGTCGCGATCAACGGGTTCGGACGGATCGGGCGGACGGTGCTGCGCGCCCACGCGCTGCGCGGCCGCTGGCCCGAGATCGAGATCGTCGCGATCAACGACATCGCCGCGCCCGAGGATTGCGCCTATCTCTTCGAATACGACAGCATCTTCGGCCCCTATCCCGGGCGCGTGGCGCTGGGGCCCGGCGTGCTCGAGGTCGATGGCAGCGCGATGCGGCTGACGCGCACCGACGATCTCTCGACCCTCGATCTGGGCGACATCGACCTCGTGATGGAATGCACCGGCAAGGCCGACACGATCGAGCGCACGGGGCGCGGCCTTGCGGCCGGGGCGGGCCGGGTGCTGGTGTCGGGCCCCTCCGAGGCGGCCGAATTCACGGTCGTGCTCGGCGCGAATGAATCCGATCTCGGGCCCGAGATGCATGTCGTCTCGAACGCCTCCTGCACGACGAACGCGCTCGCGCCCTTGGTGCGCGCGCTCGATGCCGCCTTCGGGATCGAGACGGGGTGGATGACGACGATCCACTGCTACACCGGCAGCCAGCCCACGCTCGACACCCCGCGGGGCGATCCGGCGCGCTCGCGCGCGGCCGCGCTCTCGATGGTGCCGACGACGACGAGCGCGCAGCGCCTGCTCGACCGCGTGCTGCCCCATCTCGCGGGGCGGATCCGGGGGGCGGCGGTGCGCGTGCCGGTCGCGAGCGTCTCGGCCATCGACCTCACGGTGACGACGCGGGCGCGCGCCACCGCGGGCGATGTCAACGCGGCCCTCGTGGCGGCGGGGGGCGTCATCGGCACCACCGACCGGCCGCTCGTCTCGAGCGATCTGCGCGCGCGGGGCGAAAGCGTGGTGATGGCCCTGCCCGAGTCGCGCGTGACGCCGCAGGGGCTGGTGCGCGTCTTCGGCTGGTATGACAACGAATGGGGATTTTCCGAGCGCATGCTCGACATCGCCCGGCTATGGTGCGCCAGGGGCTGAGGGCGCCGCGGCGCCGGGTCGGGAGGGGTCAGCATGCGCAGCGTTCTCATCACGGGGTGTTCGTCGGGCATCGGGCTCGACGCGGCGCGGGGCTTGCGGGCGCGCGGCTGGCGGGTGCTCGCGACCTGCCGCAAGGAGGAGGATTGCGCGCGGCTGCGGGCCGAGGGCCTCGAGAGCTTCGTTCTTGATCAGGCCGACGGCGAGAGCGTCGCGGCGGGCGCGGCCGAGGCGCTGGCGCGCACGGGCGGGCAGCTTGATGCGGTGTTCAACAACGGCGCCTTTGCGGTGCCGGGCGCGGTCGAGGACATCCCGCGCGAGGCGATGCGCGCGATCTTCGAGACCAATCTGATCGGGGTGCATGACCTGACGCGGCGGCTGATCCCGGCGATGCGGGCGCGCGGCGCGGGGCGGATCGTGATGTGTTCGTCGATGCTGGGCTTTGTCGGGATCCCGTGGCGGGGCGCCTATGTCGCGACGAAATTCGCGCTCGAGGGGCTGTCGGATGTGCTCAGGCTCGAATTGCGCGGCTCGGGCATCGAGGTCGTGCTGATCGAGCCGGGGCCCGTCACCTCGCGCATCCGCCAGAACGCCATCGCGAATTTCGAGCGCTGGGTCGATTGGGAGCGTTCCGCGCTCGCCCCACTTTATCGCGCGACGCTCTTGCGCCGACTCTACGAAGATCGCGGCCCCGACCGCTTCGAGCTGCCGGCCGCGGCGGTGACGGCCGCGCTCATCCGCGCGCTCGAGGATCCGCGGCCGCGGCTGCGCTATCGGGTGACGGTGCCGGCGCGCGCCTTCGCGATCCTGCGCCGCGTGCTGACGGGGCGGATGCTCGACCGGATCCTCGCGCGCGGCTAGGCCCGGGTTGCGCGTGGCGGTGGATGCGCTAGATGCAGCCGTCCGCGACGGAGGGGCCCGAGATGCTGCGCGATGATCCGCTGTTCCTGATTGCCGGCATCGGCGGTCTGATCGTGGTCGCGATCCTCATGGTCGGGATCGGCGGCTTTGCCCGCGGGGGCGAGTTCAACCGCCGCCACGGCAACCGGATGATGCGCTGGCGGATCATCGCGCAGGCGGTCGTGGTCGCGCTCGTGGTCGGATATATGTTCCTGCGCAACCAGCTGGGGGAATGATGGTCGTCCTGTCGAAGATCTACACCAAGACCGGGGATGCGGGCGAGACCGCGCTCGGCAATGGCGCACGGGTCGCGAAACATGCGACGCGCGTCGCTGCCTATGGCACGGTCGATGAGACGAACGCGACCGTGGGCCTCGCGCGGCTGCATGCGGCGGGCGAGACGGATGCGGCGCTGGCGCGCATCCAGAACGATCTCTTTGATCTCGGCGCCGATCTCTGCCGGCCCGACATGGAGCGCGACGCCGAGGCGCCCTATCCGCCGCTGCGGGTGATCGAATCGCAGGTGGGCCGGCTCGAGGCCGAGATCGACGCGATGAACGCCCGGCTCGAGCCGCTGCGCAGCTTCATCCTACCGGGGGGGTCGGTGCTCGCGGCGCAGATGCATCTGTGCCGCACCATCTGCCGGCGGGCCGAGCGGCTGACGGTCGAGCTTGCGACGATGGAGGCGGTGAACCCCGAGGCGGTCAAATACCTCAACCGTCTGTCGGACTGGTTCTTCGTCGCAGGCCGCATCGCCAATGACGACGGCCGCGCCGATGTGCTGTGGGTGCCGGGGCTCACGCGCTAGCAAGGGCGGGGCAGGGCCGGGGAATGTCGGTTTTGCACTGTCATTTCCCGCTTCTTGGCGCTATTGACGCGCCCGTGAAACGACGTTCTCCCTCAGAAAGGACGCTGCGATGAAGGTGCTGGTGCCGGTCAAGCGGGTGATCGACTACAACGTGAAGGTCCGCGTCAAGGCGGATGGCTCGGGGGTCGATCTCGCCAACGTCAAGATGTCGATGAACCCCTTCGACGAGATCGCCGTCGAGGAGGCGATCCGCCTGAAGGAGAAGGGCGTCGCGACCGAGGTCGTCGTCGTCTCGATCGGCGTCAAGCAGGCGCAGGAGACGCTGCGCACCGCGCTCGCGATGGGGGCCGACCGCGCGATCCTGATCGAGGCGGCGGCGGATGTGCACACCGACATCGAACCGCTCGCGGTGGCGAAGCTTCTGGCCGCGGTCGTGCGCGAAGAGGGCGCGGGCATCGTGCTGGCGGGCAAGCAGGCGATCGACAACGACATGAACGCGACGGGTCAGATGCTGGCGGCACTTCTGGGCTGGGCGCAGGCGACCTTCGCGAGCGAGATCGCGATTTCGGGCGATCATGCCGACGTAGTGCGCGAGGTCGATGGCGGCCTCCAGCAGATCCGGGTGAAGCTGCCCGCGATCATCACGGTCGATCTGCGCCTCAACGAGCCGCGCTATGCGAGCCTGCCCAACATCATGAAGGCCAAGACCAAGCCCCTCGCGGCCAAGACGCCCGCGGATTACGGCGTCGATGTGAGCCCGCGCCTGACGGTGCTGCGCACGGTCGAGCCCGCAGGGCGCAAGGCGGGCGTCAAGGTCGGATCGGTCGATGAGCTGATCGCGAAACTCAAGGACGAGGCGGGGGTGATCTGATGGGTGTTCTGCTGATTGCCGAGGTGAACGGGGGGGCTCTCGCGCTCGACGCGACCGCAAAGGCGCTGACGGCGGCGCGCAGCCTCGGGCCGGTGACGGTGCTGGTGGCGGGGTCGGGTGTTGCGGCGGCTGCGGCCGAGGCGGCGACGATGCAGGGTGTGGCGCGCGTGCTCGTGGCCGATGACGCGGCCCTCGGCAGGGGTCTGGCCGAGCCGCTCGCGGCGCTGGTCGCGGTGCCGGCGGTGTTGACGGCGGGGGCGATGGAAACGACGAATAACGCGGCGTTGGAAGCGACGAAGCGAGAGGTGTTGCTGCGGAGACGG
>JAUREX010000163.1 GCA_030834485.1 Gemmobacter sp.
GAGGCGCCGCAGCGCCTCGAACCCCAGCCGGTTGCCGAGCCGGGTCAGAAGGTCGGCCATCCGCTCATCGGTCGCGGCGGGGGCGGCGCCGGCGGCGATCTGCACCGGCGGCATCGGCTCGGTCAGGGGCGCGACAAGGCGCAGCCGCTCGATCCCGAAGCCCGCGTCGATCTCCTCGAGGCGCGGCGCAAAGAGGCGCGCGATCCCGGCCGCATCATGGCGCGCGCGCGCCAGGCCCAGCGGCAGACGCACCGTGGTGGCATCGACGCGGGCGGCCTCGAACACGAGTTGCCGCGCCCCCTGCCCCGCCGCCGCGAGGCGCGCGCAGAGCCGTTCGAGCAGCCGTTCAAGCCCCGCCGCCACATCCTCGGTCCGCCCGATCGGCTCGGGCAGGCTGAGGCGCGCCGCAAAGGGCGGGGCCTCGGCCTCGGGCGAGATCGGCTCGGCCAGGGCGCCGAGCGCCTGATCGAGCCGCATCACCACCTCGGGCCCGAAGCGCCGCGCAAGCCCCGCCCGCGGCAGCGCGGCCAGATCGGCGATGCGCCGCAGCCCGAGCCGCCCGAGCGCCTCGGCCGCCGCGGGCGGGATGCGCAGCGCCGCGGGCGGCAGCGCCCCGATCGCCCCGAGCGTTGCCCCCGGGCCGGCGATGCCCCCGCCGTGGCGGGCAAGCGCCCAGGCCGCGCCGGGCGTGTCGGCAACACCCGTCGCCGTCGTGAACCCCGCCCGCCCGAGGCCGGCCGAGATCGCCGCGCAAAGCCCCGCCTCGCCCCCGAAGAGATGCCCGACCCCGCCGATGTCGAGCGCGAGCGCCTCCGCCCCCATCCGCCCGACCAGCGGCGAGAACCGCCCCGCCCAGCGCAGCATCGCGCCAAGCGCGGCCGCATCGGCGGCGGGATCGGCCGGCCGGGTGGCGAGCCCGGGGCAGAGCGCGCGCGCATCCGCAAGCGTCATCCCCGCCCCGAGCCCCTGGCCCGCCGCCGCCGCCGAGACGCAGGCAAGGACCTGCCGCGCCCCCGCCTCGGCCACCACCGCAAAGGGCTGGCCGGGATCGGAGCGGACCCGGCGCATGGCGCGCTCGCTCGCCAGCCGGGGCAGCCACACCACCGCAATCCGCCGCGCCCGCATCCCCCGATTCCCCGGCTTGTTCCTCTTGTGTTCTAACACCTGCCGCGCAGGCGGCAAGGGCCGCAGAGCCTTGACGGGCCGGTGCCGCGTGGTCAGGGTCAGGGTGGAGCCGAGAGGGAGGGCGGGGTGGACGATCTGGCGCTGCTCATCGATCTGCATCGCGGCGGCGCGCGGCAGGGGCCGGGCAGCCCCGAGGCGACGCGCCTTGCGCTGACCCTCTCGGGGCTGGCGGGGCGGTCAGGGCTTCGCATCGCCGACATCGGCTGCGGCACCGGGGCCTCGACGCGCGTGCTCGCGCGCGATCTCGATGCCCATGTCACCGCCGTCGACTTCTGCGCCGAATTCCTCGCCGATCTCGATGCGGCCGCGGCGCGCGAGGGGCTCGGCGGGCGCATCACCACGCTTTGCGCCCCGATGGAGCCGCTGCCCTTCGCGCCGGGCAGCCTCGATGCGATCTGGTCCGAGGGGGCGATCTACAACATGGGCTTTGCCACGGGCGTCGCGGCCTGGCGGCCCCTGCTGCGCCCGGGCGGGATCCTCGCGGTGTCGGACCTGAGCTGGCTCGGCGCCCAGAGGCCCGATGCGCTGACCCGCTATTGGGAGGCGCAATATCCCGAGGTCGCGACGCCCTCGGCCAAGACCGCCGTCCTCGAGGCGGCGGGCTATCGCATCCTCGGCTGGTTCGCCCTGCCGCCCGATTGCTGGCTGGGGCATTTCTACGATCCGCTCCGGGCGCGCTTTGCGGATTTCCTCGCGCGCCACGCGGGATCGGCCGAAGCCGCGGCCCTCGTCGCCGCCGAAGAAGCCGAGATCGCGCTCTATGAACGCCACAGCGCGCATCTGAGCTATGGCTTTCACATCGCCGCCCGCACCGAGGACTGAGCAGGCGCACCCTTGACGCGCCACCGCGCGCGGGGCCAGTCTCGCGCGCATTGATCGGGGCGCATTGGGGGCGGGATGGCGGGGCGGGTCGGAACTGGGCTGCTGCGGCCTGTCCGAGGCGCTCTTGCGATCATGGCGGCGATCCTTGCCCTGATGCATGGCACGGCCGCGCGCGCCGGGGCGGGCGGGCCTGCGATCTGCGCCGAAGCGCCGAGCGGGCGGCTCGAGCTGCACTGCCGGCTCGGGCAGGCGGCGGGGCGGGCGATCGGGGGGGCCGAGTTCGGGGCAATCATGGCGCTCGCGCGCGCGCAGGGCCGGTTCGAGCGCCAGATAGGCGCGCCGGGCGCGGCGCCGCGCCTTGCGCCCTTCGTGATCCCCATCCTGCGCCACGAGGGCGACATCAACGGCGGCAACCCCGACCGGCCGCTGGTGATCGGGCCGCTGGTCCTTCGGGGCGACCCCGCGCGGGTGCGCACCTCGGGCATCGTCGCGGGGGCCGAGGTCGGGGTGGCGCTCGCGCATGCCGCCCCGCCGGGGGTGCGGCTTGGCGTGGTGGGGGCGTGGTCGGGGGCGACCGACGGCGCCGCGGGCGCAGGCATCCGCGGCGCGCGCCTCTCGGCCTGCCTCGAGCGGGGGCTGGCGCGGGGCTGGTTCACCGAGCTTTGCGCCGAAGCGCGCCGGACGCTGCGGCGCCTTGCGACGACGGACGCGCGCGCAACGACCCTGCGGGTCGGGCGCGTCTTCACCACGCCCGGCCGCACCCATGCCGAGGCGCATCTGGGCGTGGCGCGCGCGCTTCAGGATTTCGCCGGCCAGCGGCGGATCCTGGGCGGCATCGACGCGATCCACCAGAACGGCTGGCAGACGGGCCTTGCCCTGATGGCGGGCTCGGCGGTCGCGGGGCGACACGCGCTGCGGCGCGAGGCGGTCGGGCGCGTCCGCATCCCGCTCGGGGAAAGGTGGGTGCGGGTCGAGACGCGCATCTCTGCCGCCTCGGGCAGCTTCTTCTTCGGCGTGCCGCGGACCGAGACGNCGCTTGGTGCCGCGCTGGTCGTGCCGCTCGGGCGCGGGCTGCGGGTCAGCGTCGGCTACAGCCGCACGCGCGCCTCGATCGACTATTTCGCGACCGAGGGGACGAGCTTCGGCATCCAGTTCGCGCCGATCCCGTTCTGAGGCGCGCGGGGCCCGCGGTCAGAGGAAATCCTCTTCGGCCTCGGTCACGTCGATGCCCATCGCATCGAGGCCTGCTTCGAGGTTCTCGGCCAGATGCGGCATCCCCATGAGGTAGCGCGCGGTCGGAGTCGTGGCCTTGGCGGCGGCGATGGCGCGGGCCTCGTCGAACTCGGCCGCATCGAAGGCGCCGCGCCCGACCCACGCGAGCGCCACGAGGCTTGTCTTTTCATCCTCGTTCATCGCGTCGATGAAGGCTTCGAGTTCCTCATCCGCCCGGTCGCCCTCGCGCGACTGGAAGATGACCTGCACGACCTTGGCGGGGCTGATCTCGAGCATGGGTTTTCTCTCCTCGGGCTGATCGGCCAGAGAATCGCCCCACGGGCAGGGGCGCGCAACGACATGGATCAACCCTGCGGGGGTTCTGAGGGATTTCTGCGGGGGTTTCCGGCGCCCCCGCCGCGCCCTATCCTGCGCCCCATGGCGCGCGATCCGCTTCTGACCTTCACCGACCGCGGCATCTTCTGCCCCGAGGGCGGGTTCTACATCGACCCCCCGCGCGGGGTCGAGCGGGCGGTGGTGACGCATGGCCACGCCGACCACGCGCGCGGCGGCAGCGGCGCCTATCTTGCCTCGGCGGCGGCGGTGCCGGTGATCCGCGCGCGCCTCGGCGCGGTCGCGATCGAGGGGCTGGGCTGGGGCGAGGTGCGGCGGAGCGGCGGCGTCGAGGTCAGTTTCCACCCCGCCGGCCATGTGCCGGGCTCGGCGCAGGTGCGGGTGGCGCGCGGGGGCGAGGTGTGGGTCGTCTCGGGCGACTACAAGCTCGAACCCGACGGGCTTTGCGAGCCGTTCGAGCCGGTCGCCTGCCACGCCTTCGTCAGCGAATGCACCTTCGGCCTGCCGGTCTTTCGCTGGGCGCCGCAGGCCGAGGTGGTGGCCGAGATCCTGCGCTGGTGGGCCGAGACGGCGGCCGCGGGCAAGGCCGCGGTGATCGGGGCCTACAGCCTCGGCAAGGCGCAGCGGCTGATCGCGGCGCTGCGCGACGGGCCGGGCCCGATCTGCGCGCACCCGGCCGTCGAGGGCATGAGCCGCATCCTGCGCGCGCAGGGCTATGGCGTGCCCGAGGTGCAGACGCTCGGCGCGGGCACGCGGGCGCCTGCCGGCGCACTCGTGATCGCGCCCCCTGCCGCCCTGGGCGAGGCGGGCTTTGCGCGGCGGATCGGGCCGCATGAAACGGCCTTCGCCTCGGGCTGGATGGCGCTGCGGGGGGTGCGGCGGCGGCAGGGGCTGGGGCGGGGCTTCGTCATCTCGGACCATGCCGACTGGCCGGCGCTGAACCGCGCCATCGCCGCGACGGGGGCGGGGCGCGTCTTTGTCACCCACGGCTACACCGTCCCCTTCGCCCGCTGGCTGCGCGAGCAGGGCCTTGACGCCGATGTCGTCGCCACGGGCCGCGAGGCGCGCGAGGGCGAGGGGGAGGGCGAATGAGGCGCTTTGCCGCCCTCTTCGCCGCGCTCGACGCGACGACGCGGACGGGCGCCAAGGTCGCGGCCCTTGCTGCCTATTTCCGCGAGGCCCCGGCCGAGGATCGGGTCTGGACCATCGCGCTTCTGTCCGGGCGCCGGCCGCGGCGGGCGTGGCAGGTGCGGGTGCGGCGGCGGCGGGGGGCGGCGCGCCGCTCCCGCTCCCGCCGTCCTCCCCTCCCCCAGCGCCGCCCGTCGCCGAGAATTCCAGGGCCAGGGCGTGCCCCCCCAGGCGGGAGCCCTGCAGGCGGGCCCGCACCGTC
>JAUREX010000164.1 GCA_030834485.1 Gemmobacter sp.
CGCGAGGTCGAGGTCGGCCATCCGCGCGCCCCCGGCCTCGGCCTCGGCCTCGGAGATGAGGGCGAAAGCGTCTGCATCGCGCGCGAGCGACGCGAGTGCCAGGATCGAGGGTTCCTTGCAATCGAGCCTGCCCATGCACGAGACTGGACCCGGCGCCACCACCGCCCGCCCCGCCGCGATCGAGGCCGCAAGCGCCGGCGCGGCCTCGGGCTCGACCACGACGATGCGCGGCAGATCGCCCCAGACGCGCCGCGCATGGGCCGCGACCGCCGCCGCCAGCCCGCCGACGCCCGCCTGCAGCAGGATGTGGGTGGGGGGCGATCCCATCGCCTCGGCCGCTTCGGCCGCGAGGATCAGATAGCCCTCCATCACGCCTGCGGGCAGGTCGAGGTATCCGGGCCACGAGCTGTCGGACAAGAGCGTGCCCCCCTCGCGCGCGGCGATCTCGACGGCGGCGGCCATGCTTTCCTCATAGACCGCGCCCGCCCGCACGACGCGCGCGCCGCGCTCGGACAGCCGCCGGGCGAAGGCTTCGGGCACCGTCTCGGCCAGCACGATCACCGCCTCGGCGCCGAAGGCGCGCGCCCCGGCCGCGACCGACAGCCCGTGGTTGCCCGCACTTGCCGCGACGAAGATGCGCCCGGGCAGGCGGCCGCCCGCCGCCATCGCCTCGGCCGCGATCACATGCGCGGCCCCGAGCGCCTTGAAGCTGCCAAGCCCCATGCGCGCGCGTTCGTCCTTGAGCATGACGGCCGCGACACCGGCCGCGCGCGCAAGCGCCGGGGCCGGCAGCAGGGGCGTCGGCGCCGCCCGCGGGCAGCGCGCCAAGAGCGCGCGCGCCGGGCCCGCATCGTCGCGCACCCGCTCTGCGAGGTCGGCGAGTGCGGCGATTCCCGCGCCGCGCCAGGGGTTTTCGGTGACCCGCATCCTCAGCCGATCCGCGGCATCTCGCGCGGGGCGCGGCGGGTGAGGAGGTCGGGGGGACCGGCCCGCACCACGAGGTTTTCCTCATGCACGATCATCCGGCCGGGGGCGTATTCGATGCCGGGCTCGATCGTGAGGACCATCCCCTCGGTCAGCACCGTGCCATCGCCCGGCATGTGCGAGGGCGGCTCGGTCAGCTGCATCCCGAGGCCGTGGCCGAGCCGGCCCACGTTGTTGCCGAGCGAGCCGGCCGCGTCGATGATCGCGGCCATCGCGCGGTGGACGTCATCGGTGGTGGCACCCGGGCGGGCGGCGGCGATGCCGGCCTCGGTCGCGCGCCACATCGCCTCATGCGCGCGCAGCGCGGCGTCGGGGATCTGCCCGACCGCATAGTTGCGGTCGAAGTCGCACCAATAGCCGTCGAAGGTAGAGCCCGTGTCGAAGAAGAGCACATCGCCCGGCGCGATCACCCGGTCGTTCGGGCCGCAGACGATCTGCGCCACCCCGCCCGGCCCCGCGATCGCGGGCAGGAAGGGGGTCGAATCGGCCCCGAGGCGCGCGAGTTCGATCCTGAGCGCGCGCGCGGCCTCGCGCTCGGTCATGCCCGCGTGCACGAGGTCCGGCACGCGGTCATAGGCATCGCAGGCGATGGTGCAGATGTGGCGGATATGTCCGATCTCGGCCTCGGTCTTGACCATGCGGATGGCCCAGATCAGCGCGCCCGCGTCCGCGCAGTCGATCCCCCGCAACCGGCCGCGCAAATCGAGGAATTGCGAGACGGGCATGCGCAGCGCCATCTCGCGACCGAGCTCCCATCCCGTGCGGCCAAAGCGGCGCGGCAGCCCCTCGAGCACGCCCGCGAGCAGCGCGGTCCCGTCATCGGCGGGGCGCGGCGAGGGCCAGGTTCGGATGTCCTCGACCCAGGTCGCGGCCATCTGGGGGGCGGCGATTTCCGGGATGACGGCGATCGGCCCCCCCTCGCGCGGGAGGACGACGAACCAGGGGCGCGTCGGGCTCTCCCAGAACTGGCTCTCGAAGCCGGTCGCCCAGCGGATGTTGTGGGGCGTGGTGAAGACGAGGGCGTCGAAGCCCGCCTCGGTCATCATCCTCTGGGCGCGCGCCAGGCGGCGGGCGAATTCGGCGGGCTCGAAGCCGCGCTTGGGCTCGGTCATCTCGGGGGCTCGGGTGGGTGCGGGGATCGCATGGGCGGACCTTCGCGCCGCGCGCGCCCGACTTCAAGCCCCCCCGACCTCAAGCGCTCCCGGGCCCGTCGCCCGACCCGCCGACCGGCCGCCCGGGGCGCGAGCGATAGACCGGGAGGGACCAGCCAAGCCCGATCGCGCCCGCCCGGATCGCGAAGGCGACCGCGACGCCCGCCGCGACCGCCCCCCATTGCCCCGCACCCGCCAGCGTCGCCGCCACGAACACCGCGCCCCCCGCGACAGGGGCCGTCACATAGATCTCGCGCCGCAGGAGGACCGAGGGCTCATTGGCGAGCACATCGCGCAGGATGCCCCCGAAACTCCCGGTCAGGGCGGCCATGACCACCGCGATCACGCCCGAGCCCGTCTCGGCATACCCCTTGAAGGCGCCGAAGACGCCATAGGCAGCAAGCGCCACCGCGTCGCACCACAAAAGCCAGCGATAGCGGTATTCGACCAGATGCGCGGTGAAATAGACCGCGATCGCGGTCGCGCCGCACAGGATCACCGGCATCGGATCCGCGACCCAGAACACCGGCACCCCGAGGATGAGGTCGCGCACTGTGCCGCCACCGATCCCGGTGACGGTCGCGAGAAGGACGAAGCCCACGATGTCGAGCTCCTTGCGCGAGGCGGCAAGTGCGCCCGTCGCGGCAAAGAGGACGACGCCCAGAAGGTCGAGCGCGGAAATCGCCGGCATGGTCTGCCCCCTCGTGCTGCGCTGCGTCGAAGCCTTGGCCCGATCCTGCGCCGAAACGGCGCGCCCGCGTCAATAGGGCATCGGATGCGCGCGATGCGCCGCGGCGATCGCGCCCTGCACATCGGCCGAGAGCGCGAGATCGGCGGCCGGCAGCAGATGCTCAAGCTGCGCGAGCGTCGTTGCCCCCACGATCGGCACGACCGGAAAGGGCCGCGAGAGGGTGAAGGCGATCGCCATGCGGATCGGGTCAAGCCCCGCCCCGGCCGCGATCGCGCGATAGGCCTCGATCGCGGGCCAGACGCGCGGCGCGATCCGCCCGCCGAGGTCGGGCGTCGCCGCGCGCCGCGACCCCTCGGGCACCGCATCGCCCGCGTATTTCCCGCTCAGCAGCCCCGCCGCGAGGGGCGAGAAGGCAAGCAGCGTCACATCCTCATGCACCGCGAGTTCGGCCAGATCGGTGTCATAGAGCCGGCAGAGCAGCGAATATTCGTTCTGGATCGACGCGGGCCTTGGGCCGTGGCCGGCCTCGGCGAGGCGCAGCCATTGCGCCATGCCCCAGGCGCTTTCGTTCGAGAGCCCGAAATGCGCGATCTTGCCCTCGGCCTTCAGCGCCCCGAGCGTCTCGAGCGCCTCGACCATATGCGCAAGCGTCGCGGCGCGGTCCTGGCGCGAGGGGTCGAAGGTCCAGCTCTGGCGAAAGTGATAGCTGCCGCGGTTGGGCCAGTGGAACTGGTAGAGCTCGATCCGCTCGCAGCGCAGCCGGCGCAGCGAGGCTTCTAGCGCGCGGCGGATGGCGGCACCGGTGATGGGCTCACCGCCCCGCGCCTTGCTGCCCGCCCCGGCGATCTTGGTCGCGACCGTCCAGCCCGACCGCCCGCCGCGGCTCGCGAACCACTCGCCGATGATCTCTTCGCTCAGGCCGACCGTCTCGGCCATCACCGGGTTCGTTGGATACATCTCGGCCGTGTCGATGAAGTCGATCCCGGCCTCCGCCGCGCGGTCGAGCTGGGCGTGCGCCTCGGCGGCCGTGGTCTGGCGGCCGAAGGTCATCGTCCCGAGGCAGAGCGCCGAGACGTGCAGACCCGTCCGGCCGAGCGGCACCTTGCGCATGTGTCATCCCCGGTTTGGGGCGCGGCCGCCCTCAGCCGGGGACGAGCGCGCGATGGATGGGCTGGAGCCCTTCATAAAGCGCGCGATAGAGCGCGAAGCGCCGATCCGCAAGCGCGGCGGCCTCGGGGTCGGGCAGGAAATCGCGATCCGCCTGCACGAGGCGGGCGGTCGCCGTCGCGATGTCGGGCGCAAGCCCCGCCGCGACGGCCGCCATCGCCGCCGCCCCCGTCGCGCCCGTCTCGGGCGCTGCGACCCGCCTCAGGCCGCGCCCCAGCGCATCGGCCCGGATCTGGCACCAGACATCGGATGCCGCCCCGCCGCCGCCGTGGCGCAACTCGGGGATCGGCATCCCGGCCGCCTCCGCCACCGCCTCGAGCGCGAGGCGCGCCGAAAAGGCGACCCCCTCCATCACCGCGCGGGCAAGCTCGGCCGGGCCGTCGGCGCTGCCGAGGCCGGCAAAGCCGCCGCGCGTGCGCGCATCCCAGAGCGGCGCGCGCTCGCCCTCGAGATGCGGCAGAAACAGCGGGCTGCGCGCGGTGATGGGTGCGGCGCCGGCCAGCGCGCCAAGCTCGGCCACATCGCGCCCGATGAGCCGCCCGAGCCAGGCGAGCGAGGCGCCCCCCGCCTGCGTCGGCGCGGCGTGCAGCCGGATGCCGCGCCAGGGCGCAAAGCTGATGACGCCCGCGGCACCTGCGCCCCGCGCCGCGATCGCGCCCAGAACCTCGCTCGTGCCCGAGAGGTGAAAGGCCTGCCTCTCGGCCCCGACGCCGAGCCCGAACATCGAGGCCCAGGCATCCATCGTCCCGACCGCGACGGGCACGCCCGCGAACGGCAGCCCCGCCGCCACCACCCCGCCGAGCGCCAGCGGATCGGCGAGCGGCGCCAGCACCCGCCCCGCCCCGGCCATCAGCCCGACCACCGCATCGGCATAGCGCAGAT
>JAUREX010000165.1 GCA_030834485.1 Gemmobacter sp.
ACTTCGTCGCCCACATGATCTTCGCGCTCTTCATGGGCTTGCAGGTGATGACGAACCCGACCTCGTCGCTTGCGGTGTGGCTGACCCCGAACGGGATCGGGATGATCGTGCTCGGCACCGCCGTCGGGGCGGGATTCGCGACCGTGCTTTATGCGCTCGCGGTCCTGAGCCTGCCGATGCTGCTCGTGCGCGAGGTCGATTTCGTCACCGCGATGCTCGCGAGCCTTGCCTGCGTGCGCGCGAATGCGCCCTTGATGCTCGGCTGGGGCGGCTTCATCGCGACGGCGATCTTTGTCGGGATGATCCCGGCCTTTGCGGGCCTTTTCATCGTGCTGCCGCTCTTTGGTCACGCAAGCTGGCACCTCTATCGGCGCCCCTGCGGCTGAGCGGGCTTGCGCCCCGCCCCGCGCAGGCGCAGGAATGGCGCGACCGGCACGGGATCGGAAGGCGGCATGATCGGCGCAGCGCGCGAGGGCACTCAACCGGGTCCGGCACCGGCGGGTGAGTTCGAGCCCAAGCTCCTCACCGTGCTGCGCGAGGGCTACGGGCTTGCGGCCCTCAGGGCCGATGCGCTTGCGGGGCTCACGGTCGCGATCGTGGCGCTGCCGCTCTCGATGGCGATCGCGATGGCCTCGGGGGTCGGGCCCGAGCGTGGGCTTTTCACCGCGATCGTGGGGGGCTTCCTCGTCTCGCTCCTCGGGGGCTCGCGCCACCAGATCGGCGGGCCGGCGGGGGCGTTCATCGTGCTCGTCTCGGCCTGCGTGATGCAGATCGGCCTCGACGGCCTCATCCTCGCGACCTTCCTTTCGGGGGTGCTTCTGGCCGCGATCGGGCGGGCGCGGCTCGGGGGGTATGTCCGCTTCATCCCCTATCCGGTGACGGTGGCCTTCAGCGCGGGGATCGGCGTCATCATCCTCGCCTCGCAGATGCGCGACGCGCTCGGCCTCGATCTAGGCGGGGCGGAGCCGGCGGCGATCCTGCCCAAGCTCGCCGCGCTCTGGGAGGCGCGCGCGAGCTTCACCCCCGCGGCGGCCGCGCTGACGGCCGGGACGGTGGCGCTGATCGTGGGGCTGCGGCGGTTCCGGCCGGGCTGGCCCGGGATGATCATCGCGATCGCGCTCGCCTCGGGCGCGGTCGCGGCGCTGGGGCTGCCGGTCGAGACGATCGGGACGCGCTTCGGCGCGCTGCCGCGCCTGCCGCCCATGCCGGGCCTGCCCGAGATCAGCCCCGCGACGCTCATCGCGGCGCTGCCCTGGGCGGGGAGCTTCGCGCTCTTGGGCGCGATCGAATCGCTCCTCTCGGCGACGGTCGCGGATGGGATGACCGGCCGGCGCCACCGCCCGAATGCGGAACTGGTGGCGCAGGGCGTGGCCAACATGGGCTCGGCCCTCTTTGGCGGGTTCTGCGTGACGGGGACGATCGCGCGGACGGCCACGAATGTGCGGGCGGGCGCGCTCAGCCCTGTGTCGGGGATGCTGCATGCGCTGTGGCTTCTGGGCTTCATGGTGCTGGCCGCGCCGCTTGCGGTGCATGTGCCGCTTGCGGCACTCGCGGGCGTGCTGATCGTCGTGGCCTGGGGCATGGCCGAGCGGACGGCGATGATCGGCCTCATGCGCGCCTCGCGCGCCGATGCCGCGATCGTGCTCGTGACCTTCCTGCTCGTGGTCTTTCGCGACCTGGTCGAGGGGATCGTGGCCGGCGCCGCGATCGGGGGGGCGGTGGCGCTGCGCCGCATCGCCGAGGCAACGCGGCTCGAATCGGCCCAAACCCCGCCCGAGGATGCGCCGGCGCCGCCCGGCGGGCGCGGTGCCGTCGCGGTCTGGCATCTGCGCGGCCCGTGGTTCTTCGGGACGGCCGCCCTTCTTGGCGCGGTGCTCGAGCGCATCGCGGATGAGCCGCGCGCCTTCGTCCTCGATTGCTCGGGCGTGCCCTTCGTCGATTCCTCGGGGCTCCATGCGCTCGAACGCCTCGCGGCGCGGCTCGGGCGCTTTGCCGCCGATCATGGCGTGCAGGTCTATCTCGAACCCGGCGAGGCTGCGATCACCCAGGCCGCGACGCTCGAGGTCACGGTGCTCGACACGCTCTGGAACGGGCGCAACATCGCCATCGTCGATGCCTCTACCGAGGCGCATATGCTCGATCTGCTGATCTATCGCCAGTCGGCGCGCATCGAGGGGCCGACCGGCCCGCATGAGTGGATGATCTGCGGCAAGTCCTGCCTTGCGGGGGATGTCTTCGGCACCTTCCAGCTGCCCGCCCCGCTGCGCCCCGGCGACCGGATCTCTTTCGCCGACGCCGCCGGTTACACGATGGTCAAGAAGAACTGGTTCAACGGCCTGAACATGCCCGCGATCGTGCTGCTCGAGGCCGACGGGCAGGAGCGGGTCGTGCGCGCATTCGACTATCGCGACTATGCCGCGAGCCTGTCGTGACGAACTGAAGGAGGGTCCGCCATGAAACGCAATGTCCTCATCATCGGGGCCGGGGGGGTCGGGCATGTGGTGGCGCATAAATGCGCCCAGAACGCCGCCGCCTTCGGCGCGATCCACATCGCCTCGCGCACGCAGGAAAAATGCGCGGCCATCATCGCCTCGATCTCGGAAAAACAGGGGCCCGAGGCGGCGCGCGGGATCGGGGCGCATGCGCTCGATGCGATGGACCGCGCGGCCGTCGCGGCGCTGATCCGCGCGACCGGGGCGGGGATCGTCATCAATGTCGCGCAGGCGTTTTGCAACATGACGATCCTCGAGGCGTGCATCGAGACGGGGGCGGCCTATCTCGACACCGCGATCCACGAAGAGCCCGACCTCATCTGCGAGACGCCGCCCTGGTATGCCAATCACGAATGGAAGCGCCGCGAGGCCTGCGCGAAGGCCGGGGTGACGGCGATCCTCGGCATCGGCTTCGACCCAGGCGTGGTCAACGCCTATGCAAGGCTCGCAGCACTCGATCATCTCGACACCGTGGCCTCGATCGACATCGTCGACATCAACGCCGGCAGCCACGGGCGCTATTTCGCGACGAACTTCGACCCCGAGATCAACTTTCGCGAATTCACCGGCACAGTGTGGTCGTGGCAGGGGGGCCAGTGGCGCGCCAACCGCATGTTCGAGGTCGGGCGCGAATGGGATCTGCCCGTCGTCGGCCGCCAGAAGGCCTATCTGACCGGCCATGACGAGGTGCATTCCCTCTCGGCGAACTTCCCGCAGGCGGATGTGCGCTTCTGGATGGGCTTCGGGGATCATTACATCAACGTCTTCACGGTCTTGAAGAACCTCGGTCTTCTGTCCGAACAGCCGGTGCGCACGGCCGAGGGGCTTGAGGTCGTCCCCCTCAAGGTCGTGAAGGCGGTGCTGCCCGATCCGGCCTCGCTCGCGCCGGGCTATACGGGCAAGACCTGCATCGGCGTCCTGACGGCGGGCACGAAGGATGGCGCGCCGGCCGAGATCTTCGTCTACAACGTCGCCGACCACCGCGAGGCCTATGAGGAGGTCGGATCGCAGGGGATTTCCTACACCGCCGGGGTGCCGCCGGTGGCGGCCGCGATGCTGATTGCCGACGGCACCTGGGACGTGCGTCGCATGGTCAACGTCGAAGATCTTGACCCGAGGCCATTTCTGGCGATCCTGAACCGGATTGGACTGCAGACATTCATCCGCGACTCGGGGGGCGACAGGGCGCTGACCTTCGCCTGAGCGTTGTGCGGGATTTCGGAGGGTCGGCCGGTCGGGCCGGGTCGCTGGGGAAAGGGCAAGATGCGTCGCGCAGCGGGACTGGCACTTGCGGCTGCGCTGACGCTTGCGTGGCCGGTCGGCGCGCTTGATGGCGTGCGCTTTCGCGTCGCGCAATCCGATCCGGGCGTCGAGGACGCGCTGCGTGCCGCCTCGCTCGTGCTCGAGGCCGAGCGCGAGGGGCGCGTCTCGGCGCAGGACATCCTCGCGGCGGCGCAGGCCGATTATCAGCGCCTGCTCGGGGTTCTCTATGCCTCGGGGCGCTATGGCGGCGCGATCTCGATCCGCCTTGACGGCGCCGAGGCCGCCGAGATCGCCCCGCTCGATGCGCCGCGCGCGGTCGATCGCGTCGAGATCGCGATCGAACCGGGCCCGGTCTTTGCCTTCGGCACGGCCGAGATCGGCCCGCTCGCGCCCGGCGGCACGCTGCCCGAGACCTTCGCCCCGGGCCTGCCGGCCCGCAGCAAGGTCGTGGCCGACGCCGCCTCTGCGGCGATCGAGGGCTGGCGCGCGGCCGGGCACCCCAAGGCGCGCATCGCCGATCAGACGCTGATCGCCCGCCACGGGGCGCGCGCGCTCGATGTCGAGGCCGGGATCGACCCGGGGCCGAGCGCCGTCCTCGGCCGGTTGCGCCTTGAGGGCGAGACGGCGGTGCGCCCCGAACGCCTCGCGGCCATCGCGGGCTTTCCGCAGGGCGCGCCCTTCTCGCCCGAGTTGCTCGAACGCTCGATCGAACGGTTGCGCCGAACGGGCACCTTCCGCGCCGTCTCGATCGTCGAGGCCGAGGCGATCAACCCCGACGGCAGCATCGACGCGGTGATGACCGTCCTCGACAACTCCCCGCGCCGCATCGGCTTTGGCGCCGAAACCTCGAGCGACGAGGGGGTGGCAGTCTCGGCCTACTGGCTGCACCGCAACCTGCTGGGCGGGGCCGAGCGGCTGCGCCTCGATGCCGCGATCGCGCAGATCGGCGCCAAGCTGCCGGGCATCGACTATCGGCTGGGCGCACTTTTTGAGCGGCCCGCGACCTTTTCGCCCGACACGAGCTTCGGGCTCGGCCTCAATCTCGCGCAGACCGAGGACGGGCCGGTCCTGACCAAATCGGGCGAGGTGTCGGTCAGGATCA